>NZ_AP018920.1:6634597-6940363 GCF_003945385.1 Pseudonocardia autotrophica
CCCCGGCCGCGGCGCCGGCGCTGCGCACCAGCGTCGCCTTGCCCACGCCCTCCGGGCCGCTGACGAGCACGCCGAGCCGCGCGTCCCCGCCGAGCCGGGTGAGCAGCTCGGGACGGCGGAACATCAGCTCCAGCCAGTCCAGGAGCCGCCGGGCGACGGGCTCGTTCGCGGCCAGGTCGTCGATCGACAGCGGCGGTGGTCCGGTCTCCGGCGCCGCCCCGTTCCCGGCAGCCCCGTTCCCGGCAGCCCCGGGCCCGGCGGCGGTGCCGGCTGAGGCGAAGCCCCTGGCGGGGGCGCCTGCCGGGGACCCGGTCGCGCCGCCCACGCCGCCCGGCCCGGCCGTGGCGGTCGCGGCGCCCCGGCCGGCCTGCACCGCGATCGTCCCGGTGTCCGCGCCGCCCTGCCAGCCGACCACGGTGGACGGCGCCACGACCACCGGGCCGCCGTCCGGGTCGGCGATCGCCACGGTCAGCAGCTCGGAGGTCCACGCGCCACCGACCGCCGTGGTCAGCGCGCGGCGCACCGAGTGCACGTCGGCGCCGGGCGGCGGGGCGATGTCCTGCGGCAGCAGCGAGACGGCGTCCCCCCGGACCAGTACCTTCCCCATCAGCGCGAGCCGCAGCGTGGCCGGGCCGACGGTCGCGGTCGCGAGCCGGGAGCCGATCAGCCGGACCTCCCTGGCCGCCGAGACCGCCGCCGGCGCGACGACGACCGCGGCGCCGTCGGTCAGGCCGGCGTTGGACAGGGTCACGTCGTCGAGCACGGCCTGGCCGTGCGGTGTCGCGGCGTCACCCGCGACGGCGAGCGCCGCCGTCCGCCGGGAGCCGGTGAGGGTCACCGCGTCCCAGGAGCGCAGGCCGAGCCCGGCGAGCACCTCGGGATGCAGCCGGATCACCCCGCGACGGGCGTCGGTGGCCGCCGGGGCCAGGCGTGCGACCAGGGTCAGCGAGGGGTCTCCCACCCGCATCACGCTAGTGGTCAGCGGCGGCGCAGCCCGAGGCGGCGCCCGGACCCGCGGGGGGCCGGGGCGACCCCCGGACCGTGCACCGCCCGTCCGTTGCCCGCCCGGCCGGTGTCCGCACGCCCGGCGTCCGCACGGCCGTTCTCCCGGCGGGCGGCGCCGTCCGGGTCCAGCCTGCGCCGGACCCCCCGCGCCATCGCGCCGGCCCGGCCGGCGACCCGGCGGCGCAGCGGTGGCCGGAGGCCGAGGTGCCGGGCCGAGCGGGCCGCCCGGGCGACGGCCCGGCGCTGGCGCGTCGGGACGTCCCACGCCTCCGGGTGCCGGGCCAGCCAGCGGTACCGGTACGCGGTGTAGGGAAGCAGCAGCAGGTAGCCGGTCGCGGCGATCGTGATGCCGAGGAAGGGCACCGTGAACAGTGCCGCCGCGATCACCCCGACACCGACGAGCAGCGGGGCGATCGCCCGCTGCGGGACCCGGACCGTCTTGAGCGACACGGTCGGGATCCGGCTGACCATCAGACCGGCGGTGAACAGCGCCCAGACCGCGACCACCGGCTCGGCCGACCACCAGCCGGGCCCCAGGTGCAGCCACAGGTAGAGCGGGATGCCTGCCGTCATGGCCGCGGCCGGCGCCGGGACACCGACGAAGAACTCCCGCGCGAACGGCGGGGCCTGGTCGTCGTCGAGCAGGGTGTTGAACCGGGCGAGCCGCAGCGCCATGCAGACGGCGAACACCAGCGCGACGATCCAGCCGGCCCGGGTGTCCTCGAACGCCCAGATGTAGATCACCAGCGCCGGTGCGACGCCGAACGACACCAGATCGGCGAGCGAGTCCAGCTCGGCGCCGATCCGGCTGGAGGCGTCGAGCAGGCGGGCGAGGCCGCCGTCCAGGGCGTCGCAGAGCGCCGCCGCGAGCACCGCGCCGATGGCCATGTCGAACCGGCCCTGCAGGGCGAAATAGACGGCGGACAGGCCCGCGCACAGGTTGAGCACGGTGACCGCGTTGGGCAGCAGTCGCACGCCGGCCGGGTACCCCTTCTCCGGAGGCCCGATCGTCATCCGCTCAGCCCTCCGCCGGGACGACACCGAGCACGGTCTCGGCCCCGACGGTGCGCTGGCCCGGCCGGACCAGCGGCAGTGTCCCCGGAGGGAGGTAGGTGTCGACCCGGGAGCCGAACCGGATGAGGCCGAACCGCTCGCCGGCCGCGACCTCGTCGCCCGTCGACAGCCCGCAGACGATCCGGCGGGCCAGCAGGCCTGCGATCTGCACGACACCGACCCGGAACCCGGCATTGGCGGCGTGGAAGGTGATCGCGTTGCGCTCGTTGTCCTCGCTCGCCTTGTCCAGGTCGGCGGAGAGGAACCTGCCCGGTTCGTAGCGGACGCCGACGACGCGTCCGTGCACCGGTACCCACTGCACGTGCACGTCCAGCACCGTCAGGAAGATCGACACCCGCGGGTGCGGCACCCGTGGCAGGTCGAGCTCGGCGGGCGGGACGACCTCGGTGACGGTCGCGACGGTGCCGTCGGCGGGCGCGAGCACCGCGCCCGGCCGCTGGGTCGGGGTCCGCACCGGATCCCGGAAGAACAGCGCGGTGGCGCCGGTCGCGAGCAGCCCGGGCAGCGCGCCCCGGCCGCTGAGTGCGCGCACCCCGGCGGCGACGAGCGCGACCGCGGCGACGATCGGCCGGCCCCCTGGGTGCATCGGCGGGATCGCGTCGCGGACCAGACGAACGATGTGGGTCGGCGAGGTCCCGGTTCCTTCGGCCATGGCGGGTCGTCGGCTCCTGATGATCCGGTTGGGGATCGCCACGCTACGCGGGGCCCGACGGCCCTCGTCCGGCGGGACGACCGCACCCCCGTGCGGACCGGCGACGGCGCACTGGCACGATCGCCCGCTCCCGGGCAGGAAAAGGGCCGGGGCCGCCGTCCCCCGAGACGACGACCCCGGCCTTGGAACCGCTCGTCCGCTCCCCAGCGACGGGCGGTGGGTCCTGTGCTGTGAAGGGGTTACCCCTTCACGACAAAAGTATTCCTCCCCGACGACCGGCAGTCCAGATCACGATGGATGTCCACCGTGATCTACCTCTTTCGGCCGAACGCCTACACGGATAGACGTCGCTCGCGGTGAGATCGTTGCCCCGTCTGCCTATGATGTGGGACACACTTTCAGCCCAGCCCTGGCGCCGGGCGGGTGACACCCCATCGCAGAGCGCAGTCCTGCGGCAACGTCACGCCGGACGCCACCCCGGCCACCGGCGACCGTTCGGCGCGATCAGGGGTCGCCTACGGCTCGATCAACCAGGCCGCGACGGGTGATCCGTCGGCCACCGTCGTCACGTCCGCGGGTACGTCGATCAGGCAGTCGGCGCGGGCCAGCGCCGCGATCAGGTGCGAGCCGGTGGAACCGATCTCCGCGACCGTCCCGGTGGTCGCGTCCAGCACGCCGCGCCGGAACTGCCGCTTGTCCGCCGGGGACGACAGCTCCCCCGACAGCCGGACGGTCACCACCGGGCGGTGCGGGGCCGGATGTCCCATCGCGGCCCGCAGCGCGGGCCGCACGAACGCCTCGAACGACACCAGGGAGCTGACCGGGTTGCCGGGCAGCGTCGCTACCGCGACGGACACCTCACCGAGATCCAGCCGTCCGCAGCCCTGCGGACCGCCGGGCTGCATCGCGACCTTCCCGAACCGGACACCGTGGCCGGTCATCGCGTCCTTCACGACCTCGTAGGCCCCGGCGCTCACCCCGCCGGAGGTCAGGACCAGATCGGGGCGCGTGGCGGCAGGCGACGCGATGATCCGCTCGGCCAGCACCGCACGGAAGCGGTCGACGTCGTCCGGGACGAACGAGAGCAGCTCCGCGGTCGCGCCCGCCTCCCGGACGGCGACCGCGAGCATCGTCCCGTTGGACTCGTAGATCTGCCCCGGTGCGAGCGGCTCGCCGGGGGCGACCAGCTCCGAGCCGGTGGACAGGACCAGCACGTGCGGCCGGCGGTGCACCGCGAGGTCCGGGCGGCCGACCGCGGCGGCCAGTCCGATCTGCGGCGCCGCGAGCACCGTGCCGGCGCGCAACAGTACCGCCCCGGCGGTCGTGTCCTCGCCCTCCCGGCGGACGTAGGCGCCGGAATCGGGCGCGGCGGAGATCCGCACCCGCTCGGTCCCGCCGTCGGTCCGCTCGACCGGCACGATCGCGTCGGCGCCCCCCGGGAGCGGCGCGCCGGTCATGATCCGGGCGACCGTGCCCGGCGCCAGCGGCGGCACCGACGTGCGCCCGGCCGGGATGTCCTCGGCGACCGGCAGCGTCACCGGGGTGTCGTCCGATGCGCCGGTGAGTTCGGCGGCCCGCACCGCGTAACCGTCCATCGCGGAGTTGTCGAACGGCGGCAGCGCCACGCCGGCGGTCATGTCCTCGGCCAGCACCCGCCCGCTCGCCTCCGCCAGCGGGACCCGCTCCACGCCGGTCGGCGGGAGCAGCGCGGCGATCGCGGCGGCGTGCTCGGCAACCGATCGCGGACCGGAGTTCGACCAGGTGGGTGCGGTGGTCATGGGGTCATCCTGCCCCCGCGGCCGGGCGGCCGGCATTCGGACCCCGTCGCTTGCACTCACCACACCCGAGTGCTAGAAACGGGCACAGCACCCACTGGCACTCGTGTCCGTGGAGTGCCAGGTCGGGTCGGTGAGGCCGGCGCAGGGTAGCCGGCCGTCCGTCGCGGGCACCGCACCCGATCACTCGACTCACCTCTATCGGAGGGCAACACCCCCATGGCGAAGCAGATCGCGTTCGACGAGGAGGCCCGTCGGGGCCTCGAGCGGGGCATGAACACCCTCGCCGACGCCGTCAAGGTGACGCTGGGCCCGAAGGGCCGCAACGTCGTCCTGGAGAAGAAGTGGGGCGCGCCGACCATCACCAACGATGGTGTGTCGATCGCCAAGGAGATCGAGCTCGAGGACTCCTGGGAGAAGATCGGCGCCGAGCTGGTGAAGGAGGTCGCCAAGAAGACCGACGACATCGCCGGTGACGGCACCACCACCGCCACCGTGCTGGCCCAGGCGCTGGTCCGTGAGGGCCTGCGCAACGTGGCCGCCGGCGCGAACCCGATGTCGCTCAAGCGCGGCATCGAGAAGGCCACCGAGGCCGTCTCCCAGGCGCTGCTGAAGAGCGCCAAGGAGGTCGAGACCAAGGAGCAGATCGCGGCCACCGCGTCGATCTCCGCCGCCGACAAGCAGATCGGCGAGCTCATCGCCGAGGCGATGGACAAGGTCGGCAAGGAAGGCGTCATCACGGTCGAGGAGTCGCAGACCTTCGGGCTCGAGCTCGAGCTCACCGAGGGCATGCGCTTCGACAAGGGCTACATCTCGCCCTACTTCGTGACCGACGCCGAGCGGATGGAGGTCGAGCTCGAGGACCCCTACGTCCTGCTCGTCTCGTCCAAGATCTCGACGGTCAAGGACCTGCTCCCGCTGCTGGAGAAGGTCATGCAGTCGGGCAAGCCGCTGGCGATCATCTCCGAGGACGTCGAGGGCGAGGCCCTGGCCACCCTGGTCGTCAACAAGATCCGTGGCACCTTCAAGTCCGTGGCCGTCAAGGCGCCGGGCTTCGGTGACCGCCGCGAGGCGATGCTGGCCGACATGGCCATCCTCACCGGTGGCGAGGTCATCTCGGAGAAGGTCGGCCTCAAGCTCGACACCGCCGACCTGTCGCTGCTGGGCACCGCCCGCAAGGTCGTGGTGACCAAGGACGAGACCACCATCGTCGACGGCGCCGGTGACGCCGACCAGATCGCCGGCCGGGTCGCCCAGATCCGCGCCGAGATCGACCGCACCGACTCCGACTACGACCGCGAGAAGCTCCAGGAGCGCCTCGCGAAGCTGGCCGGTGGCGTCGCTGTCATCAAGGCGGGCGCGGCCACCGAGGTCGAGCTCAAGGAGCGCAAGCACCGCATCGAGGACGCCGTCCGCAACGCCAAGGCGGCCGTCGAGGAGGGCATCGTCGCCGGCGGCGGCGTCGCCCTGATCCAGGCCGGTGCCGGCCTGTTCGAGGGCCTCGGCCTGGACGGTGACGAGGCCACCGGCGCGAACATCGTCAAGGTCGCGCTGGAGGCTCCGCTCAAGCAGATCGCCATCAACGCCGGCCTCGAGGGCGGCGTCGTGGCGGAGAAGGTCCGCAACCTGCCGACCGGTGAGGGCCTCGACGCCGCCACCGGCGAGTACAAGGACCTGGTCAAGGCCGGAATCATCGACCCGGCCAAGGTCACCCGCTCGGCGCTGCAGAACGCAGCCTCGATCGCGGCGCTGTTCCTGACCACCGAGGCGGTCATCGCCGACAAGCCGGAGAAGGGCGGCGGCGCCCCCGCCGACCCGACCGGCGGCATGGGCGGCATGGACTTCTGATCCAGGCCCCACCCAGCACTGCACCATCCGCGAGGGCGGTACCGGTTCACCGGTGCCGCCCTCGCGGCGTGTGCGGACCGCGATGTGCCTCAGTGCGCGGACGGACGCGGGCCCGCGAGCTCCGTGCCCGGCCCGGCACCCGGCTCCGGGCACAGGCCGGTGCGAGGTGTCGTGGCCGCCGCAGGGGCGAGCGCCGCAGCTGCCGCGACAGCCCGTGCGTGCAACGCGGCGCGCAGCTCGGCGGGCTCCAGCACCTCGATCTCCGGGACCAGCGACCAGATCGACGCAGCGGCGTGCCGCAGATCCCCGAACGCCGCTGTGACCTCCAGGACGTCGCCGGACGCGCACTCCGACTCGACGGTCATCGGCTCCAGCCGTTCACGCCGCGCGACTGGCAGCCGCAACCGGACCCGCACTCCCGGGTGCCGGCTCCGGAAGTCGGCCCTCCTGCGCAGCCACAGCTCCTCCAGATCGACGCCGTCGGGGCGGTGCGCCGGTTCGTCCAGCGGCTCGGCCGCCTCGATCCGGGACACCCGGTAGGTGCGATCCACGCCGTCGCGCAGCGCCAGCAGATACCAGCGCCCGGACGCCTGGACGAGTCCGATCGGGTCGACGACACGCTCGGTCGCCCCACCCCGGCCCGCGCCGGCTGGGCCGTCCGTACCGGCCGGGCCGCCGGGCCGGTAGCGCATCCGTAGCCGGGTACCACCGAACACCGCCTGCTGGACGGCGGTCAGGACCGGGACGGGACCGGGATCCGCCGGATCGCGCAGCAGCCCGCCCTGCCGGACCAGCACCCGTTCCGCCGCACCGACGGCCTCGGCACGCGCCCGGTCCGGCATGGCCGCCACCACTTTCCGGATGGCCGACGAGAATTCGCTGTGCAGGCCGAGCGCACCGGATGTCGCGGACGATCCCGAGGTCAGTAGAGCCACCGCCTCGCCAGGGGTGAGGCCGGTGAGATCGATGGAGAAGCCCGGCAGCAGGGCGAAACCTCCGTAGCGGCCACGCTCGGCGTAGACCGGGATGCCGGCGACGGACAGGGCCTCGACGTCGCGCAGCACGGTCCGCTCCGACACCTCCAGCTCGGCGGCCAGGTCGGCAGCGGTCATCCGGCCCCGGTACCGCAGCAGCAGCACCAGCGAGAGCAGTCGATCCGCGCGCACGGCTCCGAGCGTTCCAGAGAGGCCCGGCAGAGACATCCGGCGGAGACAATCCGGCAGCGACATCCGGCAGCGACATCCGGCAGAGACATCGGACGGCGTGGCCATACCTGACAGGAGATGTCGTGATTCGGCGACAGGGTCGTCGTCATGACGAACGAGACGACGTCCACCATCGCTCCCGAGATCCCGGCCGGGGACCCGCGGCCGCTCTACTTCCGGGCCCTGGACTGGGTCGCCGCGCTGGCCGGCGCGGTTCCGCACGACCGGATGGCCGATCCGACACCGTGCCACGGGTTCGACACCCGCACACTGCTCGCGCACCTGGTGACCACGGTGCGCCGTCCGGCGGCGATCGCCGCCGGCACCGACCCGATGGCCGCACCGCTGGTCAGCGAAGACGTCCTGCCCGATCCGGCCACCGCCTACGTGGCCGAGGCCGCCGCGCTCCGCGCCGCCTGGTCGGCACCGGGCGGGGAGGTCCCGCTCGATCGGACCGTCCGGCTCGCGTTCGGCGAGGTTCCCGTTCGCGTCGCGCTGTGGGCCTTCCTCAACGAGACGCTGGTGCACGGCTGGGACCTCGCCGTCGCGACCGGGCAGAACCCGGAGGCCGACCCGGACCTCGCGGCCGCGGCGCTCGCCGCGGCACGAGTCCTGCTCCCGGCCGAGCCGCGCGGCGGACCGGTTCCCTTCGCGGCGGTGGTCGATCCGGCGCCCGGCGCCGGTCCGACCGAGCGCCTCGCCAACTGGTCGGGTCGCCGCCGCCGGTGACGACCGGGCCGACGGGCGGTCCGCCGGCCCGTCGAGTCGTCGTCGCCGAGCCGACCGGTCTCCCGTCCGGCGCCCGGCGGCACCGGCCTCACCCGACCGGCGCGATCAGCCAGATGGCCAGGTAGATCAGCGCCGCGGCGCCGCCGGTGGCCAGGGTCGCCACCAGGAAGAGGATCCGGAGCAGGGCCGGGTCGGCTCCCAGGTCCGCGGCCAGCCCGCCACAGACCCCGGCGAGCATCTTGTCGGTGGCGCTGCGGCGCAGCCGGAACGAGGCCAGCCGCTCGCCGACGCCGGGGGTCGCGGTGCCCGCGGCGCCGTCCGTGCGGGGCGGGGTCGTACCGGTTGCCGTACCGGCATCGGGGCCGGTGGTGGGCTCGGGGCCGGCGGCCGGATCGGAGGTGCTGCCTGCGGTGTTCTGCGTTGTGGTGTTCTGCGTTGTGGTGTTCTGCGCGGTGGTGTCCATGCATCAGAGATTGCCCGGCGCCCGGCCCCGCGGACTCCGGATCGACCCGGAGACCGACCCGGACCCCGAACCCCCGGGCTCAGGGACGCCGGACCCGCTCGCCCCGGGTCGGTGTGCCGGTCAGCCGGCGTCCGGGAGCGCCGGACCGAGCAGGTCGTCGGCGTCCACGATCCGGTAGGCGTAGCCCTGCTCGGCCAGGAACCGCTGCCGGTGCGCCGCGTAGTCGGTGTCCACGGTGTCCCGGGAGACGACCGAGTAGAAGTGCGCCTGCCGGCCGTCGCCCTTGGGACGCAGCAGCCGACCGAGCCGCTGCGCCTCCTCCTGGCGGGACCCGAAGGTGCCGCTGACCTGCACCGCGACCGTCGCCTCCGGCAGGTCGATGGAGAAGTTCGCGACCTTGGAGACGACCAGCCGGTCGATCTCGCCGTTGCGGAACTGGTCGAACAGCCGCTCCCGCTCCCGGTTGCGGGTCGAGCCCTGCACGATCGGCGCGTCCAGCTTCTCGCCCAGCTCCTCGAGCTGCTCGAGGTAGGCGCCGATGACCAGGGTCGGCTCGCCGCGGTGCCGGTCCAGGATCGCCTGGACGACGTTCAGCTTGGTGCGCGCCGTCGCCGCCGACCGGTACCGCTCCTCCGAGTCGGCCGTCGCATAGGTCATCCGCTCGGCGTCGGTCAGCGTGACCCGCACCTCGATGCACTCGGCCGGGGCGATCCAGCCCTGCGCCTCGATGTCCCGCCACGGCGCGTCGTAGCGCTTCGGGCCGATCAGCGAGAACACGTCGCCCTCGCGGCCGTCCTCCCGGACCAGCGTCGCGGTGAGCCCGAGCCGGCGACGGGACTGCAGGTCCGCCGTCATCCGGAACACCGGGGCCGGCAGCAGGTGCACCTCGTCGTAGACGACCAGACCCCAGTCCCGGGAGTCGAACAGCTCCAGGTGCCGGTACTCGCCCTTGGTCTTGCGCGTGACGACCTGGTACGTGGCGATCGTGACCGGGCGGATCTCCTTGCGCTCCCCGGAGTACTCACCGATCTCGTCCTCGGTGAGCGACGTCCTGGCCACCAGCTCCCGCTTCCACTGCCGCCCGGCGACCGTGTTGGTGACCAGGATCAGCGTGGTCGCCCCGGCGCGGGCCATCGCGGCCGCACCGACCAGGGTCTTGCCCGCGCCGCAGGGCAGCACGACCACACCCGAGCCGCCGTCCCAGAACCCGTCCACCGCCTGCTGCTGGTAGTCGCGCAGCGTCCAGTCGTCCTGCACCAGGTCGATCGGGTGCGCCTCACCGTCGACGTAGCCGGCCAGGTCCTCCGCGGGCCAGCCGACCTTGAGCAGCGCCTGCTTGAGCCTGCCCCGCTCGGAGGGGTGGACCACGACGGTGTCGTCGTCGACCCGGGTGCCCAGCATCGGGCTGATCTTCTTCTGCCGGAGGATCTCCTCCAGCACCGCGCGGTCCAGCGCCGTCAGCACCAGCCCCTGGGTGGGGTGGTTGGACAGCTGCAGCCGCCCGTAGCGGCCCATCGTGTCGACCACGTCGACCAGCAGCGGCTGGGGCACCGGGTAGCGGGCCCACCGGACGAGCGCGTCGACGACCTGCTCCGCATCGTGACCGGCGGCACGCGCGTTCCACAGCGCGAGCGGGGTGACCCGGTAGGTGTGCACGTGCTCCGGGGCCCGCTCCAGCTCGGCGAACGGGGCGATCGCCGCCCGCGCCTCCGCCGAGTCCGGGTGGTCGACCTCGAGCAGAAGGGTCTTGTCGGATTGCACGATCAGTGGACCGTCGGTCACGGAACGGATCCCTTCGACGTCGGAAATCGGAGCAGTGCAAGACCGCCGGGCGACGAGCGGAGACGAGCGGTCGACGTGCGTCACGTCACGTGATCGGACGGTGAGGGCCGCTACGCCGCTCGGGACCACCCCGTCATGGGGGCTAGACTCCTGAGCCGTCCGTCCTGCACAGACGAGACCCTGCACGATCATATCCGCCCGGTTCCCCCGGAGCGCGGCAACCGCCGCATCCGTGTCGGCGCGGAGACGGTCGGGAGGGTCCGTCGTGACCCGAAAGGCGCACCGGACCCGCTGATGCTCCCCCTCCGCGACGCCACACGGCCGCCCCGGCCGCCCGCCGACCGCCGGGACCACCCGGGAGCGCCCATGCCCGTGCCCGGACCGGAGACCGACAGGGAGACCTCGCCGTGACCACCGTGACCAACACGGAACGCCCGAGCACCCTCTCGGAGCGACTCGACCCCCGGAACTGGAGCCTGGTCACCAAGCTGGTGGTCGTGGGCCTGGTTCCGACGGTGCTCGCGCTGAGCATCGGTGCGATCCGGGTCGTCGACCAGGCCAACGTCGCCGAGGAGCTCGGCCGCGGGAGTGGCCTGGTGGACGTCCACCGGCAGATCGACACGCTCACCGGGGCGTTGCAGGCGGAACGGGACGTGGCCGCCACCTTCGTCGCCGGGAACCGGCTCGGGGACCGCGCGCAGATCGACGGCGCGCAGGCCACGACCGACGAGGCACTGCGGGAGACCACCGCGCAGCTCGACGCCGCGGAGGAGCAGGAGCCGCAGCTGGCCACCGCCCGCCGGCAGGCCGAGACGACGCTGGGCCAGCTCCCGGTGATCCGCTCGCAGGTCGCGGACGGCCCGACCCCCGCTGCCGACGTGACCACCCGCTACACCTCGATCGTGCAGCGCACACTCGCGCTGGACCGGGCACTGGTCGGCCGTCTGCAGACCGCCGACACGGCCGGTCTGACCACCGCGATCGCCGCCGGTGCGACCGCCCGCGAGTCGCTCCAGCTGGAGCGCACGGTCGTGAACGGCGCGCTCGCGTCCGGACAGCTCGACGAGGCCCAGCGGGCCCTGATGAACTCCGCCGAGGCCGCCTTCCGGACCGCCGCCGGTGACGTCGCGCTCGCGCTGCCCCAGGACCAGGCCGGCGCGTTCGGCGACTTCGCCGCCGGACCGGCCGACACCGAGCGGACCGCGCTGCGCGACCAGGTCCTCGCCACTCCCGCCGGTCAGGCGCCGCAGGTCGACGCGGCCGCGTGGAACGCCGCGGTGGACCGTTCGACGCAGGCGGTCGACGAGTCGACGCAGGCCGCGGAACAGGCGTTCGTCGGCCAGCGGAACGCCGCCGCGGAGCAGGCGGGCAACACCGCGGGCCTCAACTCGGTGCTGCTGATGCTGACCCTGCTGCTCACCGGCGGCATCATCCTGCTGCTGGGCAGGCAGATGGTCCGCTCGCTGCGGCTGCTCCGTACCTCGGCGCTGGACGTCGCGGAGCGCAAGCTCCCGGCCGCGGTCGAGGGTATGCGCTCCGGCCAGGCGCCGAACGCGCTGGTGGAGCCGGTGCCGCTGGACAGCCGGGACGAGATCGGCGAGGTCGCCAGGGCGTTCGACGCGGTGCACGGCCAGGCGATCCGCCTGGCGGCCGACCAGGTCGCGCTGCAACAGAACGTCAACAGCATGTTCGTCAACCTGTCCCGGCGCTCGCAGGCGCTCGTCGAGCGCCAGCTGCAGCTGATCGAGCAGCTGGAGAGCAACGAGCAGGACCCGGACCAGCTGTCCAACCTGTTCCAGCTCGACCACCTCGCGACCCGTATGCGACGCAACAGCGAGAACCTGCTGGTGCTCGCCGGCACCGATCTCGCCAAGCGGAACGTGGCGCCGGTGCAGGTGGTGGACGTGCTGCGGGCCGCGGTGTCCGAGGTCGAGCAGTACCAGCGGGTCGTCGTCCAGACCCCGCCGAACGCCACGATCGCCGGTCGCGCCGCGAACGACCTCGTGCACCTGCTGGCCGAGCTGCTGGACAACGCGACGAACTTCTCCCCGCCGGACTCCCAGGTCGTCATGAGCACGACCCGGACCGCCGACGAGTCGCTGCTGATCGAGATCTCCGACCGCGGTGTCGGCATGCTCGACGCCGAGCTGTCCGACGCGAACCAGCGGCTCTCCGGCCCGGCCGAGGTCGACGTCTCGGCGTCGCGCCGGATGGGGCTGTTCGTGGTCGGCCGGCTCGCCGCGCGGCACCGGATCGGTGTCCGGCTGGCATCGGCGGCCATCGGGGGTGGATCCGGCGGGCTGAGCGCCTCGGTGACCGTCCCGACGAATCTCGTGCCCTCGGCACAGCTGCCCGAGCCGCGCCGCGACGGTGGCCCCGCCGCCTTCCCGGCGCCGGTCCAGCAGCCCCCGCAGGCACAGCTCCCGCCCGCCCCGGAGCCGCCGGAGCCCGCCACCCCGCGCCCGGCGCCGGAGGCCGGCGACCGCCGGGTCGCGGTCAACGGCGCAGGCCGCGGTGGGTCGCTGCCGTCGATGGTCGCCGGCTCCGACGGGCCGCTGACCCCGACGTTCGAGGCCGGCAGCACCGTCACCGGCGGGTCCCGCAACGGCTCCGCCGCGGCACTGCCGACCCGGCGGCCGGGTTCGTCACTGCGCAAGAACGCCCCGGAAGCCGCCGGTGATGCGGTGAACGGGACGGAGATCGCGCCGAACGGGGCCGCCCCGACCGGGCTGCAGGCGTTCGCGCCGTCCCCGGAGGCACCGGCGACCGAGGGGCGCACCCCGGCCGACGTCTTCACCCCCATCGACGACACGGCCACCGGCGGATCGGCCACCGGCACCGGCGACACCCCGGCCGGCGGCGGCCTCCCGCCGCAGGGCCCCGGGCCGGACCGGCCCGGCACGCCGCCGGTCTCCACCGGTGACGACGACGAGCCCGGCCCGGACGAGGACCCCGCCGGGGCCGAGTCCGACGCGACCACCCCCGAGGACCAGGACACGCCGGAGCGCTCCGGCGTGGGCCCCGCGGCCGCCCTCGGACTCGGTGGTGCGTTCGCGGCTGCGGCCGCGGCCCGCTCCGGTGAGCGCGACCTCGACGACACCGTCGTCATGGACGCCGCCACCGGTGACGGCCCGCCGCCCGCCGCGGCCGACGGTGACCGCGACGGCAGCGACAGCCACGACGGCGACGTCCATGACGGCGATCTCCCCGGCAGCGGTCTCAACAGCAGCGATCCCAACGGCAGCGATCCCAACGGCAGCGGCCAGGACGCCGGAGCCCACGACACAGCCCGCGACGGCGAGGAGACTCCCGCAGCGGCTGTCGCCGGTACCGGGGCCGCGGCGGAGACCACACTCGAGGCCGCCGAGACGCGCGGGGACACCGCCGACGCGGACGAGGCGACCGTCGCCGACTCCGACCGGTCCGCGGACAGCCGGGACGACAGCGACACCACAGCCGACACAGCAGGCGCCGCCGCAGACGACACGGCAGACGACACGGCGTACGGCACCGGGGGCGACACCAGGAGCGACGCCGTCGCCGCCGGTACCGCCGACGCGCCCGCCGGGACCGGGCAGCCGACGGCAGCCACGCCCGGCCCGGACGCCGAGGGCGAGGCCGAGGGTCAGAACGCCCCGGCCGCTGCTGCTGGTGCTGCTGGTGCTGCTGCCGTGCCCGGCACGGCGCCGGACATCAGGCCGGGCAGCAGGCCGGATGCAGGGCCCGAGGCCGGTCCCGAGGCGCCCGACGACGCCTCGACCGCGACCACCTCGATCCCCACGGTCCGGCCCTCGGGCCGGGAGCCGATGGGTGGCCCGCCCGGAACCCGCCCGAACGGCGTCCGGCCCGGCCCGTCGCCGCGACCGGTGATGCCCGGTGCGGCACTGCCCACCCGCCGGCCCTCGCCGGGCCCCGGACGGGGCGGCCCCGCGCAGCGCCCGGACGGCCCGCCCACGCACGCCCCGAACGGTGCCCCGCTGCCCAAGCGGCAGGTCACCGCGCGCGGCCCGGTCGACGGCGGGCCCCCCGCCGGACGTCCGGGGCCGACCCAGGACGAGCTGTTCGCGCCGAAGGTGCCGGTCGAGGGCGACCGCGGCCAGCTGCGTCGCCCGGGAGCGTTGGAAGCGGCCCGGTCGCAGAACGGCTTCGACATGAGCCAGACCACGCCGATCTTCGACGACATCGCCTCGGCGTGGTTCCGTTCGAACCGCTCGGTGCCGGTCCGCTGGCAGGACGGCTCGCCCGCCCAGGCCGACGGCCCGGCCGTGCAGCCCGATGCGCCGTCCGGGCAGCCCGGTACGGGAGGCGGTTTCTCCTCCCCCGCCGACGACGCCTGGCGGCAGGCCCGCGAGGTCGCCGGCGAGGAGACCGGGACCGACGATGCGGACGAGACCACCTCGGCCGGCCTGCCCAAGCGGCGACCGCGCGCGCGGTTGCTCCCCGGCAGTGCGGCAGGATCCACCGTGCTCAGCCCCGCTCCGGCAGGCGAGTCGCGCAACGCGGAGAGCGTGCGCGGCCGGCTGGCGAGCTACCAGCAGGGTGTACGCCAGGGCCGGGAGAGCGCTTCCAGCAGGCAGTACGCCTCACGTACCACGACCGACGGCACCCCCGAGCCGTCCGGTGACCGAACGAACCAGTCCGACCCTGAGGAGAACCAGTGAGGGCACCGCAGGCACAGCCCAGCCAGAGCCGTTTCGGCTGGTTGGTCACCAACTTCGCAGAGCGTGTCCCCGGGGTCGCGCACGCGATCGTGGTGTCGGCCGACGGGCTGCTGCTCACCGCGTCGGACCGGCTCCCCCGCGACCGCGCCGACCAGCTGGCAGCCGTCGCATCCGGCCTGATCAGCCTGACCCAGGGTGCGGCCCGCTGCTTCGACGCGGGCGGTGTGGTGCAGACCGTGGTCGAGATGGACCGCGGGATCGTGCTGCTGATGTCCATCAGCGACGGTTCCTGCCTGGCGGTGCTCGCGTCGCCGAGCTGCGACATCGGCCTGGTCGGCTACGAGATGACGCTGCTGGTCGACCGGGTCGGCCAGCTCCTCACCCCGGAGCTCCGCGCGGAGCTGCAGGGCTCCTTCGGACCCTGAGAACACGTCATGACCCCCATCGCAGCAGGATCGGCCAGGGTAGGTGAGATCCGATGACACAGGACCCGGGTGGGCAGGGGCCCGAGCCCACGTTCGCCGACGTCATGAACGGGTTCAGCCTGGACTCCAAGCGCAAGCCCAGGAAGCGGCGATGGGGTTGGGGCCGGGCCGACGACGAGGCGCCGGAGGAGGGCTCCGCGCAGGAGCCACCGCCGTCGCCCGCCGAGATGACCGGGCCGATCGGCGAGCCGATCCGCGGGTCGGCGGCCTACGGGCTGCCGCCCACCCCGGGTGAGCGGGACGCGAGTCGCGGCGACCCGGCCACCTCGTACCCGGGTCCGGGACCCGCGGCGGCGACGCCGCCCCCGCCCGCTGCCGGTGGGGCCTCGTTCGTGCGGCCCTACGCGTGGACCCGTGGCCGCACGAAATCGGGTTACGAGCTGGCCGTCGAGACCCTCGTCTCGGTCAGCAGCCGGGCCCGCAGCCAGCTCGAACGGCTACCGATGGAGCACCGCACCGTCGCCGACCTGCTGGCCGAGCAGACCCGCTCGGTCGCCGAGGTCGCGGCGCTGCTCTCGCTTCCGCTGGGCGTGGCCCGGGTGCTGCTCGGGGACATGGCCTCGAGCGGCACGGTGACCGTTCACCAGACCGCGAGCACCCCCGGCAACGTGCCGGACCTCGCGCTGATGGAAAGGGTGTTGAGTGGACTCCGTCGGCTCTAGGCCACAGCCGCCACAGCCGCCCAGGCCCGTCGCGCGTGCCGCGACGATGTCGGCCAAGATCGTCGTGGCAGGTGGGTTCGGCGTCGGCAAGACCACGTTCGTCGGATCGGTCTCGGAGATCATGCCGCTGACCACCGAGGCGGTGATGACCGAGGCGAGTGCGTCGCACGACGACCTCTCGGCCACCCCCAACAAGCGGTCGACGACCGTCGCGATGGACTTCGGCCGTGTCTCGCTGGACTCCGACCTGGTGCTCTACCTGTTCGGCACGCCCGGCCAGCAGCGCTTCTGGTTCATGTGGGACGACCTGGTCCGCGGCGCGATCGGCGCCGTCGTGCTGGTGGACACCCGGCGGCTCGCCGACTCGTTCGCCGCGATCGACTTCTTCGAGGACCGCAACCTGCCCTACGTGATCGGGGTGAACATCTTCGACGGGCACCTGCAGCACGAGCTGGAGGACGTCCGGGAGGCGATGTCGATCGATCCGGCGGTCCCGATGGTGGTGTGCGACGCCCGGCACCGGCAGTCGACCAAGGAGACCCTGATCGCGCTGGTCCAGCACGCCATGCACCAGCGGATGACCGCCGGCGCCCGCTGACTAACGCTCCACCGGCGCGATCGACGTGATCCGGTGCAGCTGGATCCGGCGCAGCTCACCGTCGAGCGCGTCGCGGCCCTCGACCACGCCCCCGCCCACCGAGGTGGGGGCGAGTACCCGATCGCCCGCGACGCCGTGGCTGTCGACGAACCCGATCCAGACGGTCCGGCCCTCACGCACCGCCGCCTGCAACGACGCCAGGTTCCCGGTGGATCCGGTGGCCTCCCGGCGGCCCACGACGCTGTCCCGCACCCCGGCGAGCGCGTCCCCCGCCCGCAGCCGCTCCACCAGCTCGTCGGTCCGGTCGGCGGTGCCGTCGCTCCCGACGGCCCCGGTACGCGGGGCCGCTCCGCGCCGCCGCGACTCCGCCCGCCTGCCCCGGACGGCCAGATCGAGCACCGCGCCGCCGGCGTCCTCCGCGGCCGGGCTGAACCCGGCCGCCCGCAGCCCGTCCAGCACCTCGGCCAGCGGCAGCGAGCTGACCAGCACGGTCGGCGCGATCCGGCGCAGTCCCAGCTCCGCGGTGCCCTCCTTGGCCAGCACCTCGGAGAGCAGCACCTCGTCGTCGGAACGCAGGAAGCAGGCCACGGCGGCACCGCGCAGCCGGCCGTGCCGCCGGGCGACGTCGTCGACCAGGTAGGTGAGGGTCTGCGGGACCGGCGTCCGGGACCGCCGCTCGAGGACGTCCTTCACGTCCTCAGCGGTCCGGCCGGTGTCGAGCGCGCGACGCAGGCTCCGCTCGGTGAACCGGTACACGGTGGCCCCGCCCGCCGACTCGACCTCGGCCAGCGACGACAGCTCGTGCGCCAGGTCGGCGGACAGCCGGCCGGGCGCGACCGCGGTCAGGTCGGCCTGCAGCAGGATCTCCTCGATCGGGGCGGGCAGTGCCGTGTGCAGCGCGGCCGCCACCGCGGTCGGGTTGCGGGCCTCCCGGGTCGCCGGATCGAGCAGCACCCGTCCGGCGGTGGTCAGCGCGTCGAGCGCCACGACGCCGATGGTGGTCGCCTCGGCGACCGTCCAGCCGACCAGCTCGTCGCGCAGCCGGCCACCGCGCCGCGGCGCCGCCCAGGCCAGGATCCGGGCCAGGTCCGGTGCAGAACCCACCGAGGTGCCCGCGGGCAGGTCGGCGAGCGACTGCAGGATCCGGCGCCGGTCGCGCGGCGCCGGCGGCCTGCGTGGCCCGTCGGAGAGCGCGGTGATCGGCTTGTCGGCGTCGTCCCGGCGGCCGACCAGGCCGGGCAGCCGGGGCAGCTCCAGCCAGGTCCGGGCCAGCACCGCCCAGCGCGACTCCTCCGGTGCGCTGCCCCAGATGTCCGAGGTGGGGGTCGGGAGCCACTCCGGTGTGCTCGACTCGCTCTCCCCGATCAGGTCGGCGCCGTGCAGGATCTCCAGGATCAGCGCGGCCGTCGCCTCGTCGGTGCCGGCCTCCTTCGCCGCCCGGCGCAGGTCGCGCACCCCGAACCCACCGGACCGCAGCACGCCCGGCCCGTCGGCCGCCAGGAACTCCAGCACCAGATCGACCCGGCGCAGGAACTCCAGCGCCGCACCGGCACCGGTGCCGTCCACCACGGACGGATCCCGCTCGCGCAGCGGGACGTCCGGCCGGGACAGATCGAGCGGGCCCATCGGCCGGTCGCCACGCAGCGCGAGCGCGACCTGCCGCGGCAGCTCCACGGTGTCGGCGTCGCGGCGCAGCAGCAGCCCGCGCGCGACCAGCGCGCCGACCGCGCCGGACCCGTCGCCGGCACTGCGCGAGCGGCCGATCGGCGGCCCCTTGGCCAGCACCTCGATCACCTTGCGTTCCTCGGGTGTGGTGTCGGCCAGCAGCGCGTCCAGTTCGGAGGTGGCCGCCGGGCCCGCCACCTCCCGGCCGAGCCCGGCCGGGAACGGCCCGATCACCTCGGCGGCGGCCGGGACCGCGGAGAGCGCGTCGTCCGGGCCCCACACCAGAGCCCGGTCCCGCAGCGGGGCGACTCCCTCGGTGAAGGTCGGCCCGTCGACGTCCGGGCCCAGCCAGCCGCGCGGACCGGCCGTCGCCGACGTCCCGTCGACCGGGGAGCGGGTCGCACCGGCCAGCACGAGCGCCTCCAGCACGGTCAGCGCGACCGTGCCGAGCTCCTCACAGGCACGCTGCACCGACGCCCGGATGGAGGCCCGGGTCGCCAGCACCGTGAGATCACCGGGCGGGGGGACGGCGAGGTCCGGGCGCGCACGGAGCAACGCGGCGAGGAACCCGTCGTCCTGCCCGCGCAGCCACTCGACCAGGGACGTCTGCACCACCGCCAGGGTAGTCGGGTGGCGCGCGCCGCACCGGGGCGGACAGGGGCACCGGACGTCGGCGATACTGGACGGTGACACCGCACGATGCTGGAGGAACCGATGGCGTCCAAGCCCGCCGACCCCAACCGGATCGACCCGAACTGGCCGCACCTGCCGGACGGCGGGCATGCGGTCACCGAGCTCATGGGCACCGTGCAGGGCAACATGTCGCCGTTCGGCGACGTCGAGTTCCCTGTGGACACCGTGCCCTACGAGCACCCGGTCACCGAGATCAACCGCTGACCGTGGTCGCGGGCCTGCTCCTCGCCGGCGGCGCCGGGCGTCGCATGGGGACTCCGAAGGCGCTGGTCCGGCTGCACGGGGAACCACTCGCCGTCCGCGCGGTCAAAGCACTGCAGGCGGGCGGCTGCGGACCGGTGACGGTCGTGCTGGGCGCCCGGGCCGACGACGTCACCGACGTGCTGCGCGCGGCCGGCCTCGGCACCGCGGGCAGCGACGTCGGGGGGGTCGTCGCCGAGGACTGGGACGAGGGGATGGGCGCGTCGCTGCGGCGCGGCCTGGGGTCGCTGACCCACCTGCCCGGGACCGGCGCCGCGCTGGTGCACCTCGTCGATCTGCCCGGGGTGGGCCCGGAGGCGATCCGCCGGGTCGCCGACGGTGCGGGGCACTCGTCGTTGCGCCGGGCCGCCTACGACGGCGTGCCGGGCCATCCGGTGCTGCTCGGCCGGGACCACTGGTCCGGCGTGGCCGGATCGTCCACCGGGGACGCGGGCGCCCGCAGCTATCTGGCGGGGCACCCGGCGCTGGAACTGGTCGAGTGCGGCGACGTCGCCGTCCCCGACGACGTCGACACCCCGGCCCAGCTGCGGCGCCTGGCCGGGGCGTGACGCCTCGTCGGGTCAGACGTTGACGACCTGGCCCGGGTGGATCATCTGGCCGGCACCCAGGTGCGGGTTCTTGGCCAGCAGGTTCTTCCAGTGCCCGACGCCGTGTGCGGCGGCGATCTTGCCGAGCGTGTCGCCCGACCGGACGGTGTAGGTGCTGCCCGACGCGGGGGCAGGGGCCGGGGCGCTGAGCTTCACGCGCTCGGGGGCCTGACTGCCCGCGTCACGCTCGACGGTGCGCGGGGTGGCGGACCCCGAGGCACCGGTCTTCTTCGAGCACGAGGGCCAGGCGTTCCAGCCCTGCCCGGCCAGCACCTTCTCGGCGACGGCGATCTGCTCGGCGCGGGTGGCCTGGTGCGCGGACGCGGCGTACTCGCCACCGCCGAACGCCTTCCAGGTGCTCGGGCTGAACTGCAGCCCGCCGTAGTAGCCGTTGCCCGTGTTGATGGACCAGTTACCACCGCTCTCGCACTGGGCGAGCTTGTCCCAGGTGGCGTCGCTCGCCGCGTTCGCGGCCGGGACGATCGCCATCATGGGGGCGCCGAGCACGGCGCCTGCGACGGCCGTCCGGGCGATCGTCCGCCCGGTCGTGCTGGGTTTGCGGTGCTTGCCGCGGTATCGAGCCATGGCACGGATCTCCCCCGTGGCGCCGTCCGACCAGCGCCCGGGGAGTTGGGCGCCGGATCCGTGGCCGGGGAGTGGCCGCCGGATCCGCCTGACTGTCGGCCCTGTCCCACGTCGAACCTCGGGGACCGGTGGCCGCCGGACAGGGAGCACTACGGCACCGGGGCCCGTCCGCATAGGGGAGTCGGTCGGGCCGGGATCGAAGGTAGGTGACGTCAGGTCGACGCGAAAGCCGGCGAACACCCGGCGTGTCTCCGGACGTACCGGACACATCAAGATCGATTGAATGGTTTCCGCTGGTCGCAATGCCCGATCACGATTGAGAAACGCCTACGGAAACAGTGTGTTGTAAACAACAAACGTGATGCACATCACTTTTTATCATGCCGCGGGCGGGACGGGCCGACCACGCCGCGTGTCCGGCGCCACCGTAGGGTCGGCCGGGTGAGTAGCGAGCTCAGCCACGTCGACGAGGCCGGGGCGGCCCGCATGGTGGACGTCTCGGAGAAGCAGCCCGGGCGCCGTGCCGCGGTCGCCACCGGGGTACTGCGGACCACCGCCGAGGTCGTCCGCCTGCTGGAGTCCGACGGCCTGCCCAAGGGCGACGCGCTGGCCACCGCCCGGATCGCCGGGATCATGGGCGCCAAGCGCACCCCGGACCTGGTGCCGCTCTGCCATCCGATCGCGATCAGCGGGGTCACCCTGGACCTGGTCAGCGGAACCGACGGCGCGGCCGGACAGGTCGAGATCCGGGCCGAGGTGCGGACGACCGACCGCACGGGCGTCGAGATGGAAGCCCTCACCGCGGTCGCCGTCGCCGGCCTCACCCTGCACGACATGATCAAGGCGGTGGACCCGGCGGCCGTGCTGGACGCGGTGCGGGTCGAACGCAAGGACGGCGGGAAGACCGGGCACTGGACCCGGCCGGAGGACCGGTCGTGAGCGGCCGGAGCGCGCGGGTCGTCACCGCGTCGAACCGGGCCGCCGCCGGCGTCTACGCCGACCGAGCCGGGCCGGTGATCACCGCCTGGCTGCGCGAGCGCGGATACGAGACACCCGATCCCGCGGTGGTCCCGGACGGCGAGCCGGTCGGTGGGGCGCTGCGCGCCGCGATCGGCGACGGCGTCGACGTCGTGATCACCACCGGGGGCACCGGCATCTCGCCCACCGACGCCACCCCCGAGGCCACCCGGGCCGTCATCGACCACGAGGTGCCGGGGCTGGCCGACGCGATCCGGCGGGCCGGTGAGGCGGTCGTCCCGACCGCCGTGCTGTCCCGTGGCCTGGCCGGTGTGGCCGGCCGGACCCTGATCGTGAACCTGCCCGGCTCCCCGGGCGGGGTCAAGGACGGTCTCGGGGTGCTCGAGCACGTCCTCGAGCACGCCGTCGACCAGCTGCGCGGAGGTGACCACTGATGGGTGCACAGGTGTTGCGCGCCGCGGTCGGCGAGGAGCCGCTCGACGTCGACGAGCACGCGCGGCTCGTCGAGCACGCGGCGGCCGGCGCGGTCGTGACGTTCGCCGGGGTGGTCCGCGACCACGACGGCGGGAGATCGGTGCACGGGCTGGAGTACAGCGCCCATCCCACCGCGGCCCGGATCGTCGCCGAGGTGGCCGAGCAGGTCGCCGCGAACACCCCGGGCGTGCGCGCACTGGCGGTCAGCCACCGGATCGGCCCGCTGGCGATCGGCGAGGTCGCGCTGGCCTGCGCGGTCGCGGCCGAGCACCGCGGCCAGGCGTTCACCGCCTGCGCCGAGCTCGTGGACGAGGTGAAGCGGCTGCTGCCGGTGTGGAAGCACCAGCGCTTCACCGACGGCACCGACGAGTGGGTCAACTCGACCTGAGCGACGGAACGGCCCGGGCCCCTCCGCGCAGGGAGGAGGGCCCGGGCCGTCGTCCGCCGGGGCCGGCGCTGGGGACACCGCTACCCCGTACCGCGGCCCCGGATGGCGGTCCGGGGCGGCGGGAGCACCGATCAGCCCAGCTTGAGGGTCTGCCCCACACTGATCACGTTCACGTTCGAGATGCCGTTCAGCGAGGCGAGCCGCGAGACGGAGGTGCCGTTCGCCGCGGCGATCCGGCCCAGCGTGTCGCCGGACTTGACGGTGTAGCCGCCGCCGGACGCCGCCGGAGCGGCGGGCGCGGCCGGGGCCGACGCCTTCACACGCTTGCCCGGGTCGGCCGAGTGGCCGCGGATGCCCAGCTTCGAGGAGCAGGCGGGCCAGGCTCCCCAGCCCTGCGAGGCGAGCACCCGCTCGGCGACCGCGATCTGCTCGGACCGGCTGGCGTTGTGCGCCGAACCGGTGCCGCCGAAGGCGCGCCAGGTGCTCGGCGCGAACTGCAGCCCGCCGGAGTACCCGTTACCCGTGTTGATCGACCAGTTGCCACCGCTCTCGCACTGCGCGAGCTGGTCCCAGACGCTGTCCGGGGCGGCGTTGGCGGTCCCGGCGATCGCAGCCGTGGCGCCGACCGTGACAAGTCCCGCCACGGCCACGCGCAGGAGACTTCGGCCCTTGGGTCCCTGAGACATTGCTGTGCTCCCACCGCGCCGGCCCGATCAGGTCGCACGTCCGCGCAAGTGGTCCCCGGGCACAGATGTGCCCACCGTTCGTCGCGGGGGAGCGTCGATCGGGACCGGGGAGCGACGTCGATGACGCCCGCGGAAGTACTTGCTGTCGTCCCCGTCCCGTTCCTGGTCCTCGACGGACCGGGCTGCCGCAGGACGGGGATGTTCGGCGCGGCGGGCCCGGATGTTGGCTCGTTCAGCTGGCCGTTCCGGTCGGACCGGCCGCCGAGAAAGGTGAATGCACAGAAAGAATTCGTCAAACAGCGAGAGGGTGAGCGAAATCATGGTTACATGCTTGTGATTATCAGATCCGCCCTAAAGGTGCTGGTCAACGACGTCACATCACGTACGTATCACGCGAGTATGAACTGTTCCTGATCGGAAGCATCTCGAACCTTCCGGGCCGCTCGTTCGTCTGTACGGGGATGGGGTGGAGTCGTCCGCCCCCACCGGTGGCGGGGGCCCGCGGCCGCCTGCTGTGGCCCAACCCAGTCCCCGTCCGGCATGCTGGTTCGGTGAACGACTCCGCACCCGCCGGTGCCGGCCCGACCGGACCGGCCGAGCTCGCCGCCGCACTGCGCGCGACCGGCTACCTGGCCGACGACGGGCTCGCGACGGCGACCTATCTGGCCATGCAGATGAACCGGCCGCTGTTCTGCGAGGGCGAGCCGGGCACCGGGAAGACCGCTCTCGCGCAGGCACTGGCGCAGACCCTCGACGCCCCGCTGATCCGGCTGCAGTGCCATGACGGCATCGACGCCGCGCAGGCCCTCTACGACTGGGACTTCCCCCGCCAGCTGCTGCACCTGCGCACCCTCGAGGCCACCACCGGCACCGGCGGCGCACTCGACGCCGACGCCGTCGAACACAGCCTCTACGACGAGCGCTTCCTGCTCGCCCGCCCCATCCTGCGGGCCCTGCGCACCAGCCCCTCGGTCCTGCTCATCGACGAGATCGACCGCGCCGACGACGAGTTCGAGGCCTTCCTGCTGGAGGTGCTCACCGAGCACGCCGTCACCATCCCCGAGCTCGGTGAGATCCGCGCGCAGACACCACCGATCGTCGTCCTCACCTCGAACCGGACCCGTGAGGTGCACGACGCGCTCAAGCGCCGCTGCCTCTACCTCTGGCTGGAGCACCCCTCGATCGAGCGCGAGATCGAGATCCTGCACAGCAGGCTGCCGGAGGTGCCCGAGCGGCTCGCCGCCGCCGTCGCGCGTGCGGTGCAGAAGCTGCGCAACTCCGACCTGATCAAGCCGCCGGGCGTCGCGGAGACCCTCGACTGGGCGCGCGCCCTGCAGCTCATCGGGGCCCGGCACCTCGACCCGGAGTCCGCCGCGCGCACCCTCGGCGCCGTGCTCAAGTACCGGGAGGACGCCGACCGCGTGCACAAACAGCTCGACACGCTGCTGGCGTCCTGACCGTGCCGGCGGTCGAACAGCTCGACGCCGACACCCTGCTCACCGGGCTGGTCGGCTTCACCGAGGTGCTGCGCACCGCGGGGGTCCCGGTGACCGGGGACCGGGTCGCGGCGTTCGTGGAGGCACTCGACACCCTGGACGTGACCGACCGGGAGCAGGCCTACTGGGCCGGTCGGCTGACGCTGTGCGCCGACCCGGACGACGTCCTGCGTTACGACCTGGCGTTCCCGGCCTGGTTCGAACCGTCCCAGGGGCGCCGCGCGACCAACCGCGACGAGCGCCCACCGGCCCCGCCGAAGCTGGCAGCGCTCGTCCCCGGCCGGGAGGGTTCCGGCGACGACGACACCGACGACGGCCCGCAGATCAAGGCCGCCGCCACCGGCACCGAGGTACTGCGCAACCGCGACCTGGCCGAACTCTCCCCGGCCGAGCGCGAGCACCTGCGCCGGCTGATGACGCTGCTCCGGCCGGAGCCGCCGACCCGGGCGTCCCGCCGCAAACACCGCGCGCTCCGGGGCGTGCCGGACCCGCAGCAGACCCTGCGCACCGCGCTGCGCAACCAGGGCGAGCTGTCCTCGATCCGGCGCCGGAACGCGTCGCGGCGGCCGCGCAAGGTCGTCCTGCTGATCGACGTCTCGGGATCGATGGAGCCCTACGCGGATGCGCTGATGCGCTTCGCCCACGTGTTCGTGCGCCGCGCACCGCGCTCGGTGGAGGCGTTCACACTCGGCACCCGGCTCACCCGGATCACCCGCGAGCTGCGCCAGCGCGATCCCGAGCGCGCCCTCGGGGCCGCCGGGAAGGCGATCCCCGACTGGTCGGGCGGGACCCGTCTGGGTGAGGTGCTCAAGGCGTTCGTGGACCGCTGGGGACGCCGCGGGGCGGCCCGGCGCGCGGTCGTCGTGGTCTTCTCCGACGGCTGGGAGCGGGGCGGGACCGAGCTGCTCGGCGAGCAGATCGAGCAGCTGTCCCGGCTGGCCCATCGGCTGGTCTGGGTGAACCCGCACGCGGGCAAGGACGGCTACTCGCCGGTCCAGGGCGGAATAGTTGCGGCCCTCCCGCACTTGGACGATCTACTGGCCGGGCACAGCCTGGACACGCTCGAGAAACTGCTGAAGGTGGTCAGAGATGCGTGACGTCATCGACCAGTTGGAAGGCTGGTGGCGCAAGGGCGAGCCCGCGGCGCTGGCGACGGTTGTCGGTACCTTCCGCTCCGCACCGCGCCAGCCCGGTGCGTCGATGCTGGTCGGCCCGGGCGGCGAGGCGGTCGGATCGGTGTCCGGCGGCTGCGTCGAGGGCGCGGTCTACGAGCTCGGACAGCAGGTGCTCGCCGAGGACCGGCCGGTGCTGCAGCGCTACGGAGTCTCCGACGACGACGCGTTCGCGGTCGGCCTGACCTGCGGCGGGATCCTGGACATCTTCGTGGAGAAGGTGACCCCGCAGACGTATGACCAGCTCGGCCGGATCAGCGAGGCGATCCGGGCCGAGGAGCCGGTGGCGGTCGCCACCGTCGTCGCGGGCCCGGTCGAACGGCTCGGCACCCGGCTGATCGTGTGGCCGGACCGGGTCGAGGGCGGTACCGGCTCGGACCGGATCGACGACGCCGTCCGGGACGACGTCCGCGGGCTGCTCGACTCCGGCCGTAACGCCACCCTCACCTACGGCGTCAACGGCGAGCGTCGCGGCGAGGGCCTGCAGGTCTTCGTCGAGTCGTTCGCCCCGCCACCGCGGATGATCGTGTTCGGCGCGATCGACTTCGCCGCGGCGGTGGCCAGGATGGGCTCGTTCCTGGGGTTCCGGGTGACCGTCTGCGACGCCCGTCCGGTGTTCGCGACGGCGAGCCGGTTCCCCGGCGCGAACGAGGTCGTCGTCGAGTGGCCGCACCGCTACCTGCAGGCGGAGGCCGACGCGGGACGGATCGACCAGCGCACCGCGCTGTGCGTGCTCACCCACGATCCGAAGTTCGACGTGCCGCTGCTGGAGGTCGCGCTGCGGCTGCCCGCGGTCGGCTACATCGGGGCGATGGGCTCGCGGCGCACCCACGACGACCGGATCGAGCGGCTGCAGGAGCGGGGCGTCACCGACGCCGAGATCGCCCGGATGTCGTCGCCGATCGGACTCGACCTGGGGGCCAGGACGCCCGAGGAGACGGCCGTGTCGATCGCCGCCGAGATGATCGCGCAGCACTGGGGCGGAGCCGGGATTCCGCTGGCGGAGCGGGAGGGACCGATCCACGCGTCCTGATCCGCCCCTGCTTTCGGACAGGGCGTTGTACTCCCCCGACCTGCGGATCTCCCTGTACCGTGGGCCGTACGCTCGAAGCGGGAGGAGGGCAGCGTGGTCCTCACCGGTACATCCGGAAGCGCCGCGCGGGACACCGTCCTGGTGTTGGACGGCGGTCCGGCGCATCCCGGTTCCGACGGCGGCTACACGGTCCGCTCGCCGGAGTGTCCGCGCGAGGCGCGTCCGCGGCTGTCGAAGTTCCACGCCCCGGAGATCGTCTTCGGGCCCGACTCGCTGCCCGAGTCGGCACATGCGGCCGTCCGGCTGGGTGCCCGCCGGCCGTTCGTGGTCACCGACCCGGGCGTCACCGAGGCGGGCTGGCCGGCCGAGCTGCTGCGCTACCTGCGCTCCGCCGGGCTGCAGCCGCAGCTGTGGAACGACATCACCCCGAACCCCAAGGACCACGAGATCCAGGCCGGGTTCGAGCGGTATCAGAGCTCCGGCTGCGACGTCGTCGTCGGTATCGGTGGCGGCTCGGTGATCGACGCGGCGAAGGGCGTCGCGCTGCTCGCCGCGAACGGCGGCACGATCCTGGACTACGAGGGCATCGACCGGATCTCCAACCCGATCCCGCCGCTGGTGATGGTGCCCTCGACCTCGGGGACCGGGGCCGACGTCTCGCAGTTCTGCATCATCACCGACACCGAACGGCTCACCAAGATCACCATCATGGGGCGGGCGCTGGTCCCGGACGTCTCGGTGATCGACCCGCGGCTGCTGGTGACGATGCCGGACTGGCTCAACGCCGCCACCGGGCTGGACGCGCTGACCCACGGCATCGAGGCGTTCGTGTCGCTGGCGCACGGCCCGCTGACCGACACGCACGCACTGCACGCGGTCGCGCTGGTGCACGCCAACCTGCCGACCACGATGATCCGCCGCCACGACGACGGCCCGCGCACCGCGATGGCCCAGGCCGCGCTCGAGGCCGGTCTCGCCTTCACCAACGCGATCCTCGGCGCCACGCACGCGATGAGCCATCAGGTCGGCGGCATGCTGGATCTGCCACACGGACTGATCAACGGGGTGCTGCTACCACACGTGATCCGGTTCAACGGGGCCCAGGAGCCCACCCGGTTCGTGCCGATCGCGCAGGCCATGGGGCTGCCGGCCCGCCCGGGGATACCCGGTGACGAGGCCGTCGACATGGTCGCCACCGAGGTCCGCAAGCTCGCCGACGAGGTGGGCGTGCCGACCGGGCTGGGCGCGATCGGGGTCCGGGAGGCGGACGTGCCGCGGCTGGCCCGGCTCACCCTCGGCGACGCCTGCCTGACCACCAACCCGCGCACGGCGACCGTCGCCCAGATCGAGGACCTGTTCCGGGAGGCCTTGTAGTGCTGCCCGCCATGTCCCCCGCCCGATGACCGCCGCGGCACGTTTCCCGAGCCGCCGGACCCCCTCGCCCCATGCGGATCGGAGCGCGGGGCCCCGGCCGCGGCCCGATCTCGACGCGCTCACCGGGCTCCGCTCGGGCAAACCGTCGTTCTACTCGGAGTACCGGGTCAACGCCGAACGGCTGCGGCGGGTGATCGGCTCGCTGGACCGGATCTCTGCCGCGCTGGTGCGCACGATGGAGGGTTCCGAGGCGCTGGTCCGCGCCGTCGCCGACGCCGCAGCGGACCACCTGTCGGCGGACTGGGTCGTGCTCGCGCTGGTCGACGGCGAACTGACCGACGCCGTGCCCCGGCACGTGGTGATCGGGCCGGACGGAGTCGAGTGGGCCGACCTGCGGATGGTGCCGGACCGGGTGCGCAGGCACATCGCGCTGCTGCAGGGCGGGACCGGCGCCGAGGACGACTCCGGCCGGCGGCACCTGCACGTCCCGATCCGGTTGAACGGCCGCACCGTCGGCGGGTTCGTCGCCTGGACCCCGCCGGACCGGGAGATCGACGACACCGACCACTCGGTGCTGCGCATCCTGGCCGGCCAGACCGCGTCGGCACTGCAGAACTGCGCACTGCTGGACCGGGCGGAGCGGCTGCACGCCCGCACCGCGGCGCAGGCCGAGGACCTGCGCACCCGCAACGACGAGCTGATGCGTACCCAGCAGGCGCTCGGGGCGGCCCGCCAGCGCGAGGTGCTCGACAACGAGCGGCACCGGATCGCCCGCGAGCTGCACGACAGCGTCACCCAGTACGCGCTGTCCGCCGGCATGCACATCGAGCTCTGCCGCAGCGAGATCGACGATCCCCGCCTGCTGGAGCACCTGAGCACCGCCAAGGACCTGACCCGCCGTGCGGTGGAGCAGCTCCGCTCGGCGATCTACGCCCTCAACGACGACGACCACGCCGACAAGGACCTGCCCTCGATGCTGCGGCAGCTGTCCACCGTGCACATGCCCGACGAGCTGCGGGTCGAGGTCACGATCGGCGGCACCCCGACGGCGCTGCCGCACGAGCACGAGCAGTCGCTGTTCCGGATCGCCGGCGAGGCGCTGTTCAACACCGCGATGCACGCGTCGGCGTCCCGGGCGGTGGTCCGGCTGGCCTACCAGCCCGACCGGGTGCGGCTCTCGATCTCCGACGACGGCGGGGCGTCGCCCGACCAGATCCGCCGCACGCTGCGCGCGGCGTCGGTCCGCGGCCCGTCGGGCGAGCACCGCGGTCTGGTCAACATGGACGCGCGGGCCCGGGAGATGGGTGGCACGCTGCGGTTCCGCCGGTCCCGGATCGGCGGGTTGCAGGTGCAGGTGGACGTCCCGTCCGGGGCGGCCGGGAGGGAGATCCCGTGAGCACCACGGACGTACGGGGTGGTGGGACGGCCCGCCGGGAGCGACCGGCTGTCCGGCCGATCCGGATCGTGTTGGTGGACGACCACTCGATCATGCGGCAGGGCCTGCGGGCCGTGCTGGAACGCGAGGAGGACCTGCGGGTGGTCGGCGAGGCGGGCAGCGCCGCCGAGGCCATCGCCGCCGTCGCCGCGAGCCGCCCGCAGGTGGTGCTGCTGGACCTCAAACTGGCCTCGGGCCCGCAGACCGACGGGCTGGAGGTCTGCCGCAAGCTGTGCGCCGACCACCCCGGGATCGGGGTGCTCGTGCTGACCACGTTCGCCGAGGACCGGCTCGTCGTCGAGTCGGTGCAGGCCGGGGCGCGCGGCTATGTGGTCAAGGACGTCGACACCACCGAGCTCGTCCGGGCGATCCGGGCGGTCTCCCGCGGGGAGAGCGCGTTCGACGCCCGCTCGGCCTCGGCGATGGTGCGGTCGCTGTCCGGTGGGATGCCGGACCGGGAACGGCTCACCGACCGGGAGCTGGACGTACTGCGGCTGCTGGCCCGTGGGCTGTCCAACCGCGCGATCGGCACCGAGTTGTTCATCTCCGAGACCACGGTCAAGTTTCACGTGGGGAACCTGATGCGCAAGCTCATGGTGTCCCGCCGAGCCGAGGCGGTCTACGCCGCCACCAAGCTGGGACTGCTGTAGCCCGACGCGTTCCGCGGAACGCGGCTGGTGCTCTCCAGCGCGTTCCGGTGCAGTACGCGGACCCCGGCCCGGTGCGTGCCGCGGAACGCAGCCCGAGGCGTTCACGTGCGTTCCGCGGAACGCGGCCGGCCCTGCCCCTGCCCCTGCCCCTGCCCCTGCGGCGGTGAGGTGCGATCGGGCCGTGAGTGGAGATCATCAGTTCTGACGATCTCCTCCGGCGCTCCCGCGCTCCGGGATGACGCTGCGCTCGCCGGAACCGGTAGTCACGCGGTGAAGGTCTCCCCCCGTCTCCTCACCTCTGCCCGTTCGGCACCGACGATCACCGGATATGGCGCGGCGCCACCGCCGGCAGTCGAGGAGATGCCGCCGAACGTGGCCACAGCAAACGTGGCTGTAACAGATGTGGCCGCAGCGGACATGGCCGCGGCGGCACCTCGATTCGGCCGGGCGAGATCGTGACGACCGGGTCCGACCCGATGCGGCTGGCCGGGCCGCCGGGCGGATTCACCTCGGCGATGTCGTTCACCAGCTCACAGGTGCCGGTCGAGCGGACGCCACCGGAGCGGTCGCTGTGAACAACGCCCGCCGGCGTCTCCGCGACGACGACTACTGGCGTGCCCACCGCCACCAGCCGTGGCTCGTCCTCGGTGGGTTCCTGCTGCTGATATCGGTCCTCGCCGCGATCACCGGCCAGGACGAGGAGACCCTGGCCGGAACGGGTGGACGCACAGCAGCCGGCGCGACAGGGGGCTCGACGGAACCGGCGCTCTCCCGGGCAGGGATTGCGCCGGAGCTGTCGAGCCCGGTATCGGCGGAGACCACCGGGGCGGACCTTCCTGGGACGGTGACCGGTCAGCGGCGCGTGTCGCAGATCATCGACGGCGACACGATCGTCCTCGCTGCCGGCGACCGGGTCCGGGTGCTGGGCATCGATTCCTGCGAATCGGGCACGTCCGGCGGCCTCGCCGCAACCATCGCCGCGCGCGATGCCCTGCGTGGAAAGACCGTGACGCTACGGGCCGAGCCGGGCGTCGACCGCGATCGTCACGACCGCCTGCTGCGCTATGTGGAAGCTCCCGGAGTAGGAGACTTCGGCAGGTACATGGTCTCCCATGGCACCCATACCGGCGTCTACGACGGCCGGAACGATGCCGCCTCGACCTACCTCGCATCCCTGCGCGCGCTGGGCGCGGAGAGAAGCTGCGGCGCAGAGCTGAGCACACGACAGCAACCCGCGGCCCGGGCACCGGCACCGGTGGATGCTCCCGCACCCGCGCCGCCCCGAACCGCATCACCTCCGGCCGCGCCCGCCCCGGCGAGGGCTCCCGCCGGCGAGGCGTTCAAGAACTGCGCCGCCGCCCGCGCAGCCGGCGCCGCCCCCGTCCATCGCGGACAACCCGGATACGGCCCGCACCTGGACCGGGACAACGACGGGATCGGCTGTGAGTGGTCCTAGCCGGACAGCGACATGCCCGGCGCACGATGGTGGCACCCCTCGCTCGAGGAAGGACGGCACCGCGCACGAGACGGTCCAGGGCAGCGTGGCCGGGCCGAGCGAGATCCGGGAGTCCAGCGAGCGACCAGCGCACGGGCTCGGCAATGCAGTTCGGCTCCGGGGCCGCCGCCACAGCCACGGCCACCCGGGAAACCTGATGCGCGAGCTCCTGGTGTCCCACCGTGCCGAGGCGGGTCTCGTGGCCACCGGGCCAGGGCGGCTGTAGCCCGGCGCCATCGGTCGGAACGCGACCCGGTGCGTTCCGGTGTGCTCCGCAGAGACCTGACCCGGTGCGTTCCGATGCGTTCCGCGCAACGCAGCCCGAGGCGTTCCAGTGCCCTCCGCGGAACGCGGCCGGCGCGTTCCGCGGAACGCGAAACCGGAGTCGGCGGCCGCTCGTTGTCGGACCCCTGGTGCACTCTTGTGCGAACACACGTTCGACGACGGACGTCCCGACGCAGGGGGAACCGATGAGCACCGACCACGGCACAGGGCCCGATCCGCTGCTACCGCCGAAGCCGCTGCCCGAGCTGGAGTCGGAGCTCCTGGGGCTGGCCGGGCACATCGCGGCGGCGGAGTGCCGGTTCCTGCAGCTCCTGGCCGAGTTCGACCGCCGCGACGGCTGGGGCGGCGTCGGCGTGCGTTCCTGCGCCCACTGGCTCTCCTGGCGGGCGGGAATGAGCATGCGGACGGCGACGGAGCACCTGCGTATCGCCCACGCCCTGGAGAACCTCCCGCGGATCCGGGCCGAGTTCGCGGCCGGGCGGATCTCCTACTCGAAGGTCCGGGCGATCACCCGGGTGACCGGCTCCGACACCGCGGCGCTGGCCCGCATCGCCGACCGGATCACCACACCGGGAGCGGCCGGATCCGAGGCCCCCGGATCCCGGGCAGCCGCTCCCGGCGGCGGCACCCCGCAGGCGGGCGGCCAGGTCGTGCCCGGTGGCTCCGACGAGGGCACCGCAGGCGCCCCGTCCGTCGACACGGACGACGACGCCCCCCATGCCGGACCCGGCCGGGCTGTCGATCCCGCTGCCCATCCCGCCGTCGAGCCTGCCCTCGGCCACACCACCGGCACCGCTCCCGAGCCCGGCCTCGATCCCACCGGCGACGGCCCCCACCCGGCTCTCGACCCGGATGCCGAGTCCGACCCGGACCTCGACGTCAGCACCGGCACCGGCACCGGCACCGGCACCACGACAGCACCGGCCGGCGTCTCCGTCGCCGATCCCGACGTCGCGGAACAGATCCTGCTGAACCTCGCCCGCTCCGGCACCGCGAGCCACGTCGAGACGGTCGTCCGGGCGGTCCGCCGCCGCGCGACCCCGCCCACGGTCACCGCCGCCCGCCGCACCCTGAGCTGGTACCACGACACCGACGGGTCCCTGGTCGTCCGCGGCCGGTTCACCCCCGAGGACGGCGCGGAGCTCGTCGCCGCCCTCACCGCCCTGGTCCCGGCGCCCATCCCGGTCGGGCAGGACCCCGAACAGGCCCCCGGCCCGGCCGCCGCCCCGGACGGGGCCCGGCGGGCCGACGCACTGCTGGAGCTCGTCCGCAGGCAGGGCACGGACGCACCCGTGGTCGCCCGTGGCGAGGCCCGGGTCGTCGTGCACATCGACGCGAGCACCGGGACCGCCCGGCTCGCGGACGGGCCGGAGATCCCCGGCCCCACCGCGGAACGCCTGGCCTGCGACGCCCGCAGCCGGGCCCTGCTCGACGATCGCAGCCGGAACCGGCTCTACCTGGGCCGCTCCCGGCGGCTCGCCTCCCCGGCACAGATCGCCGCACTCACCGCCCGCGACTGCGCGGACGGTGGGGGTTGCCGGTTCCCCGCCTGCGGCAGCACCCGGTACCTGCACGCCCACCACGTACAGCACTGGCTGCGCGGCGGAAACACCGACATCGACAACCTGGTCCTGCTCTGCGGGTTCCACCACCGGCTGGTGCACGACCACGGCTACCTGATCCGCTACACCGACGGGCGCTGGGAGTTCCGGCGTCCGGACGGCGTGCCGGTCACCGGGGCCGGTGCACCCCTGAGCGGTGACCAGAAGGTTCTGGTCGACCGGAACACGAGCGCCGGCCTGGGGATCGACGGTCGCACGCTCACCCCCGACTGGTACGGCGACCGGCTCGATCCCGGGCTGTTCCTGGACGCCCTGCTCCCTCCGGTGGTCCCCGCCGCGGCGGCCTGAGGACCGGCGGTCACGGCTCGTCCAGGAACCGCACGATCCGCGGGACCTGGCCCAGCACAGCGTGTCCGGCGCCGGGCACCAGCTCGACCCGCGCGTCCGGGCAGAGCCGCACGAGCCGCTCCCGGGTCCGCACCGGATCGAAGACGCGGTCCCGCTCGCCCAGCAGGGCGAGCATCGGCATCGTCAGCCGACTCAGGGCGGCGTCGTCGAACAGCGGGAAGCGGGCGGTGCGCGGGCGGAAGTGCTCGAAGAGCAGGCAGATCTCATCCAGCACCTCAGGATGTTCGTGACCGTCCAGACCCGTGACGATCTCCGCTGAGCGCCGCCGTCCGCGCGACCCGAACGCGCTCAGCAGGAACGCCGGGGCGACCTTCCGGAACGTCTGGTCCCCGATCCCCGCGGGGCACACCAGGGCCAGCCGGTTCACCCGTCCCGGATGCCGCGTCGCGAAGTCGGTCGCGGTCCATCCGCCGAGCGAGATGCCGGCGATGTCGGTGGCACCGATCTCGAACTCGTCCAGGATCCCGGCGAGCCAGTCGGCGGTCGCCGGCGTCGTGAGATCGAGCCGGACCGGGTCGCTGAGCCCGGGCTCGCCGAGCAGATCGACCAGCAGGACGCGTCGGGTGGCCGCCAGGAGCTCGACGCCGTCCCGCCACACCGCGCTGTTCGCCCCGGAGCCGTGCAGCAGCACCAATGGGCTGCCCGTCGGATCCCCGCAGGTCAGCACGGCGGTCGTGCCGTGGCCGGTCGCGATGCGGTACCGCTGCACCGGCACCGGCCAGGCGTCCAGCTGCTGTTCGTAGCGCTCGCGGACGACGGTCGCTCCTGCCTCGCTGTGGTAGATGCCCGTCGTCGCGCTGGTTCCTCCCATGCGCCGATCGCAGCACGCCCGGCCCTGCCCGCGCGATCGGGTTTCGGGGCCGGTAGACAGTGCCGATGCGCTGGTATGCCGAACGTCCCGCTCGTCTGGCCCGGCAGGTCGTCGCCGATCTGCTCGCCGTGCTGTGGGCGGCGCTGGCGGTGCTCGCCGGGATCGCGGTGCACGACGGCCTGCGCACCCTGGAGGGCCCCGGCCGCTCGCTCGTCGCGGCGGGCGGGCGGATGTCGGAGGTGTTCACCGGGATGGCCGGCGCGGTGTCGTCGCTCCCGTTCGTCGGGGCCGATCTCGCCGTCGCGCTCGACCCGGCGACCCGGGCCGGTGCCGATCTCGCGACCGCGGGCCACGAGTTCGGACGGACCGTCGGGACGTTGGCGACCGGGTCGCTGGTGGTGGTGCCGCTGCTGATGCTGATGCCGGTGCTGCTGGGCTGGCTCCCGCTTCGGCTGAACTACGCCCGCCGGGCCGGGGCCGCGGTGGCCGCGCGGGCGAGTGCCCCGGACCTGCTCGCCGTGCGCGCGCTGGCCCGGGTGCCGGTCTCCCGGTTGACCCGGATCGCTCCCGATCCGGCGGCCGCGTGGCGGGCCGGGGACCCGGCCGTCGTCGCCGGCCTCGCCGCGCTGGAGCTCACCGCGCTGGGCCTGCGACCCCGGGTGTGACTCCGCCGCGGAGCCGGGCGGTTCAGCTGCGCAGCAGCTCACCAGCCGCGATGCCCACCTCGGGTGCGCAGTGCGCCAGGTAGGCGAGCCAGACCGAGCCGGTGTAGGCACGCACCCAGCCCAGCAGCAGCCCGGCGAACCCGGTCAGCACGATCGCCGCCGGGTCGAACAGCAGCCCCTCGCCGGTGACCAGCAGGCCGTGCCCCAGGCCGAATCCCACGCTGGTCAGCACCAACCCCCAGCCGACCCGCGCTCCGAAGAAGCGCCACGGCGCGCCCAACGCGCGATCCAGCACCGCCAGCAGCACCCCGCGCCACAGCAGCTCTTCGACCAGGTTCGGATGCGCGACGTCGAACAGCATCCGCTCGCCGTCGACCGGACCGAAATCGGCCAGGGAGAACGCCACCAGACAGGCGACGACCAGGAACCAGCCGACGATCAGCCGTAGAGCCGGGCCGAGCGTGCCCGGCTCTGGCCGCCGCAGCCCCGCAGCGGTTCGCGCCCACCGATGCAGGACCAGCAGCAGCACCGCCAGCCACAGCAGTTCCAGGGTCTTGCCCTGCCAGTTCCAGTCGAGCCCGGCGAAGACGCCGACCCGGGGCAGGGTGTGGACGACGTGGGTGAGCACGACGAGCCCGCCCGCGACGACCAGCGCGCGCCCCGCCCCCGGCCGTCCACGGGCCGCGAACAGCGCGAGCGGCGCCAGCACCGCGACCGCCAGCAGGCCGGAGAGCAGCGCGGGCCCGCCCGCAGCAGTGAACGCCGCCGGCCCGGCGATCAGGGTGACGAGGCAGATCCCCGCACCCACGACGGCGAGCACCGGGACCACCCACCGTGCGGTGTCCACCGGCGACTCCGTCACCCCGGTCCGGCTCTCCCCGATCCCCATGGAACCGACGCTAGGGATCACCGACCGCGGCGGGGAGTGCCACCCGTCACGGGTGTGCCCGTCAGCCGTCAGCCGTCAGGCCGGGTCCGGCTCCGGGGACGACGCGTGTGCCCAGTAGCGGCGCGGGATCCGGCCGGCGTGCCGGGCGGCCCAGCCCGCCTCGACACCGCGGCGCATCGCCGTGGCCATCCGCTCCGGATCCGCGGCCCGGGTGACCGCGGTGGCGAGCAGCACCGCGGAGCAGCCCAGCTCCATCGCCAGTGCCGCCTCCGACGCGGTGCCGATGCCGGCGTCGAGCACTACCGGCACGCCCGCCTCGGCGACGATCATCTCGATGTTGTGCGGGTTGCGGATGCCCAGGCCGGTGCCGATCGGGGAGCCGAGCGGCATCACCGCGGCGCAGCCGGCCTGCTCCAGCTTGCGGGACAGCACCGGGTCGTCATTGGTGTAGGGCAGCACGGTGAACCCGTCGTCGACGAGCTGCTCGGCGGCGTCCAGCAGTTCCACCGGGTCCGGCAGCAGGGTCCGCTCGTCGGCGACGACCTCCAGCTTCACCAGATCCGTCTCCAGTGCCTCCCGCGCCAGTCGCGCGGTCAGCACCGCCTCGGCCGCGGTGCGGCAGCCCGCGGTGTTCGGCAGCACCCGGATCCCGAGCCTGCGCAGCAGGTCCAGCAACCCGGTCCCGCCGGTGACGTCGACCCGGCGCAACGCCACCGTCGTCAGCTCGGTCCCGGACGCGACCAGCGCCCGCTCCAGGATCTCCAGGTTCGCCGCGCCCCCGGTCCCCATGATCAGCCGGGAGTCGAACTTCTCGTCGCCGATGATCAGCGGCGCGTCGGCCTGCTCGCTCATGCTCATCCCCCCTGCACCGCGGTCAGTACCTCGACCCGCGCGCCCTCGGAGATCCGATGCTCTCCCCAGGACGCCCGCGGGACCACCGCACCGTCGACGGCGACGGCGACACCCCGCTCGGGCACCCCGGCGTCGGCGAGCACCCTGGCGAGCACCGGCTCGCCCTCGATCTCGTGATTCGCACCGTTCAGCACGATCTGCAACGTCAGCTCCTTTCGGCCCCGACCGGGGCGAACCGGCGGGGGTCGGCCGCACGGGCGGCGTCCGGCACGTCCTGGCCGCGCAGCAGCGCGGCGACCGCGGCGGCGGTGACCGGGACGAGCAGCATGCCGTTGCGCCCGTGCCCGGTCGCCACGAACATCCCGTCCGGCCCGATCCGGCCGATCAACGGCAGGTTGTCCCGGCTTCCCGGCCGCAGCCCGGCCGCCGTCTCGGTCAGCTCGTACTCGGCGATCCCGGGCAGCACACGTTCGGCGTCCCGGAGCAGGTCCCGGACCCCGCCGACGGTGACGGCGGTGTCGAACCCGTTCTCCGCGGTCGTCGCGCCGACCACCAGGTCCCCGTGCCCGGGTACCACGCGGGGCACCGCGTACACCGGACGGCCGTCGACGACCGCCCGGACCGTACGAGACGGCGGCGGCAGCGCACCGGCCCGCCGGGTCAGCCGCAGGATCTCGCCCTTCACCGGGCGGACGAGCCCGTCCAGCGCCGGATGCAGGGCCGACGAGTGCGCCCCGGCGGCGACGAGCACCGCGTCGGCGCCGGCACCGGTGCCGTCGGCCAGCCCGACCCCGGTGACCCGGCCGCCGGCCTCCCGCACCTCGGTGACGGCGCGCTCGTCGACGGTCACCTCGAGCCGCTCGCAGGCGGCGCGCAGTGCAGCCAGCAGCCGCCGGTTGTCCACCGACGGATCACCGGGCACCGAGAGCCCGCCGCGGACGTCCGGGCCCAGCGACGGTTCGAGCCGGCGCAGCTCGCGGCCGGTCATCCGCTGCGCCGGCCGGCCCAGCGACTCCAGGTACCCGGCGAGCGAGTTCAGCTCGTCGCGGTCCCCGGACCCGGTCCCGACGACGACGGTGCCGGCGGGGTGCATCCCGGCGTCGGTCCCGGTCTCGTCGGACAGCGCGCGGGCGAACTCCGGCCAGCGCGCGACCGAGTCCAGGCCCAGCGCCAGCAGGTCCTCCTCGCCCGGCCACGCCTCGGTGACCGGCGCCAGCATCCCGCCGGCCACCCAGGACGCCCCGGTCGCGGGGGCCGGGTCGTACACGGTGACCCGCCAGCCCGCCCGGGCCGCCTCGCGGGCCGCGGACAACCCGATGGCACCGGCACCGACGACGGCCAGCCGGCCGCTCCGAAGGGCGGTCATGGAACTTCCACCTCACTCCCTGCGCCGGCATGACCCGGATCAGGTTCGACGGTCGGGACCGCGACCGGGTCCCCTCTCAGCCCGCTCGCCGGGCTCCCGTGGTTCATCTCGTACCGCCCCAGGCTACGCCGTACCGTGCTGGCCGTGTCCCACACCGATACCCGCTCCCGACGCCTGGACAGGCTCGCGGACGCCCGCCTGTACCTGTGCACCGACGCCCGCTCCGAGCAGGGCGATCTGGCCGCCTTCGCCGACGCGGCGCTCGCCGGCGGGGTGGACATCGTCCAGCTCCGGGACAAGGGCGGCCCGGAGGGCCCGCTGGAGGCACGGGCCGAGCTGGCGGCCCTGGAGATCCTCGGCGACGCCTGCCGCAGGCACGGTGCGCTGCTCGCGGTGAACGACCGGGCGGACGTCGCGCTGGCCGCCGGCGCCGACGTGCTGCACCTGGGCCAGGACGACCTGCCGGTGCACTGGGCCCGCCGGGTGGTGGGCGACGACGTGATCATCGGCCGGTCCGCGCACAGCGCCGACGAGACGCTCACCGCGGCGCGCGAGGACGGTGTCGACTACTTCTGCGCGGGCCCGTGCTGGCCGACGCCGACCAAGCCGGGGCGTCCCGCACCGGGGCTGCATCTGGTGCGCACGGTCACCGAGCGCGCGCCGGAGCGGCCGTGGTTCGCGATCGGCGGGATCGACGAGCAGCGGCTCGACGAGGTGCTCGACGCCGGAGCCACCCGGATCGTGGTCGTCCGAGCGATCACCGGCGCCGAGGACCCGCGGGCCGCAGCCGAACGGCTGCGGGCCCGCCTGCCCCGCTGAGTCAGTTGTTGCCGCCGGTGTTGCCGCCGCCGGTGTTGCCGCCGTCCTGCCCGGACTGCTGCCGGCCGGACTCGGGCTGCTCGGTCGGGAGCACCCGGTTCAGCCGGTCCTGCAGCGAGCCGCCCTGATCGGAGCCGGAGCTGCCCTGCTGACCGGGCTCGGAGGTGCCGGTGCTCTCGGTCGACTCCGAGGTGGAGGTGCTGCTCTCGGACTCGCTGGTCGAGGTCTCGGATCCGGTCGAATCGGTGTCACCGGAGCCGGTGCCGTCGTCCTGCTCGGTGGTCTCCTGCGGCGGCGGGCCGCCGACGGCGCGGCCGATCGAGGTGCCTTCGCCGCCGCCGCCGATCGGCGAGCCCTTGAGGAACTCGAACCCGGTGATCAGGAACATCGACACCGCGAAGGTGACGACGCCGATCACCGCGGACACGATCATCGTCTTGCGGGTCAGCCGCACCCGCCGGATCCGGCCGGGCTTCGCATCGGACGCGGCCCGTTGCGTCCGGCCCGGTGCCTGCGCGGGATCGAGCAGGACGGTCTCCTCGCCGGTCGGGCCGGCGACCGGGCGACCACCCGGCTCGCGCGCCGCGATCACGGTGCCCTTCTTCGCCAGCTCGACCGCCTTCTCCTTGCTCACCTCGATCGAGCGGGTGAACAGGGTGGTGGCCAGTGTCGAGATGATCGACCCGAGCGCGGCACCGATCACCGTGCCGACCGCGCCGAGGAACGACCCGAGGATCGCCGTGACGACGGCGGCGCCGGCGCCCGCGGCGATCTTCGTGGGGCTGAGGTCCGCCTTGAGCGACGATGTCTCCCCGCCGGCCGGCTCCTTGCCGTCGCCTGTGCCACCGGTACCACCGCCACCGCCGGGACCGCCGCCCACCGGGCCGTGCGGGCCGCCGGGGCCGGCCGCTCCCGGACCGCCCGGGTAGGCCCGGGTCTGCGGGTGACCGCCGGGCGGTGTGCCCTGCGGGACGCCCGGCCCCGGCACGACCCGGGTGGGCCGCTGCGCGGCCCGCGACGGCCGCACCGGCGGGACGCCGGGGGGCGAGCTCTGCGGGGGCCGGGACGGGGCGGTACGGCGCTGGACCGGGACGCGTGGTGCGTCGGGTGCGACGGGACGGCCGGTGGGCAACGGATGAGCCGTGCGGTGTCCGCCGGGGACGCCGCGCGGGTCGTCACCGGGTCCGGGCTCGGGGGGGCGTTGCTGAGGCATGGCTCCTTGCAAGGGTCGTGGTCCGGCGGATCCGCAGTGGAGAACGTCCGGGAGCGCGCGAACGCACCCGATGATCACCTGAAGTGGCAGCCCTCACACGGGTGAGTGAAAGTCACGTTGTGATCACGATTCTAGCGTCACCGGTCGTTGCGTCGCGTCACCGGGGGTGACGAATCCCCGGGTGATCGTCCGGCAGCGCCGTACGCAGCAACGGCCACGACGCGAGCACGCTCAGACCCACGAGCACCGGGCTCAGAACGGTCCGTGCCAGCCCCAGCAGCACGACCTGATCCGCGGCCCACAACGGCAGGAACACGGCGAGCCGCACGACGTACTGGGACACCCACGCCCAGGACGCCCGCTGGTAGCCGCGCAGCAGATCGGGATCGCGGCGCCAGCGGGTCCGCTGCCCCAGCAGCCCGCCGACGACGACCCCGAGCAGCGGCCAGCGCACGACGATCGAGATCGCCCAGGCGAGCGCGCTACCGGCGTTCGACACGATCTGGACCAGGAAGAAGTCCGACGCCCGGCCGGTGATCAGCACGATCGCGGCCGCGGCCACCACCCCCGCGAGCCCGAACAACACCGCGCGCGGCTTTCGCCCGGCACGGATCCGCCAGCCCGCCACCACCGCACCGGCCACGATCGCCGCACCGGCACCCCAGTTGATCGGGTACACCGCACCGGTCCAGCCGGTGATCAGCCAGGTCACGACGAAGGCGGCCACCGGGACCGAGGCGTCCACGGCTCCGGCCCGGCCACCGAGCAACTCGGCCAGGCCGGGGTCCTGTCGGGGCGCTGCACGGGGGGCGGGATCGGGGGCCACCCGGTAAGGGTGCCCTATGCCTTGCCTGCGCGTCGACGGATCGGGCAGCCCCGCAGTGCCGGGGGCCCCGGTCAGCGCACCGGGGTGACGTCACGCGCGCCGATGTACTCGGGACGCGGCTTCGGCGCGTAGAAGGGCTCCACACAAGCGTTCTCGACGCTGTTGAACACCAGGAAGATGTTCGACCGCGAGTACGGGGTGATGTTGTCCCCCGAGCCGTGCAGGCAGTTCGAGTCGAACCAGGTCGCGGAACCGGCCCGGCCGGTCATCATCGCGATCCCGTGCCGGTCGGCCATCGCCGTGATCGAGTCCGGATCAGGGGTCCCGATCTCCTGCTCCGTCAGCGACGTCCGGTAGTAGTCCGCCGGCGTCTCGCCGACGCAGGACACGAACGTCCGGTGCGAGCCCGGCATGATCATGAGGCAGCCGTTGTAGGGGTGGTTGTCGGTCAGCGAGATCGAGCAGCTGACCGCACGCGGGGTGGGCATGCCGTCCTCGGCGTGCCAGGTCTCGAAGTCGGAGTGCCAGTAGAAGCCGCCCCCACCGAAACCGGGCTTGTAGTTGATCCGGCTCTGGTGGAGGTAGACGTCGGACCCGAGGATCTGGCGGGCCCGGGACAGCACCCGCTCGTCCCGGACGAGCCGCGCGACCGCCGCCGAGATCCGGTGCACCTCGAAGATCGAGCGCACCTCGTCGGACGACTTCTCGATCACGCACCGCTCGTCCGCGCGGACGGCCGGATCGTTCGCGAGACGGTCGAGCTCGGCCTGGTGGAAGGCGACCTCGTCGCCGGTGAGCAGATCGGGAACCTGGACGAAGCCGTCCCGGGAGTGCGCGGCGAGCTCCTGCGCACCGAACATCCCGGCGCTCCCGGGGTCCCCCCACACGGTGGGCTCCACTCGCTCGATGAACGCGGGCTCCCGCGAGACGCGCGTGTGGTAGCGGTCACCCGTCTCCTGCGGACGGGTCAGGTCGTCGCTGCCGGCCACGGCAGTCATGGACATTCCTCCTTGCGGTGTTGCTCGCTATCCCTTCGGACGGGGGTCGGTCGGACCTGACGGACCGAAAGGGGCGTTCCCGCTGCGATGCAGCGGAAACGCCCCTATTCGGAAGTGCGCCGGGAAGAGCCTCAGCTCTCCTCGGTGATGAGCGGGTACACGCCGTTCTCGTCGTGCACCTCGCGGCCGGTCACCGGCGGGTTGAAGACGCAGACACACTTGATCTGGGTCTTCGGACGCAGCTGGTGCCGCTCGTTGCCGTTCAGCACGTAGATCGAGCCGGGCTTGAGCGGGTACGTGACGTCGTTGTCCTTGTCGTAGATCTCGCCCTCACCCTCGGTGATGAAGACGGCCTCGATGTGGTTGGCGTACCAGAAGTCGTTGATCGTTCCCGGCTGCAGGGTGGTCTCGTGGACCGAGAACCCGATCTTGTCGTCGGCGAGCACGATGCGCTTGCTGCGCCACTGCCCGTTCTCGGACTCGACGTCCCGCTCGGTTCCGGTGATCTCGTCGATGGTGCGGACGATCATGTGGGTATCAGCTCCCGATGACGCTACGGACGGACTCCCCGATGATCGCAAGCCCCTCGTCGATCTCGTCATCGGTGGTGGTGAGCGGCGGCAGGAGCTTGAGCACCTCGTCGTTCGGGCCGGCGGTCTCCAGCAGCATCCGGTGCTCGAAGGCCTTGCCCGCGATCTTCTCCGCGAGCCCCTCGCCCTCGAACTGGATGCCCCGCGCCAGGCCCCTGCCCTTGGCGAACATCTCGGTGCCCTGGTTGTCGGCGATGATCTTGTGGAAGCCCTCTTCGATCTTCTCGCCCTTGCGGATGGTGTCGCGCTCGAGCGTGTCGTCGGACCACCAGTTGCGCAGCGTGTGGGTCGCGGTGACGAACGCCGGGTTGTTGCCGCGGAACGTTCCGTTGTGCTCGCCGGGGCCCCACTGGTCGTACTCCGGCTTGATCAGCACCAGCGCCATCGGCAGGCCGTAGCCCGAGATGGACTTCGAGATCGTGACGATGTCCGGCTTGATGCCGGCGATCTCGAAGGAGAAGAACGGGCCGGTCCGGCCGCAACCCATCTGGACGTCGTCGACGACCAGCAGCAGGCCCTTGCGGCGGCACAGGTCCTCGAGACCCTGCAGCCACTCGATGCGGGCCGGGTTCAGGCCGCCCTCGCCCTGCACCGTCTCGACGATCACCGCGGCCGGCTCGTTGAGGCTCGATCCGGTGTCGTCGAGAACCTTCTCGAACCACAGGAAGTCGGGCATCTTGCCGTCGAAGTAGTTGTCGAACGGCATCGGGGTCGAGTGCACCAGCGGGATACCGGCGCCACCGCGCTTCATCGAGTTACCGGTCACCGACAGCGCGCCCAGGGTCATCCCGTGGAACGCGTTGGTGAAGTTGATCAGCGCTTCCTTGCCGGTGATCTTGCGGGCCAGCTTCAGCGCGGACTCGACGGCGTTGGCGCCCGTCGGGCCGGGGAACTGGACCTTGTACTCCAAGCCGCGCGGAGCCAGGATCTTCTCCTGGAAGGTGTTCAGGAACTCGCCCTTGGCCGTGGTGTACATGTCCAGGCCGTGGGTGATGCCGTCGCGGCCGAGGTACTCCAGCAGCGGTTTCTTGAGCACCTCGGGATTGTGCCCGTAGTTGAGCGCCCCGGCGCCACCGAAGAAGTCGAGGTAGGAGTTGCCGTCGACGTCGGTCAGCCGGCTGCCCTTGGCCGTGTCGAAGACGACCGGCCAGTTTCGGCAGTAGCTCCGGACCTGGGACTCGAGATCCTCGAAAACGGTCATGTGTTGTCAACCTTCTCTGCTGCGATCGGGCCGATGCGGTACAGGTGCTCCGGCTCGTGCTCGTCACCGAGCAGGTCGGGACCGAACAGGTCCTCCCGCTCGATCGTCGTGTCGTGTCGTCGGGCGAAGGAGCTGAACAGCCGGATGGACGACTCGTTGTCCGGGGTGATGGTCGTTTCCATCCGGTCCGTGGCCGCGTCCTGCGCGGTCCGGTCCCACACCGCGTCCAGCATCCGGCCGGCGAGACCGGCGCCACGGGCGACCGGGTCCACGCACACCTGCCAGATGAACAACGTGTGCGGACGCTCCGGGCGCAGGTAGCCGGTCACGTAGCCGACCGCCCGGCCGTCGTTCCGGCGGGCGATCACGGACGCGCCTGCGAAATCGCGGCACCAGAGGACGTAGGCGTAGCGGGAGTTCGCATCCAGCGTCTGCGACTCCACCGCCAGCCGCCACATCTCGACTCCGTCGGCCTGGTCCGGCGACACGATCTCGTACGAAGGGTCACCATCGGCATCGGCGTCGGTCTTCTCCGCAGGGCTCGTTGCCCCGGAGAACGACGTCGACGCCCGAGGCTCGGCCTGCTCGGGTGCGATCATGTCGGTCGAGATTAACGGCCCGGACGACCGGTTGCAGCCGCTGACGGCCCGGAGCACCGACTCGGGCCATCACCATTGTGACCACGGGCACATCGGGCAACCGGCCGGACGAATCGGACGTCCTCCCAGCAAGCGGCCGGGTTCCGGGGGCCGCCGGGACCCACCGCCGCGCGCCCCGGAAGCCGCGCAGAATCCGTCGTGGTGTCGCTCGCCACGCTCCGCGACAGGGCCGAGTCGGATTCGGCCGTTCGTGCGGATGCACTTGCATCTGCACGGCGCCGGGGTGACCATGGATATTCCGCCGCACATCAACCGGAGGAGAACCGTGTCGGTACCGCCCGCAGGTGCGCGTCAGGTGCCGTCGCCGACCCTCCCGGCCGAGCCATCCGCTCCGGCACCCGAACAGAATGTGGCGGTCACCTGCGCCCGCGACGGGTTCAGCCACGTCGTCCCGCACGCGGTGCTCGCCGACTCGCTGGCCTCCGGGGCCGGGCAGTGCACCGCGATGTGCGGGCACGTCGTACTCCCGGCCTCGCTCGCCTCACCCCCGGGCGACCGCTGCCTGTTGTGCGCGGAGACCTCCGGGATCGGGCGCCGCGCTCCGCGCCGGCGCTCGTGGGCGTCACTGGCGCGCTCGGTGCGCAGCTCCTGATCCGTCCGCTCCCCCCGGCGCCCTACCGGCCGCCGGCCACGTCCAGCACCGCGCCGGTCACGTAGCTCGCCTCGTCGGAGAGCAGCCAGGCCACCGCGGCCGCCACCTCGTCCGGACGCCCGGCCCGGCCCATCGGGATCGACGGCGCCATCCGGGCCGCCCGCCCCGGCTCACCGGCCCTGGCGTGGAAGTCGGTGTCGAGCAGTCCCGGCCGGACCGCCGCCACCCGGATACCGTCCGCGGCGACCTCCTTGGCCAGGCCCACCACCAGCGCCTCGACGCCCGCCTTGGCCGCGGCGTAGTCGTTCCACTCGCCGGGCGAGCCGAGCACCGCGGCCCGTGACGTCACGTGCACCAGCACCCCACCCGTGCCGCCGTGCCGCGGGGACAGCGCGCGCACCGCGGCCCGCGAGCAGATCAGCGCGGCCCGCAGGTTCAGCGCGAGGACACCGTCGATCCGCTCGTCGCTCATGTCCTCCAGGCGCTGCCGGGACGGCGCACCGCCGGCGTTCACCACCACTCCGGTGAGCGGGGCCGGCATGTCCGCCGCGGCGGCGAACAGCTGCTCGACGCCGTCGGTGCCGGTCACGTCGGCGGCGACCGCGCGGGCCTGCACGCCCGCCGCACGGCAGTCGGCGACCACCTGCCCGGCCGCATCGGGCGAGGCCCGGTGCGCCACGACGACGTCCCGGCCCCGGGCCGCCAGCAACCGGGCGGTGGCCGCGCCGACCCCGCGGGAGGCACCGGTGACGAGAACGGTCATGCCCCGCAGTGTGCCCTGGCCCGCCGGGGGACACCGACCCTGATCGTCCGGTCACTCCCCGTGGACAGTGCGCGCCGGCAGCGGTTTGGATGGGGGTGACCATCGACGGGCGGCGCCGGCGCCGCCAGGGGGCCGAAGGAGCTGATCGGTGCGACCGAGCCTGGAACCGGTCGATCTGACCCGCTACCCGCTGCACGAGCCGGGATCGCCGCGCTGGACGGCCGCGGTGCACGAGGCCCGGGACTCCCTGGAATCGGACGGCTGCGCGGTGCTCACCGGCTTCGTGCGGGCGTCCTTCCAGGACCGGCTGCGCGCCGAGGGTGAGGAGATCGCCCCGCTGGCCCACCACGAGACCCGGGTGGTGAACGTCTACAACACCGAGCCGGATCCGGCGCTGCCCGCCGACCATCCCGCCCGGGTGCCGCTGGAACGGGGCAACGCCTTCGTCGCCCGGGACCGGATCCCGGCCGCGGGGCTGATCCACCGGCTCTATCCCGATCCGGCGTTCCGCGCGTTCCTCGCCGCCTGTGTCGGGGTGCCGGAGCTGCACGAGCTCGCCGATCCGCTGGCCGGGCTGTGCCTCAACGTCGTCGCCGACGGTCGCTCGCACCCCTGGCACTTCGACACCAACGAGGTCGCGATCAGCCTGCTCACCCGGGCGCCGGAGCAGGGCGGGATCTTCGAGTACGTCCCGGGGATCCGGTCCGCCGACGCGGAGAACACCGCCGAGGTCGCCGCCGTGCTGGCCGGGGACGGCGGGGACCGGGTGCGCAGGCTCCGGCTGCGGCCCGGGGACCTGCAGCTGTTCCGCGGCCGCTACTCGCTGCACCGGGTCACGCAGGTGCGCGGCGCGACCGCCCGGCACACCGCGATCTTCTCCTACAGCGGTCGCCCCGGGGTCGTCGGCAGCGCCGAGCGCACCCGGCAGCTGTTCGGGCGGGTACTGCCCGCGCACGGGGGGCCACGTTCGGTCCGGGTCGACGGACTGATGGACTGATCGCGTGACGGAGCAGACACCCTCGACCTTCGCGGCGGACGACGGCCTCCCGAAGGTTCCGCTGCCCACCGTGTCCGCCTCGGTGGACCGGTTCCTCCAGTGGTGCGCACCGCTGCTCACCCCGGACGAGTACACCCGCACCGCCGACGCAGCGGCCGAGCTGCTCGTCCCCGGCGGCACAGCGTCGGTGCTGCAGGCCGACCTGGAGCGGTTCGACGCCTCGGCCCACAGCTGGCTCGACGAGTTCTGGCCGTCGCGCTACCTGGGCCGCCGGGACCGGATCGCGCTGAACGCGAACTTCTTCTTCCTGTTCGGACCGGGCACGTCCGACCAGTGCCTGCGCGCGGCGGAGCTCGCGACCGCGGCGATCGGGCACAAGGTCGACCTCGACGCGGGCACCTTCGCCGCGCCGGCCGGGCGGGGCGGGCCGCAGTCGATGGACCAGAGCAGGCACGTCTTCTCCACCACCCGGATCCCGGGCGACCCGCAGGACACCGTCCGCACCCCCTACAGCGACGCGTGGCCGGGCCCGTCCACCGAGCGGCACGTCGTCGTGCTGAGCCGGGGCCGGATCCACCGGCTCGACGTGTTCGGCCCCGACGGGGCGCTGCACACGGTGGACGAGATCGCCGCCGCGCTGCGCGCGATCCGTTCCGCGCACCCCGCGCGCACCGGGCTCGACGAGGCGGTCGGCTCGCTGACCACGCTGGCCCGCGCCGAGTGGGCGGCCGTGCGGGACCGGCTGACCGGGCTCGACCCGGCGAACGCCGGCGCGGTCGATCTCGTCGAGCGTGCGCTGTTCGCGATCTGCCTGGACGACGACGTCCCGGCCGACGAGAGCGCCGCCGCCCGGACGCTGCTGGCCGGGGACTCCGGGAACCGCTGGTTCGACAAGGCGCTGTCGATCGTGGTGCTGCCCGACGGGACCGCCGGGGTGAACATCGAGCACTGCGAGCTGGACGGCACGACCGTGCTCACCCTGGTCGACGCGATGTTCGCGGACACCGTGGCGGTGCACGCCGAGCGGGCCGGGGCCCGCCCCCAGGGTGCGCCCGCCGTCGCCGAGCTGGGCTTCGTGCTCGACGACGAGCTGCGCGGCACCGTCCGCCGGGCGCACGACGAGTTCGCCGCGTTCCTCGCCGGTACCGCGACCACGCTCGTCTCCTTCGACGACTTCGGCGCCGACACGGCCAAGGCGCTGGGCTTCTCACCGGACGCCTTCGTGCAGGCCGCCTATCAGGTCGCGCACCGGCGGGCGAAGGGCCTCACCGGGGCCACCTACGAGTCGATCGCGACCCGGCAGTTCCGGCGCGGCCGGACCGAGGCGATGCGGGTGGTGACCCCCGAGATGGTCGCCTTCGTCGACCGGATGCAGGACCCGCATGCCTCCGGTGACGACCGGCGCGCCGCCTTCCGGGCCGCCGCGGATGCGCACGTCGCCCGCGCCCGGCAGTGCCAGCAGGGGGACGCGCCCGAGCAGCACCTGTGGGAGCTGGAGTGGATCCAGCGCCGGCGCGGCGCGCAGCTCGGTGCGACCGAGCCGCTCGCGGTGTTCTCCTCCCCCGGCTGGACGATCATGCGCGACGACTGGCTGTCGACCAGCTCGGCGCCGTCGCGCAACGTCCGGTACTTCGGTTTCGGCTCGACCAGCTCGCGCTGCATCGGGGTGGCCTACGTGCTGCTGCCGGACCGGTTCCACCTGCACCTGTCCACCCCGGCCGATCAGGCCGGGCCGATGGAGGCGTTCGCGCGGGAGCTGCGCGTGGTGATCGGCGAGCTGGTGGCCCTGCTGGAGCGGTAATCCGCTGGTCACCGGCGGGTGGCCGTGCTGGGCTCCGCCGATGGAGAGATTCCTCGTCACCGGCAGCTCGGGGCACCTCGGGGAGGCCCTGGTCCGCACGCTGCGCGCCGACGGTGTCCCGGTCACCGGGCTGGACCGGGTGCCGTCGCCGTGGACCGACGTCGTTGCCCCGCTGGCCGACCGGGACGCCCTCGCCGCTGCCATGACCGGCGTCACGCACGTCCTGCACACCGCGACGCTGCACAAGCCACACGTCGGGTCGCACACTCGGCAGGACTTCGTCGACAGCAACGTCTCCGGCACGCTCGCGGTACTGGAGTGCGCGGCGGCGGCCGGTGTCACCGGCGTGGTGTTCACCTCGTCGACCTCGGCCTTCGGCAGAGCACTCGTCGGGGACGGGGCGGTGACCTGGATCGACGAGAGCGTCGTGCCGCGGGTGCGCAACGTCTACGGCGCCACCAAGACCGCCGCCGAGGAGCTGTGCGAGCTGGCGGCGCAGGATCCGGGGCTGCCGGTGGTGGTACTGCGGACCTCGCGGTTCTTCCCGGAGGCCGACGACCGGGAGGAGATCCGGCTGCGGTTCGACGACGCGGCGTCCAAGCTGGTCGAGTTCTGCCACCGGCGGGTCGATCTCGCCGACGTCGTGTCGGCGCACCTGGCGGCGGCCCGGCGGGCGCCGGAGCTCGGGTTCGCCCGGTACGTGATCAGCGCACCCACCCCCTTCACCCGCGACGACCTCCCCGAGCTCGGCCGGGACGTTCCCGCGGTGCTCGCCCGCCGGGCGCCGGAGGTGGCCGCGCTGCTGCGCGAGCGGGGCTGGGCGGTGCCGGAGGTGGACCGCGTCTACTCGTCGGCGCGCGCGGTCGCCGAGCTGGGCTGGCGGCCGCGGTGGGACGCCGGAGCGATCGCCGCACGGCTGCGCTCCGGGGCCGGTCCGGGCAGCCCGCTCGCCGCGGCCGTCGGGGCGAAGGGTTACCACGCAGAGCCGACCGGCGTGTACACACCGTGAGATCGGCTCACCGGACCAGGTGACTGTAGGCCGCAGGGGCTAACGCCGTGGGTGTGTGCGGCGGTATGGGTGTCACAGCAGTCGGAGTCACCGCAGCACCGAGCCGCAGCACTCACACCGGAGGTCCGCATGACCGGCCCGCAACAGCCCCGGCCCCATCCCGCCGACGGGACCGCCGGTGCACGGCCCTCCCCGCAGGCCCGGCACGGCCGCTCCGAGCACGACTTCTTCCCGGACGACTCGTACCAGGGCGAGCAGCACGCCGGCGGCTACCCGGATCTGCGGCCCTCGCGTCCGGTCGAGCGGCCCGTCCCGGCCGCCGACGGCCCCGACGACCTGTACGGCGAGCGCCCGGCCGAGATGCACCGCGGCGCGGACCCGGGTGGCTACGGCGACCCGGGTGGTCACGGCGACCCGGGTGGCTACGGCGATCCGGGGGGCTACGGCGATCCGGGCAGGCACGGCCAGCCCGCCCCGCACGGGCGGGGTGATCTGGACCAGCGTGGCTACGGCGGCGAGGTGCCCGAGCAGCCGGCCGGTGGCGCCGGACAGCCTGCCCACCTCGAACCGTCCCCGGGTGCGGCCCGGCAGCCCGCGCACGGCACCGGCCCGGCCTACGGCTCCGGCCCTGCCTACGGCTCCGGGCCCGGGTCCCGGCCGGGTTACGGCGAGTACGGCGATCCGGCGTCGCGTGGCGGCACGGCCATCGACGGCGGCCCGCCCTACTCCACCGAACCGGCCCGGACGGCGTCGCGCTACGGCTCCGCCGACGACCGGGACGAGGCCCCCGGCGGTCCGGGAGCGGTGACGGCGGTGACCGAGCGGGCCGACCCCGACCCCGCGCGGGCCGGCTCCGAGCGGACCGATGCCGGACCGACCGACTCCGAACTGGCGACCGGGCCGACGGCGGCCGTACCCGTGCAGCGCGCTGCGCCTGCGGTCGCGGCCCGGCCGGCCGGGGGTGCGGGCAACCGGCCGGCCACCGTCGCCGAGGCCGCCGCCGCCCGGTTCGGCACCTCGGGGAGCACACCGGCCACCGGATCCGCGCCGGCTGCGGCCGCTGCGCCTGCCCAGCAGCAGCCGCAGCAGCAGTTCCAGCAGCCGATCCAGCAGCGGCCGCCGACGGTGGCGAAGGACCCGGCCGCCCTCACCGTGCTGCGGGTGATCACCTACGTGCTGGTGTCGCTGTCCTGCCTGATCTTCCTCGCGGGTGCGGTGTACGGGTTCGTCGCCTGGCTGGAGCTGCGCGACGCGCTGAGCACCTCGCCGTTGTTCGGCGGGATCGGGGGCTGATCCGCGCTCACAGCCTTGCGAGCACCTCGCGCAGTCGCGCGTCGAACGCGGCGGGATGCTCCATGAACCCGACGTGCCCGCCGGGGAACCGTTCGGGCGTCACCCCGAGCCGGTCCGCCAGTGCGCGCGACGTCAGGTCGCACAGCCGGCCGTCGGAGTCCTCACCGATCCCGACGGTCACCCGGCCGCCGCGCAGGGCGCCGGGATCGGGCACCCAGCGGACCGTCTCGCGCATCTCGTACAGGAAGAAGTGCCGCTCGTCGGCGTCCTGGCGTTCCCGGTCCGCGCCCGGGCCGTCCGCGCCGGGCAGCCCGGTCCCCGCGCCGTGCACACCAGCGGCGCTGTCGGCCCCGTCGGCGCGATCGGCAGGCTCAGCACAGTCGGCAGGCCCGGCCCCCTCGGTGACTCCGGCCGCACCCCGTCCCCGGGTCCCTCCGGCGGCCCGCCGGGCAGGTTCGCCGCCGCCATGAACAGCGCCCAGGCCGCAGCCGCGCCCTGCTCCCGGTAACGCCGCACGATCTCGTCGCCGGTGGCGCGGCGGGCGGCCGCGTCGGGCAGGAGCTCCTGCAACGGCGGCTCGTGCGCGACGACCGCGCGCACCAGCTCCGGGCGCGTCTGCAGCAGCGCGAGCGCGACGACGGCGCCGCCGCTGGACCCGACCAGCGTCGCCGGGCCCTGACCGAGATGCTCGACGAGCGCCGCGAGGTCCGCGGCGCGCACCGCGACCGGAGAGCCCGCGTCGGCGTCGTCGACCGGGCTGCGGCCGGTGCCGCGCGGATCGAACGTGACGACGGTGTGATCGGCCGCGAGCAGCCCGGCCGTCGCGGCGAACCCGTCCGCACCCATCGGGGAGCCGACCAGCACCAGCAGCGGGCCGGTCCCGCGGACGTCGAAGTGGATGCGGGCACCGGCGAGGTCCAGTACGGCGTCGGTGAGGGTGCCTGCGGTGTCTGCGGTGCCGTTCACGGGAACCTCCGGTCGGGTCGGCCTGCACCGGATCCGACCGGCCGCGCGTCCGGAACTCATCGCCGTACGCTGGAGATCGTGCCGAGAACGGTGGGCCGACGCATCGCCGGGTTGCTGGGCGTCCTCCTGGTGGTCGTGCTGCTCGGTGGCGCGCTCGTGTGGTTCGCCGAGCGCCGCGGGCTGACCACCGACGACCTGTGGGAGCTCGTCGATCCGCCTCCTCCGGAGGAGTGCACCGAGGACGATCCCACGTCGACGGGCTGTCTCACGCCGAGCGCGCTGCGTCTGCACGACGCCGCGGTGGCCCGGTTCGGGGAGCCGGGACCGGGTGCCCCGGTCCGATCACTCAGCTGCTGGTCCGAGCACGCCTGGAACCCCTCCAGCGACCATCCCGCCGGCCGGGCCTGCGACTTCTTCCCCGCCGGGTACGGCGAGTTCCCCGCCGGGACCGACCTGGAGCAGGGCTGGGCGGTCGCGGACTGGCTGCGCGAGAACTCCGCCGAGCTGCGGGTGCGGTACGTGATCTGGCAGGGCCGGATCTGGTACCGCGGCACGGGCGATACCGGCGACGGCCGGGCCGGCTGGGGCCGGCCCTACGACGGCGGCGGGGTCTACGACCCCGACGACGCCACCGGCGGGCACTTCGACCACGTGCACGTCAGCGTCCGGCCGTGAACGGGCTTCCCCGTGCCGGAAACCGGGCTCCCGGTGGCAGCGGGACTCGGGTTCGCTGATCGGCGAGCCCGACGAGGGGAGCCGCCGTGACCGTGCCCGACCCGGTGTCCGTGCCCGAACCAGTGCCCGAACCAGTGCCCGAGGCAGGGTCTGTGCCCGGTGATCGGACGACCGCTGCGGACCTGAGCTACCTGGCACCGGACTCGACGGTGCTGCGTCGCTTCACCGCGCCCGGCGCGAGCGTCAACACCGGCCGGTACGAGACCCACCGGGTGACCGTGCGGGACGGGCGAGCCACCGACGAGGCCTTCGACGTCGACGTGCACGGCTTCACCCTCGCCCGGCACCGCAGCGCGGTCACCGACTTCACCGATCCCGAGCAGGTCCAGCGGATCTACCGGAGCGAGGTGACCGATCTCGTGCAGGAGCTGCTCGGTGCCGACGCCGTGGTGTCCCGGGGCGGCGTGCTGCGCCGCTCGGCCGATCCCGGGAGCTCCGGCTCGCAGCCGCAGGCCGGGCTGGTGCACTGCGACTACGCACCGGAGGGCGCGCCCCGCGCGGCCGCGGCCGCCTACGCCGAGGCGTTCCCGGACGGCCCGGGATACCGCCGGGCGGTCGCGACGAGCACCTGGCGGGTGTTCAGCCCACCGCCGCAGGACTGGCCGCTGGCGCTGTGCGACTTCCGCAGCGTCGCCGACACCGACGGGCTCCCGAACACGCTGTACTTCGTCGACGAGCTGCCCGCCGACCCGTTCGGCCCGGTCGACGGGCTCGAACCGGTCACCCACGGCTCGGAGTTCCACCGGAACCCGGACCACCGCTGGTGGTACTTCCCCGGCATGGACTCCGACGAGGTCCTGTTCTTCAAGTTCCACGACTCCGACCGGTCCCGCGCCTGGCGGGTGCCGCACTCGGCGTTCCACGATCCGGCGGCGGGCGCCACCGGTCCGCGGCACTCGATCGAGTTCCGGACCTTCGCCTACTGGCACTGAAGCACTGTCACTGAAGGACTGGCACTGAAGCACTGGCACTAAAGAACGTGCTCGCCGTACATCTCGCCGAGCGGGTCGGCGATCAGCTCGATCCGGGCACCGTCGGGATCGCGGAAGTAGACCGAGACCCCGGAGTGCACCTCGTGCTCGACGCCGGCGGCGGTCAGGCTCGCGACGAGCGCCTCCCACCGCTGCGGCTCGACGCTGATCGCGATGTGGTGCAGCCCGCCGAGCACCTCGGCGTACGGGCCCACGTCGAGCCCCGGGAAGTCGAAGAACGCGAGCAGGTTCCCGTTGCCGATGTCGAAGAAGAAGTGCGACGAGCCCGGGTAGTCCCGGTTCTCGATCAGCTCGGTCAGCGGGAACCCGAGCACGTCCTGGTAGAAGCGCACGGTCCGCTCGACGTCCGAGCTGACCAGCGCGGTGTGGTGCAGCCCGCGGGCGGTCGACGACGGCCGCTCGCCGGTGGGCTTCAGGTGCGTCCGGCGGATCCGGTCGCGCTCGGCGTCGAGGGCCGGGACGCCGGTGCCGGCTTCGGTGGAGCTCATGATGCTCATCCCTTCAGCAGTGCGGTGACGGTGTGCGAGGACGACGGCCGTCAGGCGGCCTCCGTCTCCTTGTCCTGGGTGCCCGCGGCCTTCGCCGCGACCAGCGTGGCGTGCGTCGGCGCGTCCGGCACGCCGGGCCCGCGCAGCGCCGCGAACTCCTTGCGCAGCACCGGCACGACCTCCTCACCGAGGATGTCCAGCTGCTCCAGCACGGTCTTCAGCGGCAGGCCGGCGTGGTCGATCAGGAACAGCTGGCGCTGGTAGTCACCGACGTAGTCGCGGAACCCGAGGGTCCGGTCGATGACCTGCTGCGGGCTGCCGACGGTCAGCGGGGTCTCCCGGGTGAAGTCCTCCAGCGACGGCCCGTGCCCGTAGACCGGCGCGTTGTCGAAGTAGGGCCGGAACTCGCGCACCGCGTCCTGCGAGTTGGACCGCATGAACACCTGACCGCCGAGCCCGACGATCGCCTTCTCGGCCAGGCCGTGGCCGTGGTGCTCCCAGCGCTTGCGGTAGAACTCGACCATCCGCTTGGTGTGCGACGCCGGCCAGAAGATGTGGTTGTGGAAGAAGCCGTCGCCGTAGAAGGCGGCCTGCTCCGCGATCTCCGGGCTGCGGATCGAGCCGTGCCAGACGAACGGCGCGACGTCGTCGAGCGGGCGCGGGGTCGAGGTGAACCCCTGCAGCGGGGTGCGGAAGCGCCCCTCCCAGTCGACCACCTCGGTGTCCCAGAGCCTGCGCAGCAGCGCGTAGTTCTCGATGGCGAGGTTCATCCCCTGCCGGATGTCCTGGCCGAACCACGGGTACACCGGGCCGGTGTTGCCGCGGCCGAGCGTCAGATCGATCCGCCCACCGGACAGGTGCTGCAGCATCGCGTAGTCCTCGGCGATCTTCACCGGGTCGTTCGTGGTGATCAGCGTGGTCGCGGTGGACAGCTGGAGCCGCTCGGTCAGCGCCGCGATGTAGCCCAGCGTCGTCGTCGGCGAGGACGAGAAGAACGGCGGGTTGTGGTGCTCGCCGAGCGCGAACACGTCCAGCCCGACCTCTTCGGCCTTGCGTGCGATGGCGATGACGTCGGAGATCCGCTGCGCTTCGGTCGGCGTCCGGCCCGTGGTCGGGTCGGTCGTGATGTCGCTGACCGAGAAGATTCCGAACTGCACGACTACCTCCGAGATGGTTGATCTGTCATCTACATTCTCTCCCAACATAGATGACGCGTCAACTATTCCGGTAGGCTGGGCCCGTGACACGGTGGCTGGACGACCGCGAGCAGGCGGCGTGGCGGGGGTACCTGCGGATGCAGGCGAGATTGCAGGCCGAGCTGCACCGCAGGCTGCAGGCCGAGTCGGGGCTCTCGATCGCGGACTTCGACGTGCTGGTGGCGCTCACCGACCGGCCGGACGAGCGGGTCCGGGTACTGGAGCTGGCGAGCTCGCTGGAGTGGGAGAAGAGCAGGCTGTCCCATCACCTGGCGCGGATGCAGCGGCGCGGGCTGATCACCCGCGAGGAGTGCGACGACGACGGCCGCGGCAACTTCGTCGTACTCACCGAGCAGGGGCGGGCCGCCATCGAGGAGGCCGCACCCGGTCACGTGGAATCGGTCCGCGAGCTGGTCTTCGACATCCTCACCGACGACGACGTGGACGCACTCGCCCGGATCGCCGGCACCGTCGGAGCACAGCTGGACCGGGCACGATCGGACCGGGCGCAACCGGACCGGGCGCGGCGCTGAGCGCGGGAGCGTTCAGAGCCTGCGCACGCAGGAACCCACCCACACCCCGCCGAGCAGCACCACGATCACGCCGGTCACCAGCGCCCCCACGACGAGCAGGGCCACCCCGCCCGCGAGGACGAGGGCGGCGACGAGGAGCTCGAGCCACAGCAGCACCGCCCCAGAATTGCACCGCGCACACCCACAGGGACACCACCGGCGTGCCGGGCGGCGCGTCCGGTGCCATCATCGGTGCAGCGGGCAACGGCGCCCACCAGGGCTGGTCGGCCGATGACACTCGACCGATCGGACGTGGCATCGACGCCCGTCCGGCCGCTCCTGCGCCGACCGGGGGAACCTGTCCCACCCCCGGGACGTCACACGTGGTGACGGGTGGCGTCCGGCCCGGTGGCACGGGGCGGCGTCCGGCCGCATCGGGGGGCAGGGCACCATTTCCGGGTGGTACCTGATCGGAGGCTTGCGTGATCGGACTGTCGGACACCGTGGCCGCGTTGCTGGCCGCGATTCCGGCTGCGCCGATCCGGTCGCTCCTCGTGATCGGCCTCGGAGCGTTCCTCGAGGGTCCGGTGGTCACCGTCGCCGCGGCCGCGCTGGCCGGGGCCGGGCAGCTGCCCTGGTGGGGAGTCTGGCTGGCAGCGGTGGTCGCGGACGTCGTCGGCGACACCCTGCTCTACGCACTCGGCAGGCACGGCGACCGGCCGGCCGTCGCGCGGGTGCTGGTCCGGCTCGGGCTGACCGACGCCCGCCGCGAGGCCCTCACCCGCGAGGTGCACACGCACCTGCCCCGGATCGTGATCGGGGCCAAGCTCGTCGACATCGGCGCGATCCCCGCCTATCTCGCTGCCGGCCTGGCGAACGTCGGCTACCAGCGCTTCCTGTCCTGGGTGATCCCGGCGACCGCGGTGCGGGCCGCGGTGCTCGTCGGCATCGGGTACGCGGCGGGCGACCGGCTCGCCGCCGACCTGGAGAGCCGGCCGTGGCTGCTGCTCGTCGCCGGGATCGCGGTCGGGGTGGCACTCGTGCTGGGCAGGCTGGTGATCGTCCGGGCCACCGCCGGCCGCCGGCGCGTGCACGCCCGCTGAGGAGCCGCGCGCGCCGACGGCCCGCGTCAGCCCCGCAGCTCGGGGAACGCGTCGTCGCGCCACTCGACGGCGGCGACCGCACCCGGGTCGTCCGTCTCGCGCGTGCGCAGCTCGACCCGGCGGATCTTCCCGGAGATCGTCTTCGGCAGCTCCGCGAACTCCAGCCGCCGCACCCGCAGATAGGGGGCCAGGTTCGCGCGGGCGTGCGCGAGGATCCCCAGTGCCGTCTCCCGGGTCGGCTCGAAGCCGGGGGCCAGCGCCACGTACGCCTTGGGCACCGCCAGCCGCACCGGATCCGGCTGCGGCACCACGGCCGCCTCCAGCACCGCCGGATGCTCCACCAGCACGCTCTCCAGCTCGAACGGGGAGACCTTGTAGTCCGACGCCTTGAACACGTCGTCGGTGCGTCCGACGTAGAACAGGTAGCCCTCGGCGTCCCGGGTCGCGGTGTCCCCGGTGTGGTAGAAGCCGCCGGCCATCGCCTCCGCGGTCCGCTCGGGCATGTCCAGGTAGCCGGTCATCAGGCTGATCGGGCGCCGGGCCAGGTCGATGCAGATCTCGCCCTCGGTGTCCGAGACCTCGCCGGTGGTCTCGTCGACGAGCACCACCGGGACGCCGGGCAGCGGACGCCCCATCGACCCGGGCTTGACCGGTGAGCCGGGGGTGTTGCCGACCGACGCGGTGGTCTCGGTCTGCCCGAACCCGTCGCGCAGGGTCAGCCCCCAGTGCTGCCGGACCTGCTCGATGATCTCCGGGTTCAGCGGCTCGCCCGCCGCGATCACCTCGCGCAACGATCCGGGCCCGCCGGACAGGTCCGCCTTGATCAGCATCCGCCACACGGTGGGCGGCGCGCAGAACGTGGTGACCTGCCGGGTACGCAGCGTCCCGAGCAGCGCCGCGGCGTCGAACCGGGTGTAGTTGTAGAGGAAGATCGTCGCCCCGGCGATCCACGGGGCGAAGAAGCAGCTCCAGGCGTGCTTCGCCCAGCCCGGCGAGCTGATGTTCAGGTGCACGTCGCCCGGGGCGAGCCCCAGCCAGTACATCGTGCTCAGGTGCCCCACCGGGTAGGACGCCTGGGTGTGCTCGACCAGCTTGGGCCGGCTGGTCGTGCCGGAGGTGAAGTAGAGGAGCAGCCGGTCCTCGGCGGTGGTGCCGGGGTGCTCGAGCGGGGCCTCGGCCTCCGCGGCCGGCGCGGTGTCCGCGTCGGTGTAGTCCAGCCAGCCCGGCGCCGATCCGCCGACGGCCACCAGCACCCGGCCGTCGTGCAGGCCCTCGAACCGGTCCGCGCAGGAGACGTCGGCGATCACGAATCTGGCGTCGCCGCGTTCGAGCCGGCCGGGCAGGTCGACCGCCCCGAGCGCCGTCGTGGTCGGCATGATGACCGCGCCGAGCTTCATGACGGCGAGCATCGACTCCCACAGCTCGACCCGGTTGCCGAGCATGACCAGCACGCTGTCGCCGCGCGAGACACCGTGCGAGGCGAGCCAGCGGGCGACCCGGTTGGAGCGGCGGCGCAGCTCGTCGAAGCTCCAGGAGCCGGCGCCGCCGTCCTCCTCGACGATCTGCAACGCCGGCCGGTCGTCGCCCTCGGCGATCACGTCGAACCAGTCGTGGGCCCACTGGAACGGGCCGGAGAGCTCGGGCCAGCGGAAGTCGGCGACCGCCTTCTCGTGCTCGCCGTGCAGCGCGACGAGCCGGTCCCGCGCGTCCCGGAGGATCTCGTGGTTGGTGTTCATGCCGGCGTCTCCGTCCGCTCGATCTCGTGTTCCAGGGCGCGGTTGCGGGTCTCACGCAGCATCGAGACGCTGATCAGCGAGATGACCGCGGTGACCGAGAGCATCACGCCGATCGCGACGCTGCCGAACGACGCGGCCAGGCCGGGTGCGAGCAGTGGCGGGATGGCGCCACCGAAGACGCCCGCGAGGTTGTAGCCGAGCCCGGCGCCGGTGTAGCGGTGCTTGGCCGCGAACAGCTCCGGCAGGTACGACCCGGCCGGCCCGTAGGAGACCGAGAAGATCACCAGGGTGACCGAGAGGCCGATCCCGAAGGCCAGCGGCGTCCCGATGTCCAGCACCGGGAACAGCGCGAGCGCCCAGACGATGCCTGCGATGCAGGAGACCCGGATGACGTTCCGCCGCCCGAAGCGGTCGGACAGGATCCCGGAGATCACGATGCCGGCACCGAAGATCACCGAGGCGCCGATGCCCAGGCTCAGGACGACCGGGCGGGACAGCGCGGCACCGTCCGGGTTGGTGCCGTAGGCGGTCAGATAGGCGGTGCCCATGTAGAAGAACGCGAACAGCATGGTCAGCGCGCCGGCCGACAGCATGACCTCGCGCGGCTGGGCGCGGACGGCCTCCAGGAACGGCAGCCGCTTGCTGCGGTCCAGGGTGGCGGCCTCGGACTTCGCCCGCCGCTGCGCGTCCTTGAACGCCGGGGTCTCCTCGATCGACAGCCGCACCCAGAGCCCGACGCCGACCAGGGCGATCGAGAGGATGAACGGGATCCGCCAGCCGTAGGTCAGGAAGGCGTCGTCGTCGTCGCCCATGATCAGCCCGGTGACCAGGAAGGTGCCGGACGACAGCGCGAACGCGATCGCCGGGCCGAGCTGCGGGAACACCCCGTAGAAGCCGCGCTTCTCCTTGGGTGCGTACTCCGCGGTCAGCAGGGTCGCGCCGGCCCACTCACCGCCGACGGCGAAGCCCTGGCAGAAGCGCAGGAACACCAGGATCAGCGGTGCGGCGACGCCGATCGTCTCCGCCGGGGGCAGCAGACCGATCAGGACGGTCGCGATCCCCATCATCAGCAGGGTCGAGATCAGCGTGCGCTTGCGGCCGATCCGGTCGCCGTAGTGGCCGAAGATGACGGCGCCGACCGGGCGGGCGAAGAACGCGACGGCGAACGTCGCGAACGACGCGACGGTGCCCGCGGTCGCGCCGAGCGCCGGGAAGAAGACCGTCGGGAAGACCAGCGCCGCAGCGGTGCCGTAGATGAAGAAGTCGTAGAACTCGATCGTCGTGCCGGCGCAGCTGGCCGCGGCGACCCTGCGGAGTGGGACCGGCTTCGTCGTCTCCGGTGGGGACGCGTCGGACATGGCTGGGCTCCTCGTCGAGCGGATGGGGGATCGGCCACGGTGGGGTCGAGCCCGATGGGTGGACGAGAGAGTCACCGAGCGGCCCGCAGCGCCGCTACCCACTGAAGTAGGGATACCCACTTCGGGGGGTAGTGGTGCCGCAGGCGGCTTGACGCCGACCGGGACACATGCGACAACGCATCCGGGACGCGGATGAGAAGCACATTCGCGCGCACCGATGGAGGGCACCCGTGGTCGACGGTGATCCGGCGTGGACAGCGGCCGCCGACGCGTCCGAGGACGTCGTGGCCCGGTCGCTCGAGGCCTCGCTGGCGCGGCGGCTCGGCGAGCTGCACCGCAGCACCGGCCTGCCGGTGGTCTTCGGGGGCGCGACCCGGAGCGCGGTGACCGGGCAGAAGCTCACGATCACCCGGCTCGCGGGCACGCTGGGCGACTCGCTGCGCCAGCTCGACGTGGTGTCCGGGCGTGGCCTCGGCGGCGTCGCGATGCTGCGCAAGCGTCCGTGCCGGGTGAACGACTACGCGTCGACGTCCGGGATCACCCACGACTACGACCTGCCGGTCGTCGAGTACGAGAAGCTGACCTCGATCCTCGCCTATCCGATCATGGTGGGCGGGGCGGTCCGCGGGATGGTCTACGGGGCCGTCCGTGAGGACCGACCGATCGGGGACGTCGCGGTCCGCCGGACCGGTGCGATCGCCACGCAGGTCGCCCGGGACGTGACCGCGATGCTGGAACCGGCCACCCCCGGCCCGGGTGGCGGGGCGGGTTCGGAGCGCAGCACGGCGCTCGACGAGCTGGCGGTGCTCGCCCGCACGACCGCCGATCCGGGGCTGCGGGCCAAGCTCGACCAGATCCACCGGGCGCTCGCCGGTTCCCGGCCGTCCCCGGACGCACCCCCGGGGACCCTGCTCGCTCCGCGGGAGGCCGAGGCGTTGCGGCTGGTGGCGGTCGGTGCGAGCAACGCCGAGATCGCCGCCGACATGGGTCTGGCGGTGGACACGGTGAAGACCTACCTGCGCAGCGCGATGCGCAAGCTCGGCGTGCACAACCGGACGAAGGCCGTCCTCGCCGCCCGCTCCGCCGGCCTCCTCTGAGGAGCGCCGCCGGGGACGGGGTGGGTCCTGCGACCGTGGAACGGCGCCGGGGAGCATGATGCCCAGACATGAGCCGGGTGCATGCGTTCTCCGACGACGCTCTGGGTGATGCCGACGCCGTCGAGCTGGCGGATCGGGTCCGACGGCGCGAGACCTCCGCCGCCGAGCTGCGGAACGCGGTCGCCGAGCGGGCCGCGCTGGTGGATCCGCAGCTGCGCGGCCTGGCCCTGGACCGGATCGCCGATCCGGTGTCCGGGGAGCGGGCCGGACCGCTCGCGGGCGTCCCCACCCTGGTCAAGGACAACACCGACGTCCGCGGCTGGCCGGTCGGCAACGGCACCACCGCGTACGTCCCGGCACCGGCGCGGGAGCACGCCGAGGTCACCCGGCAACTGCTGGCGACCGGGTTGGACGTGCTGGGCCTGACCCGGATGCCCGAGTACGGCCTGAACGCCTCCACCGAGTACGCCGTCGCCGAGCCGACCCGCAATCCGTGGGATCCCCGGTTCTCGGCCGGGGCGTCGTCCGGCGGGTCGGCCGCGCTGGTCGCCGCCGGGGTGGTGCCGGTGGCGCACGCGAACGACGGCGGCGGATCGATCCGGATCCCGGCGGCGGCCTGCGGGCTGGTCGGGTTGAAGCCGACCCGGGGCAGGCTCGCGCCGAACGCGAACGGCGCCCGGATGCCGATCGACCTGGTCGCCGACGGGATCGTCTCCCGGTCGGTGCGCGACACCGCGACCTTCCTCGCCGCCGCCGACCGGTACCGCCGCAATCCGGCGCTGCCGCCGGTCGGCCTGGTCGAGGGCCCGGCCCGGCGCCGGCTGCGGATCGGCCTGGTCCTGGACTCCCCGACCGGTGCGCAGATCGACGCCGAGACCCGGACCGCGGTCACCGAGATGGCGGAGCTGCTCGGCAAGCAGGGGCACCTGGTGGAGCCGGCGACGACCGGGATCGGCTCCCGGTTCGTCGATGACTTCCTGGACTACTGGGGACTGCTCGCGTTCTCGGTGGTCACCGGCGGGCGATGGCTGCACGGCCGCACGTTCGACCCGGAGCGGCTGGACGCGCTCACCCACGGCCTGGCCGACCACTACCGCAAGGCGATGGCCCGCACCCCGGTTTTCCTGCACCGGCTGCGCCGGGTCGCGCAGTCCTACACCGAGCTGTTCACCCGGCACGACGTGCTGCTCTCACCGGTGCTGGCGCACACCCCTCCGGAGATCGGGTGGCTGAGCCCCACGGTCGGGTTCGACGAGCTCACCCGGCGGCTGCTCGACTACGTGGCGTTCACCCCGCTGTGCAACGTCGCGGGCGCACCGGCGATCGCGGTACCTGCCGGGACGGCGGCCAACGGGCTGCCGCTGGGGGTGCACCTGTCCACCGCCGCCGGGGACGAGCGCACCCTGCTGGAGCTGGCGTTCGCGCTGGAGTCCGACCGGCCGTGGCCGCGGATCCAGGGCTGAGCGGCTTCCAGGTCCGAGCCGGCGCTCACACGTTGCCGCGGCGCTCCTGTTCCCGCTCGATCGCCTCGAACAGGGCCTTGAAGTTGCCCTTGCCGAAGCCCAGCGAGCCGTGCCGCTCGATCAGCTCGAAGAACACGGTCGGCCGGTCCCCCACCGGCTTGGTGAAGATCTGCAGCAGGTAGCCGTCCTCGTCGCGGTCGACCAGGATCCCGCGCGAGCGCAGCTCGTCGATCGGCACCCGGACCTGCCCGATGCGGGCGCGCAGGTCCGGATCGTCGTAGTAGGCGGCGGGGGTGTCGAGGAACTCGACGCCGCGGGCGCGGAGCTCGTCGACGGTGCGCAGGATGTCGTTCGTGGCGAGCGCCAGGTGCTGGACGCCGGGGCCGCCGTAGAACTGCAGGTACTCGTCGATCTGCGAGCGCCGCCTGCCCGGCGACGGCTCGTTTAGCGGGAACTTCACCCGGTGGTTGCCGCTGGCGACGACCTTGCTCATCAGCGCCGAGTACTCGGTCGCGATGTCCTCGCCGACGAACTCGGCCATGTTGGTGAAGCCCATGATCCGGCGGTAGAAGTCGACCCAGGTGTCCATCCGGCCGAGCTCGACGTTGCCGACGACGTGATCGAGCGCCTGGAACAGCCGCGGCCCGCGGGCCACCGTGGACGACCGGGCGACGTATCCGGGCAGGTAGGGGCCGGTGTAGCGGGAGCGGTCGACGAGGGTGTGCCGGGTGTCGCCGTAGGTCGCGATCGCGGCGGTACGGACGGTGCCGTGCTCGTCGGTGGCGTCGTGCGGTTCGACGAGCACGGTGGCGCCGTGTGCGCGGGCGTGGTCGATGCAGCGGTCCACATCGGGCACCTCGATGGCGATGTCGACGATGCCGTCGCCGTGCGCGCGGTGGTGGTCGGCGACCGGGCTGACCGGGTCGACGGCGCCGCGCAGCTCGAACCGGACCGCCCCGGAGCGCAGCACGTAGGCCTGGTGGTCGCGGTTGCCGGTCTCCGGGCCGGAGTAGGCGACCAGCTCCATCCCGTACACGACCTGGTGGGTCAGGGCGGCCTGGGTCGCGTTGCCGACCGCCCAGATCACCGCGTCCCAGCCGGTCACCGGGAACGGATCGTGCGAGTCGTCGTGCTCGACCAGGCCGACCAGGCGGCGCAGGGCGTCGGCGTCCAGCTCGGCCAGCCGTTCGGCGTCGGTGAGGGTGTGCTCGACGGTCATCGGGTCACCTCCGGTGGGTGCTCGGGTGTGCACCGAGGACACCTCAGCCCGACGAACTCGGCAACCAGCCCATCTGCTGCTGGTACCACCGCCCAGTTCAGCCCGGGAGAACACCCGGTTCACCGGGCATGCAGCCCAGGAGCGTGCCGTCACACTCCCGGGCCGCGCCCGGCCCAGCTCCAGGCGTAGGCCGGATCCTCCACCGCCCGTCCACCCTCGCCGAGCGCCAGCGGCGCGAAGGTGTCGACCATGACGGCGAGCTCGTCGAAGTACTCCGCGCCGAGCGACCGCTCGACCGCGCCGGGCTGCGGGCCGTGCGAGTGGCCGCCCGGGTGCAGCGAGATCGAGCCCTGCCCGATCCCCGAGCCCTTGCGGGCCTCGTAGTCGCCGCCGCAGTAGAACATCACCTCGTCGGAGTCCACATTGGAGTGGTAGTACGGCACCGGCACCGCCAGCGGGTGGTAGTCGACCTTGCGCGGCACGAAGTTGCAGATCACGAAATTGCGGCCCTCGAAGATCTGGTGCACCGGCGGCGGCTGGTGCACCCGGCCGGTGATCGGCTCGAAGTCGGCGACGTTGACGGTGTACGGGTACAGGCAGCCGTCCCAGCCGACGACGTCGAACGGGTGGGTGGGCACGACGTGCCGGGTCCCGGTGATGCCGTGCTCCCCGCCGCGGTGCTTGACCAGGACCTCGACGTCGGTGCCGTCCGCCAGCAGCGGGCCGTCCGGCCCGTGCAGGTCGCGCTCGCAGTACGGGGCGTGTTCGAGCAGCTGGCCGTAGCGGGACAGGTAGCGGGCCGGCGGCCCGATGTGCGAGCTCGCCTCGATCGCGTAGAGCCGCAGCGGGTCCGAGCCGGTCGGCACCCAGCGGTGCGTGGTGGACCGCGGGAGGATCACGTAGTCGCCCTCGCGGGCGTCGACCGCGCCGAACACCGTCTCCACCACGGCGGCGCCGGACTCGACGTACACGCACTCGTCGCCGACGGCGTTGCGGTAGAGCGGCGAGGTCTCCCCCGCGACGACGTAGGAGATCCGGACGTCGGCGTTGCCGAGCACCAGCCGCCGCCCGGTGACCGGATCGACCGCCTTCCAGTCCGCCGCACCGAGCCCGTGCAGCCGCAGGTGCCGCGGGATCAGCGGCCGGTTCCCGGTGAGCTCCTGGTCCGGCGGGTCCCAGGGGGACGCGTCGACGATCGCCGACGGCACCCCGCGGTGGTACAGCAGCGACGAGTCCGAGGAGAAGCCCTCCTCCCCCATCAGCTCCTCGCGGTACAGCGTCCCGTCGGCGGCGCGGTGCTGGGTGTGCCGCTTCGGCGGGATCTCACCGGCTCTGCGGTAGTACGCCATCGGTCGTCTCCTCCCCGGTGGGGATCGGTGGGCCGGTCCGCGCGGTGGCGCGGTCGAGTGCGGCGAGCGTCTCGGCGCGCCCGGGTCGCTGCAGGACGGCGGCCACGTGCGCGTCCGGGCGCAGCAGCCACAGCTCGCCGGGCCGGCTCTCGAGCACTCGTGCCACCGCCGATCCGGGTTCGACCGGCAGCACCCGGACCGGGTCCGGCGCGGTACCCGCGGCGGCGCGGACCGCATCGAGATCGGCTCCGGCCGTGCCGAGCAGCAGGAACCCGTCCCGGGCGACGGCGCGGAGCCGGGTGGTCGTGCCGTCCGGGAGGGTCAGCGGGGTGTCCGGCACCAGGACGCCCGGTGCGGCGGGCGGTGCCGTGCCGCGGGCCGGTCGACCGGCGGCCGGCCGGGTGGGATCCGGAGTCGTCAGCGGCGACCCGACGTACCGGAACGGCTCGCTGAGCCGGCCCGAGTCCACCAGCGCGCGAGCCGCCGGATCGCCCGCCGCCCGGGCGAGCACGTCGGCGCGGTGCCGGGCCCGCTCCGCGTCCGGCGGGACCAGGAAGTCCATCGTCGCCGCCGTCACCGCCAGGTTCTCCCGGGCCGCCGCGTGCCGCTCGTCGTGGTAGGTCTCCAGCAGCTCCTGCGAGGCTCGGCCGTACCCGGTCCAAGCGATCTTCCAGGCCGCGTTCTCGGCGTCCGCGACGCCCGAGTTCAGCCCGCGTGCCCCGAACGGCGACATCAGGTGCGCCGCGTCCCCGGCGAGCAGCACCCGCCCGGCGCGCATCCGGTCCGCGAGCCGCGCGTGGAACCGGTAGACCGACGACCACAGCACCTCGAACGGCACGTCACCGAGCACCCGGCGGATCCGCTCGTGCAGCGCCTCCGGCGCGGTCTCGCTCTCCGGGGCGACGTCGGAGGACACCTGCCAGTCGATCCGGAACGTCGAGTCCGGGCAGGGATGCACCAGGATCTGCCGGCCCGGGTTCGCCGCCGGGTCGAAGTGGAACCACCGCTCGGCTGCCCGGCCGGGCAGCTCGGCGCGGACGTCGCAGATCAGGAACCGGTCGTCGAAGCTGTGCCCGTCGAAGGCGATCCCGAGCCCGCGGCGCAGCCCACCGCTGTGCGCCCCGGAGCAGAGCACCAGGTAGGAGCCCCGGAGCTCGCCTGCCCGGGTGCGCGCGGTGACGCCGTCGGCGTCCTGGACAAGGCCGGTGACCTCGTGCGACCAGCGCAGATCGACCAGCGGGGCGGCGGCGATGCGCTCGTCGAGCAGCTGTTCGGTGCGGCTCTGCGAGATGTTCACGAACGGCGGGAACGGCGAGTGGCCGGGATCGGTCAGGGTGTGGCTGAAGATCTCGGCGTCGCGGTGGAACGTCCGGGCGGTCGTCCAGGTGATCCCCTCGTCGGCGATCCGCCGGCCGGCGCCGACCGCCTCCCACAGGTCCAGCGCGTCCCGGTGCTGGCAGATCGCCCTGGATCCGGCGGCGTCGCGCGCGGGGCGCCGCTCCAGCAGCACCGACGGCACCCCCCAGCGGGCCAGCAGCAGCGCCACCGTCTGCCCGACCGGACCGGCACCGACCACCAGTACCGGCTCGTGCGGCCACATCAGGCGTCCTGCAGCTGCGCCCAGACCTCCTGGTCGCGTTCGGCCGTCCAGATGATCGGGCGTTCGATCCCGGACAGCTCGTCCCACAGCCGGGAGACGTCGAACGGCAGGCAGTGCTCGAAGATCGGCCAGTGCCCGTAGTCGTCGACCAGGGCGGCGTGGGTGGCGTCGAACGCTTCCCGCAGCGTCCCGCCCCGGCGCTGCACAGCGCCCACCTCGTCGAGCATGACCTGCAGGAAGTGCCGGGTCTGGGCGATCGCGGCGTCCACCTCGGCGCGGCCCCGGCTGACCGCGCCGCGACCGCCGACGAGCTGCTCGGCCCGGTAGCCGTGGATCGCGTCCAGGGTGCTTGTCGACCAGTCCCGGTGGAACGCGTCGCCGGTGTAGAGCGCGGCCCGGGCCTCGACCAGATCGCCGGCGAACAGGATCCGGTGCCGCGGCAGCCAGGCCACGATGTCGCCTTCGGTGTGCCCACGACCGTGATGGGCCAGCACCAGCTCGCCGCGGTCGCCGCCGAGGTCGATGCTCAGCCGGTCGGCGAAGGTCAGGGTCGGGTGGGTCAGGCCGGGCACCGAGTCGGCGGCCTCGGCCAGGCGCGGCATCCGGGCGAACTCGCTCTCCCAGTCCTGCAGGCCGCGCTCGTCGATGAGCTCGGCGGTGGCCCGGTGCGCGAGGATCGTCTGCGCGTCGAACGCGGCGGCGCCGAGCACTCGTACCGCGTGATAGTGGCTCAGGGCCAGGTAGCGCACCGGTTTGTCGGTGTGCTCCCGTAGCCGGGCCAGCCACTTCCGGGCGGCGACCGGGGTCGCGAGCGCCTCGAAGCAGACCAGGAAGTCCTCGCCCTCGATCGCGCCGATGTTCGGGTCGCCGTCGGCGGTCAGCGCGTAGACGCCGTCGGCGAGCACTTCGAGGGTCTGTTCCTTCGCTGCGGTGTCCGCGGACGAGGCGAACGGCTTGGCCATGACGGGACCTCCCGGACGACGGTGTCGCCCCCGATACTCCCGGCGCCGGGGCCGGTTGCGCCAGCGGTCGGCGCCCTACTCTTCGACGGTGACGCCCGACGACCTGCATGGCCGCCCCGAGCCGGCCGGCCGGCCCCGCACCCACCCGCTCGACCCGGCCGGACTCGATCCCGCGCGGGCCGCGCTGCACGCCCGGATCGCCACCGGCCCGCGGAAGGCGCAGGCCCGGGTGCCGCTGACCGACGAGCGGGACCGGCTGCTCGGGCCGTTCGGGGTGATGCTGTTCTCCCCCCGGATCGGGGACGCCGTCCAGCAGGTCGGCGCGGCCCTGCGGTTCGACGACGATCTCCCGCCCCGGCTGCGCGAGCTGGCCGTGCTCGCCGTCGCCGTGCACCACCGCAGCGCGTTCGAGTGGGCCGCGCACGAGGGTCTCGCCCGGGAGACCGGCCTGTCCGCCCATCAGCTCCAGGCGCTGCTCGACGGCGCCGTCCCGGACGGTCTGGACGACGCCGAGGCGGCCGCGCTGGACGTCGTCCGGACCCTGCTGGTCACCCGCGACCTCGACGACGACCGGTACGCCGCGGCGCTGCAGGCGCTCGGCCGGGACACCCTCGCCGCGCTGGTGTGGCTGACCGGCTACTACGCGATGCTCGCCGGGGCGCTGGCGGTTTTCCGCCCGCAGTGAGGGGAATGCGCACACCGCCCGGCCTACCGCGGGTGGCCGCGAACGCGGATGCTGGTGGGGAACGCCGGACGCCGAGCGAGGGGAGCAGCGTGACCGGGACCGTCGTGGGGCAGACCGTCGCCTCCGCCATGCACACCTTCCCGAAGACCTGTGGACCGGCGACGACGGTCGCGCAGGCCCGGGAGCTGTTCGGCAGGCCGAAGGTGCACGCGCTGCTGGTGGTCGAGGGCGGACTGCTGCGCGCCGTCGTGGAGCGGGCGGACCTGGCCGGGCTCGCCGGCGACGCACCGGCCGTAGCGGCCGGCGGGCTGGCCGGCCGGACCGTCGGCCCGGCCGCCGACCTGCGGGACACCTGGGACGGCATGGCTCGCGAGGGCCGGCGCAGGCTCGCGGTGGTCGGCGACGACGGCCGGCTGCGCGGGCTGCTCTGCCTGAAGCGGACCGGTCGCGGTTTCTGCTCCGACGAGGGCATCCGCGCCCGGGAGCGGGAGCGCGCCGGGCTCGGCTGAGCCCACCCGATCCGGTGATCAGCACCACATCCGTGTGAGGGAGTGCCCGGTTGGGCACTCCCACTCTCGCAGGCAACCCCCAGGAGGTCATCGTGTCGTTCACCGACAAGATCAAGAACAAGGCCGAGAACGCCGCCGGCGTCGCCAAGGAGAAGGCCGGCGAGGCGACGGGTGACAACGAGCTCCGCGTCGAGGGCAAGGCCGAGCAGAGCAAGGCCTCGCTGAAGGACGCCGGCGAGAAGGTCAAGGACGCGGCCTCGAACGTCAAGGACGCATTCAGCAAGGACTGATCCGCTCGGGCCGCCCGCGGAACCCCGGCCGGGGTTCCGCGGGCTCGCGCGCCTCGTCAGCCGGCGGATCCCCGGGCCGCGGTCAGGCCCGCGGCGACCAGCGGAGCCGTCGCGTCGCCGATGCCCTCGAACCCCTCTCCGCGGGTGTCGCCGCGCAGGTGCCGCTCGTGGATGCCCTCGGCGATCACCGCGATCTTCAGGTAGGCCAGTCCGCGGTGGAACGCCCAGTCCCGCGGCTCCCGCTGCGACACCGCGGTGTACCGGGCGACCAGCTCGTCGGGGGCCGGCATCCGGGCGCTGGTCGAGGCGGCCGTCCCGGCCAGCACCGGCGCGAACACCTCGTCCCGGTAGACGGTGTGCAGGGCGAGATCGGCGAGCGGGTCGCCGAGGGTGGCCATCTCCCAGTCGACGACGGCGAGCACCCGGGACGGGTCCGCCCGATCCAGGATGGCGTTGTCGATCCGGAAGTCGCCGTGCACCACCGCCGCGGCGCTCTCCGCCGGGCAGGACGCGTCGAGCAGGGCATGCAGTGTGTCGACGTCGGGCAGATCCCGGGTGCGCACCCGCTGCCACTGCGAGTACCAGCGGTCGACCTGACGGCGCAGGTAGCCGGTGGGCTTCCCGAGCCCGGCGACCGGATCCGCGGTCACGTCCACGGCGTGCAGCGCCGCGAGCGTGTCGACCAGCGCGAACGCGCAGTCCCGGACCATCGCGTCGGACCAACCGGCCAGGTCTGCCTCGCCGCGCACCACGATCCCGTCGACGAACCCGGTCAGCGCGAACGGCACCCCGAGCACCGACTCGTCGGCGAGTGCGACGGCCGGGGCGACCGGGACGCCGGAGCCGGCCAGCGCGGCGACGAACCGGAACTCCCGGCCCATGTCGTGCGCCGACGGGGTGAGCGTGCCCAGCGGCGGGCGACGCAGGATCCAGGTGGCGGCGCCGTCGGTCACCCGGTAGGTCAGGTTGGAGCGGCCCCCGGAGACCAGCTCCGCGGTGACCCCGCCCCGGTAGCCCTCGACGTGATCGGTCAGGAAGCGGTCCAGCGCGACCAGGTCGAGCCCGTCCGGGCCGCTCACCGCGCGCCCGCCGGTCCGGCCGTCCCACCCGCGGCAGTTCCGTTCGCAGTTCCGTTCACAGTTGCGCCCACAGCGCTGTCCACAGCTGCGTCCGCGGCGCTGTCCGCGGCTGCCGCGGCCCGGCCGACCACCCGGCGGGCGATCGACCAGCGGTGCGTCTCGGACGGGCCGTCGTAGATCCGGAACGGTCGCACCTCGCGCAGGAACCGGCCCAGCAGCACGTCCCCGGAGACGCCGAGCGACCCGCAGAGCTGCAGCGACCGGTCCACCACCCGCCACACGGCCTCGGCGGTGAAGACCTTCGCGACCGACACCTCGGTCCCGGCGTGCCTGCCCCGGTCCAGCTCCCAGCAGGCCCGCAGGATCAGCCCGCGGGCGGCCGAGACGTCGATCTCGTTGTCGGCGATCATCGCCTGGGCCATGCCGAGGTCGCCGAGCCGGGACCCGAACAGCCGCCGCCGTGACGCGTGCGCCACCGCGATGTCCTGGGCCCGGCGGGCGATCCCGAGCCAGCGCATGCAGTGCGTCATCCGGGCCGGGCCGAGCCGCACCTGGGCGTAGCGGTAGCCCTGGTCGACCTCGCCGAGCACGGCGTCGTCACCGATCCGGCAGTCGTCGAAGGTGACCTCGAGATGCCCGCCGTGCAGGGACTCGTCGAGCGTCGGGATGTGCCTGCCGATCCGCATGCCCGGGTTGTCGGCGTCGACCAGGAACATCGTGGCGCCGCCACGGTCGCCGGGGACGCCCGCGGTGCGGGCCATCACGATCGCGAAGCCGGCGCCGTCGGCGCCGGTGATGAACCACTTGCGGCCGTCGATCCGCCAGCCGCCGGGCACCCGGGTCGCGGTGGTGCTCAGCGCGTCCGGATCGGATCCGGCGCCGGGGGCCGGCTCGGTCATCGCGAAGCAGGACCGCACGTCGCCCGCCGCGAGCGGGGCGAGGTAGCGCGCCTTCTGCTCGTCGCTCGCGATCTGCTCCAGCATGTGCACGTTGCCCTCGTCCGGGGCGGCGATGTTCAGCGCGATCGGGCCGAGCAGCGAGTAGCCGGCCTCCTCGAACACCGTGGCGCGCCCGCGCATGTCGAGGCCGTGACCGCCGAACTCCTCGGCCGCGTGCGGCGCGAACACCCCGGCCGCGCGGGCGCCGGCCTGCAGCTCGCGGCGGACCTGCTCGGACCCGGCGACGCCGTCGTTCGCCACCTCGATCGGGATCACCTCCTCCCGGACGAACCGGGCGGTACGGGCGGCGAGCTCGGCGACCAACGGATCCGGCTCGAAGTCGACGGCCATCTCTCCTCCTTGTTCGGCTAATAGGTATTAGCCAGTGATTAGCCACCATGTCCGCTGGTCTACGCAAGATGCTGCCGGACTTGTCACAGAGCTCGGGATAGACTGCTAGCCGTGCGGGACGCGGAGATCCGGGCGGCCGCGCTGGAGGAGTTCGTCCGGCGCGGCTACGAGGCGGCGACGATGGGCGACATCGGTGCCGCGGTCGGCATGCGCGGGCCCAGCCTCTACAAGCACGTCAGCTCGAAACAGGACCTGCTCGCCTCGCTGATGCACGCGACGATGACCGCACTGCTGCACGACCACGACACCGCGGTGTCCGGGGTGGCCGATCCGGTGGAACGGCTGCGGCGGGCGGTCGACGCGCACGTCCGGTTCCACGCCCGGCACCGGCGGGAGGCGTTCGTCGGGAACCGCGAGCTGCGCAGCCTGCTCGAACCGCACCGCTCGGTGATCCTCGGCCTGCGCGACACCTACGAGCAGCGGTTCCGCTCGCTGATCGCCGAAGGGGCCGAGCTCGGCGCGTTCCGGGTCGCCGATCCGCAGCTGGCGTCGTACGCGATCCTCGACCTGGGGATGGGCGTCGCCGTCTGGTTCCGGGAGGACGCCGGGCCGAGCGAGAACGAGGTGGCCTGGGCACAGGTGGAGTTCGCGTTGCGCCTGGTCGGCGCGACCGGCCCCTGATCGCTCACCCGGCGAGCAGCACGACGGCCAGCGCGGCGTCCCGCGGCCGGGTCAGGTCGAGTCCGGTCAGCACGGCGAACCGGCGCAGCCGGTTGAGCACCGTGTTGCGGTGGCAGTACAGCTGCGCGGCGACCGTCGAGATGCTGCCCGAGTCCAGGTAGGCCACCGCGGTCTCGCGCAGCAGCTCGGCCTCCTCCGGCCGGGCCGCGTCGAGCCCGCCGAGCAGCGCGCCGGCCAGTCCCCCGTGGTCGTCCAGCGCGTGCCGGGCGACCAGCGGCCACACCTCGCGTGGCCCGTGCGGGATGGTCGCCGCCGGCGGGAGCAGGTGCGCCATCCGGATCGCGGCGGCCGCCGCCCCCGGCACCGCACCGAGCCCGGCGACATCGCCGAGGACGACACATCCGATGCCGGCGGTGAGCCGCTGCTCCGGCGGGGCCGCGCCCGGCAGGTCGGCCGGCCAGAACGCCACCACCCCGAACTCGACGTCGCGCAGGTGCACCCCGGCCGTGCGGGCGGCCCGCCCGCGCAGCGTCGCGGCGTGATCGGCGAGGGCGGCGCAGACCGTGAACGTGGCGTGCTCGCCGATCCCGAGCGCCACCGCCAGCCGGGCGACCCGGTGCTCGACCGGAATCCCGGCGCGGAACAGCAGGTCGAGCAGCTGGCGCTGCTCGTCACGCTGCTGCTCGGCCAGCAGCGCCTGCTCGTCGAGGAACGCGAAGTGCACCTCGCGGGCGTAGGCGTCGACGACCGCCCACACCTGGTCGGCGTGCCGGACCAGTACGGCGGCGTCGGCGTCCTGGTCGAGCAGCGCCGACCAGAGGACCGGGAAGTCCAGCCGGACCGCGCGGACCAGGTCGTCGAGGTCGACGCCTTGGCGGGCCCGGTGCCTGCCGAGCCGGTCGGGGAGATCCCCGAGCTCGATCCGGCCGTCGGCCCGGGCGAGCTGGTCGACCAGCAGCGCCAGCGACTCCTCGGCGGTGCCGCGCAGGTCGGCCGGGGTGACCGGCTGGTCGTCGTAGTGGCCGTCCCGGTCGAGCCGGGCGAGGAACGCGGTGGCCAGCTCCGGTATCCGGCGCCGCAGCCGGGCCACCGTCCGGGCCCAGGCGTCCTCGGTGTCCATCCGCGTCACCCTGCCAGCTCAGCGGCCGCTGATCTCCCCTGCGGCGAGCCGGCGCAGCACCCCGGTCAGCACGTCCAGCCCGGCGCAGGCGTCGGCGTCGGTGGTGTGTTCGCGCTCGTTGTGGCTGATCCCGGCGACGCTGGGGACGAACAGCATGACGGTCGGGACGTGCCCGTTGAGATTGACCGAGTCGTGCCCGGCGACGGTCGGGATCCGCCGGTGACTCAGGCCGAGCCCGTCGGCGACCTCCCCGGCCAGCTCCACGCCGGCCGCCGGGAACGGCTGCACCCCCCAGCCGTGCGACCCGGCGATCACGATCTCGACCCGCGCCGACCGCTCGATCCCGGCGACCCGCTCGTGCAGCAGCGCATCGGCCCGGGCCAGCAGCGGCTCGTCCGGGGAGCGCAGGTCCAGGTTCAGAGTGGCCTCGCGGGCGACGGTGACCGGGCTGTTCGGCTCGACCTTCATCCGGGACACCGAGGTGTGCAGCGGCGCGTCCGCGGTGGACAGCTCGTCGGAGAGCTCGCGGGCCAGCACGACAAGCCGGGCGGCACCGAGCAGCGCGTCCCGCCGGTCGGCCATCACCGTCGATCCGGTGTGCGACTGCTCCCCGATCACCCGCAGGTCGTACTTCCGCGCCGCCCAGGTCGCCTCGACCAGGCCGATCGTGCTCCCGGTGTCCTCGAGCACCCGGCCCTGCTCGATGTGGATCTCGGCGTAGGCGGCGATGCCGGCGAGCGCGGGGGCACCGGTGCCGGTCCGGCCGGTCGCGGCGAGCCGGTCACCGACCCGGATCCCCGCCGGATCCCGGGTGTCGAGCGCCGCGCCGAGATCGAGTGCTCCGGTGAACACCGCGCTGCCGAACATGCTGGGTGTGAAGCGGGAGCCCTCCTCGTTGAACCAGTTGACCACCGCCAGGTTCAGCGGATGGCGCTCGCCGGCGAGCCGGTGCGCGGCGTGCGCCGCGGCCAGCACCCCGTAGGCGCCGTCCCAGCGGCCGCCGAACGGCTGGCTGTCCAGGTGCGATCCGACCAGTACGTAGGGCGCCCCCGGCGTGCGTTCCAGCAGCCCGAACTGGTTGCCGATCCGGTCGTGGACGACGGTGAAGCCGCGCGCGGCCAGCCATCGCCCGAACCAGGCCCACTGCTCGGTGTCGGCATCGGACGCGGCCTCGCGGTGCACGCCGCCGCGTTCGGTGGCGCCGAAGCCGGACAGGGTCGCGAAGTCCGCCAGGAAGGCCGGGCCGTCAGCGGTCATCGGGTCCTCCTCGTTCGCCGGTCATCCTCGTTCGCCGGTCCTCCATCGGAGCACGGCCGGGACGGGACGGCCATCGGCGCCGCGCCGCCGGTTGTGCGACCGCTGCTGTGCAGCTGCACAGCAGCCGGGCCGGAACGTCACAGCGGTGTTTCGTTGTGCAGACGCACAGTCCGGCGCCGGGAGATCGCGGCGAACGTGAGTTCCGCCGGGCGGCCGGGACGCCGATGCTGGCACGACCCACACGGACGGACCGGGAGGCGGCATGGCCGGCGAGACGGCGGGCGGGCAGACGAGCGGGCACGCGGGCGGGCGGGTCACCGTGACCGACGCCGAGGCACGGAAGGTCGCCTTCGGGGCATTCGTCGGTACCGCGCTGGAGTGGTACGACTTCTTCCTCTACGGCACCGCGGCCGCGCTGGTGTTCAACCGGCTCTACTTCGCGACCGACGACGTGCTGGTCTCCACCCTCGCCGCGTTCGCCTCGTTCGCGGTCGGCTTCGCGGCCCGCCCGCTCGGAGCGGTGATCTTCGGGCATCTCGGCGACCGGATCGGCCGGAAACGCTGTCTGATCATCACCGTCACGATGATCGGGATCGTGACCGGGCTGATCGGCCTGCTGCCCGACTTCGCCGCGATCGGGATCGCGGCGCCGCTGCTGCTGACCCTGCTGCGGCTGCTGCAGGGCGTCGCGGTCGGTGGCGAGTGGGGCGGCGCGGTCACCCTGGCCGTCGAGCACGCCCCGCCGGAGCGACGCGGCCGCTACGCCGCGATGCCGCAGATCGGCTCCCCGGTCGGGACGCTGCTGTCCTCGGGCGCCTTCCTCGCGGTCGCCCAGCTGCCCCCGGAGAGCTTCGACGCCTGGGGCTGGCGGATCCCGTTCCTGGCGGCGTTCCCGCTGCTCGGGATCGCGGTGTGGCTGCGCAGGCGGGTCGAGGAGTCCCCGCTGTTCGAGCGGATGCTGGCCCAGGACGAGCGGTCCTCGTCGCCGGTCCGTGAGGTGCTGCGCCGGGCCTGGCCGCAGCTGCTGGTCGGCGCGGGCACCACGCTGCTCGGGGTCGGCGGCTTCTACCTGATCACCACGTTCGTGATCAGCTACGGGACCTCCCAGCTCGGCCTGCCGAGATCGCTGATGCTCGGCGCCACCCTGGTCGCCGCCGCGATCGAGATCGGCGTGCTGATCCTGGGCGGGCGGCTCGCCGAGCGGTACGGCGCGTGGCGGGTGACGGTGGCCGGCGGCATCGCGTCGGCGCTGATGGCGTTCCCGGCGTTCTGGCTGATCGACACCGGCGCCGCGGCGGCGGTGATCATCGGGGTCACGGTGGCGACCGCTCTGCTCTCGATCCCCTACGCCGTGTCCGGGGCGCTGCTCACCGAGCTGTTCCCGCCGCACCTGCGCTACAGCGGCGTCGCCCTGTCGGCCAATCTCGCGGGCGTCGTGTCCGGGTTCGTGCCGCTGGTGGCCACCGCGCTGCTCGCCGTCGGCGCCGGGACCTCCACCCTGCCCGCGCTACTGCTGGTCGGGATCGCGCTGGTCACCACCGCATCGGGCGCGGTCGCGCCCCGGTTCTTCGCCGAGCGGGACCGGGTCGCCACCGGGGACTGATCCCGGCCGGCCCGCCGGATCGACCCGGCTCGGCGGGGCCGCCGAGCTCAGATCGAGGCGAGGATGTCGTAGTCGGCGCCGTCCGCGGTGGCGAGGTAGATGCGCTGCTCGGTGCGGGCCCCGGTGACCCGCACCGTCCCGCGCGGGCCGTCGTGACAGGACCGGTCGGCGACCTCGGTGAGCGGACCGATCTCGGCGGTCCCGGCCCGCCCGACCAGCTCGGCCAGTACCCGGACACCGTCGTAGCAGGACTCGCCGGGAGCGTTCAGTACCGGCGCTTCCGGGCCGAACCGGCGCACGTAGCGGGCCCCGAACCCGAGGCTCTCCGCGGTCGGCAACGACTCGAAGTATCCGGCGGCGGTGAACACGTCCCGGGACGCCCGGGCGCCGGTCTGGGCGAGCATGCTCTCGTCCATCAGCGGGGAGAACCGGGCACACCGGTCCTCCAGCCCGCGCCGGGCGAACTGCCGGTTGAACTCCACCGCGTCCCGGCCGACGAGCAGCATCAGCACCCCGTCGCCGCTGCCGGACTCGATCCGCTGCAGCACCGGTCCGAAGTCCACCGTCCCGAGCCCGACGAACTGCGCCCCGTCCAGCGGCGCCGCCCCGCGCTCGCGGAGGAACCGGCACACGAGCTCGGTCGAGCGGCGCGGCCACACGTAGTCGTTGCCGACCACGAACCAGCGCCGCACCCCGATCTCCTCGCCCATCCAGCGCAACGCGGGGAAGAGCTGGATCTCCGGGGTCTCCCCGATCGCGAACACCCCGGGGGTCGTCTCGCCGCCCTCGTAGAGCGCGGTGAACACGTACGGGACCCGGCCGCGCAACCGCGGGACCAGGTGCTGCCGGACCACCGAGGTGTGCCAGCCGACGACGGCGTCCACCCGGCCCGCGTCGACCAGCCGTCCCACCTCGTCGGCGACCCGCGCCGGGCCCGCGCCGCCGTCCACCACGATCATCCGGACTCCCCGGCCCAGGATCCCGCCCTCGGAGTTGATCTCCTCGGCGGCCAGCTGGGCACAGAGCAGGCAGGACGGACCGTAGAGCGCCTCCGAACCCGCGAACGGGATCACGAGGGCCACGGTGAACTCCGTGGAGCACCGGTAGTCCGTCATGTCCCATCACCTCGGTGTGCAGGTTTCGTCCGGCACAACGCACTCCGGCCCGCCGAGTATTTCCGGATCGGCAACCGGACCGGTTGCGGCGCACGTCCGTCGCGGCGTCCGCCGCCGCGCGGTGCGCCGGACGGTGCAGCGGCGCCCGGCATCCGCCGCGCCGGCCGGAATCGGCGGGGCATCGTGCCCACGGGGGCTCCCGTCCGGGGCCGCAGACGGCTATAGCTGTCCGGTATGGCCGCCACCGAGCACGCCGCCCCCGACCGGCACCGGCTGGGCCGCTTCGACGCGGCGAGCGTGCCGTCGGCCGAGCGTCGCCGGGTCTGGTCGGACGCGACGGCACGTTTCCTCGTGCCGCTGGAGATCCGGTCGCCCTCCCGATCGGTGGACGGCACGATCGGCGCCCGGCGCACCGCCGGGATCACCCTGTGCGAGCTGTCGGCCACCGCGCACCTCGCCGTCCGTACCCCGGCGCTCGCCGGAGGCGCGGGTGCCGGTCACGTGAAGGTCGCGCTGCCGGTACGCGGCCGGACGGCCGTCACCCAGAACGGCCGCCGGGTCGTGTTGTGCCCGGGCCAGCTGGCCGTCTACGACACCTCGCGCCCCTACTCGGTGGGCAGCGACGCCCCGTTCGGCCTGCTCGTCACGCTGATCCCCCGGGACGCGCTGGAACTCGACGACGGCCGGCTGGAGCGGATCGCGGCCCGCGCGCTGCACGGCCCGGCGCTGGCCGGGGTCCGGGACACGCTGCTCGGTGCGGCCGCGGCCGGGCTCACCGAACGCGCCCGGGACCTGCTGCTGGACCAGCTCGTCACGCTGGACCCGGACCGGCGGGTCACCGAACCCGGCCGGGACCGTCTGCGGGCGGCCGCGACCGAGCTGATCCACCGGCGGATCGACTCCACGGCGCTGGATCCGGAGTACCTGGCCGAGGCACTCGGGGTGTCCCGGCGCACGCTGTACCTGGCGTTCGCACCGGAGGGACGGTCGGTCGCGGCGACCATCCGGCACGCCCGGCTGGAGCGGGCGCGCGGGCTGCTCACCGGACCGGACCGGCACGACCTGCAGATCGCCGAGGTCGCGGCGGCCTGCGGGTTCTCGGGAGCCGCGCACTTCAGCAGGCTGTTCCGGGCCGAGTTCGGCGCGCCACCATCCGGCTTCCGGGACCGGCCCGGTGGCGGCTGCACGGATCGTCAAGCCGGGTCGGGCGATCGCTCGTAGCGTCCTGCCCATGGCTGAGAAGATCGTCCGGGTGGCGGCGGTGCACGCCGCCGCCCCGTTCCTGGACCTGGCCGCCGGTGTCGAGCGGACCTGCGAGTTCATCCGTGAGGCCGGCCGGACCGGTGCCCGGCTCGTGGTGTTCCCCGAGACCTTCCTGCCCGGCTACCCGCACTGGATCTGGTCGCACACCACCAAGTACGCGGCACCGCTGTTCGCCGAGCTGTTCGCGAACTCGATCGAGCTGCCGAGCCGGGAGTCGGCGGCGATCGGGGCGGCCGCACGCGACGCCGGGGTGTGGGTGGTGCTCGGCGTGGACGAGCGGGAGGGCGGCACCCTCTACAACACCCAGGCCTACTTCGGCCCGGACGGGCGGCTGGTCGCCCGGCACCGCAAGCTGCACCCGACCAATGTCGAGCGGACCGTGTGGGGCCGGGGCGACGGCCAGGACGTGTTCGTCGTGGACACCGGGTTCGCCCGGCTCGGCGGCCTGATCTGCTTCGAGCACAGCATGGACCTGCCCCGCTACGCGCTGGCGACGCTCGGCGAGCAGATCCACGTGGCGGCCTGGCCGGCGATCAACGCGACGCACGCCGACCCGAACGCCGGCGACTTCGACCACTACTCGACCACCCTCGCCCAGGCGCACGCGATCTGCGCGCAGACCTACGTGATCGTCTCCCAGGGGATGGTCACCCAGGAGATCATCGACCGGCTGGACGTCGCTCCGGGGCCGGATGCACCCACCCTCGGCGGCGGGCTGACCGGCTTCGTCGGCCCGAACGGCCAGTGGCTGGCCGAGCCGCACCGGGACACCGAGCGGGTGGTGACCGCCGATCTCGATCTGGGCGTGATCCCGTTCGCCAAGTACTTCGCCGACGGCGCGGGCCACTACGCCCGGCCCGACGTGTTCAGCTTCGGCATCGACCGCACACCGCAGACCCCGCTGAGCCGGCCGGTCGGGCCGGTGGAACCGATCGAGTCCGCCGAAGCCGGTGCCGATGGCACCGGGATAGTGCTCAGCGTGCACTGAGGCTGCTCCGGACGGAGCAACCGGCGCGTTCCGCGGAACGCGGCAGGCTCCCGTCCGACACGTTCCGCGGAACGCAGCGGGCTCCCCTCCGGCACGTTCCGCGGAACGCAGCGGGCTCCCGTCCGGCGCGTTCCGCGGAACGCGGTGGGCCCTCATCCGGCTCATCCGGCGCGTTCCGCGGAACGCGACGCGGCCCATCCGGCACGTTCCGCGGAACGCGGCGTGACGCTCGTTCCGCCCACGGCCGAGGGTCGAGTGCTGCTGCTCGGCCGGGCCGAGCGTGACTCCCCGGCGCCGACCGCGACCCTCGAGGAACTCGCGGAGCTGCTCGGGGAACCGGGGCGGGCGGGCCGGCCGAGGCCCACCCCGGCAGGCGTCCGGTCGCCCCGATCCCCGAGCAGCCCTCGGGTCAGCGCCCCGGGTAGAGCGGGCGACGCGCGACCAGGGCCGCGACACGCTCGCGCAGGACGGTCGCCCGCGCGGCGTCGAAGGCCGGGGCGAGCGCCTCGGCGACGATGTCCGCGACCTCACGGAAGTCATCGGCGTCGAACCCGCGGGTGGCCAGCGCCGGGGTACCGATCCGCAGCCCGGAGGTGATCATCGGCGGGCGCGGGTCGAACGGCACCGCGTTGCGGTTCACGGTGATCCCGACGTCGTGCAGCCGGTCCTCGGCGGCCCGGCCGTCCAGCTCGGAGTTCACCAGGTCGACCAGCACCAGGTGGACGTCGGTGCCGCCGGTGAGCACCCGGATGCCGGCGTCCGCGCAGTCCTGGGCCACCAGCCGCTCGGCGAGCAGCCGGGCGCCCTGCACGGTGCGCCGCTGGCGCTCGGCGAACTCCTCGGTGGCCGCGATCCGCAACGCGACCGCCTTGGCCGCGATCACGTGCTCCAGCGGGCCACCCTGCTGGCCGGGGAACACCGCGGACGACAGCTTCTTCGCGTGCTCGGCGCGGGCCAGGATCAGCCCGCCGCGCGGGCCGCCGAGCGTCTTGTGTGTGGTGGTGGTGACGACGTCCGCCCACGGCACCGGGCTCGGGTGCTCCCCGGCCGCGACCAGCCCGGCGAAGTGCGCCATGTCCACCATGAGCAGCGCGCCGACCTCGTCGGCGATCCGCCGGAACTCGGCGAAGTCCAGCTCACGCGGGTACGCCGACCAGCCCGCGATGATCATCTTCGGCTGCTCGGCGCGGGCGACGCGCTCGACCTCGGCCATGTCGACCAGGCCGGTCGTGGCGTCGACGTGATAGGCCGAGACCCGGTAGAGCCGGCCCGAGAAGTTGAGCTTCATGCCGTGCGTGAGGTGCCCGCCGTGCGCCAGGTCGAGGCCGAGGATCCCGTCGCCTGGCTGCAGCAGCGCCGCCATCGTGGCCGCGTTGGCCTGCGCACCGGAGTGCGGCTGCACGTTGGCGTACTCGGCGCCGAACAACTCGCGGGCCCGGTCGATCGCCAGCTGCTCGACGACGTCGACGTGCTCGCAGCCGCCGTAGTAGCGCCGGCCCGGGTAGCCCTCGGCGTACTTGTTGGTCAGGACCGAGCCCTGGGCCTCCAGCACCCCGACCGGGGCGAAGTTCTCCGAGGCGATCATTTCCAGGGTGTCGCGCTGCCGGTTCAGCTCGGCGTCGACGGCCTTCGCGACCTCCGGGTCGACGTCGGCCAGTGATGCGGTGAAGGTGTCGCTCACGCGCTCTTCTCCTCGGTCAGCGAGCGGTACTCGGCGGCGGTCAGCAGCTCGGGGACGCCGGCGTCGCCGGGCTCGACCCGGAACAACCAGCCGCTGCCGTAGGGGTCCTCGCCCGCGGTCTCGGGCGCGTCGTCGAGGGCGTCGTTGACGGCGGTGACGGTCCCGTCGAGCGGGGCGAACAGGTCGCTCACCGACTTGGTGGACTCGATCTCACCGCAGGCCTCGCCCGCGGTGACGGCGTCGCCCGCCGTGGGCAGCTGCACGAACACGACGTCGCCCAGCGCCTCGGCGGCGTGCGCGGTGATGCCGACGGTGACGGTGCCACCCTCGACCCGTACCCACTCGTGTTGCTCGGTGTAGCGCAGGTCGTCGGGAACTGACATGTCGGGTCCTCTCACTCGGAACGGGTGTGGATGGGCAGGTCGACGTCGACCGGTTCGGACCAGCCTCGGACGTCGACGGCGAGCGCGGTGCCGGGCTCCGAGACTGCCCGATCGCCGACGGCGATCGCGACCGGGTGGTGCAGAGTCGGGGACAGCACGCCGCCGGTCACCTCGCCGGCGGCGGGGAGCACCGGAGGGCCGGCCGGCGCCGCGGCGCGTGGCGCCCGGGGAGGTCGCTGCCGTACCGGACCGGTATCGCCCGGCCGGCGGAGGTCGCTGACGGCCGCGCGGGGTGCGGCGGGCGTGTCGTGCAACGCGGAACGCGGCAGCTCGGGCCGGCGCTGATCGAGCTCGGTCATCGTGGTGGTCACCCCGGGTGTGACGCGTGGACGGTGCCGCCCACACGATCCCCCTCTGTCCCGAGCCTGAGAGATTCACCGGCGCACGACCGGCTTACACCATCGGCGAGGCGTGTCCGACGCCTGCTTTCCAGAGTGGCCTGGCCCGGGCGGTGGGGGGTACCTGAGAGTTTGGCGGGGTGCTTGCTCCTCCGGTGCCTGCCCGGGCACCAGGGGTGCCGCGTCGTCCGACAGGTCTCTTCCGCGCGGGCTCGTACAGCCCGATCTTCAGTTGTCGGGAGGACGATACCCATTCCCGGGGCCCGGGGAAGGGTCCGACGGATCACCGCGATCGACTGCTCGCCCCGCTGCCGCCGGCGGGAGTGTGCCGGGTTACCCACACGCAGCGCCGCACCCCGGTTAGACTCCTTGGCATGTCAACGGATCCTGACGCGTTCGCCGGGGGCGGCCGGGACGCCGGTCTCGCCTTCGACGCGCTCGCCGATCCGGTCCGCCGCCGAATCCTGACGGTGCTGGCCGAGAGCGACGAGTGCAGCGCCGGCGAGCTCGCGGACCGGATCACCTCGGTCGGCCGGACCGCGGTCTCCACCCACCTGCGGGTGCTGCGGATCGCCGGCCTGGTCAGCGAGCGCCGGTCCGGCCGGTTCCGTTACTACTCGATCGAGCCCGGCGGCGCCGCGGCCGACGTGATCGCGCTGCTCAGGAGCCTCTTCCAGTCCTCGCTCGGCGAGGCCCGGTCCGCTGCGGAGAACGCGGCCGGACGGCAGGAGGCAGCCGGGTGACCCGGCGCGCCACCGGACCCCGCTGATCGGCACCCCGCCCGCCGACATGGGGACGATCGCGGTCGCGGTGGAGGAGTTCGCCGCCGTCGCACCCGGTGTCGTCTTCGATCGGTTCGGCCGCGACGGCGGCGGCTGGCTGTTCGGTGCGCACTGCGACCGGGTCGCGCTGGGCCAGCCGGTGACCCTGCAGGCACCCATCGGCGAGGGCCCTCCGGTCGACGTCCTCGGCCGGATCAGCGGCCTCCGCAGGCCGCACATGATCACGATCACCCACGACCAGCCGTGGCGGGGTCGCATCCGGCTGCGCTTCGCCGCGGCCCCGGGCGGCACCCGGATCCGGCTCGACGCCGGGATCGACGCCCAGGGAATGGAGTGGCTGATGCGCCGGCGCGGGCACCCGGTGCGCGACAGCGCCGCCACCGGCCCCCGGATCGGCGCCCTCACCAGCCGGTCCGGCTCGGGGAGCCTGTTCGCCTCGGCCGTGGCCAACGTCGCCGCCCTCGCGGTCGACGAGGTCAATGCCGACGGCGGGATCGACGGGCACCCGGTCGAGCTGCTGCACGCCGACGACGCGACCGATCCCGGCACCGGCGCCCTGGAGGCGCTGCGACTCGCCCGTGCGGGCTGCCGGACGATCTTCCTGATGACGACGTCGGCGACCTACCAGGCGGTGTCCGCGGCGCTGACCGGCCGGGACGTGCTGGTCGTGCACACCAACATGAACGAGGGCGGTGGCGAGTCGCGGCTGCGGATCCGGCTCGGGGAGCGGCCGCACACCCAGATCACGCTGGCGGCCCGGCCGCTGATGCAGTCGGCCGGCGGGCGGCGCTGGTTCCTGGCGGGCAACGACTACGTCTGGCCGCGGGCGGTGAACCGGGTCGCCCGCGAGGTGCTCCCGGACAGCGGCGCCGTGCTGGTCGGCGAGGGTTACGCCCCGCTCGGCGCCCGCGACTTCGGCCCGCTGATCGAGCGGATCGCCGCCGCCGGGGCCGACATCGTGCTGGACACCTTCGTCGGCGCCGACGCGGCCGCGTTCGAGCGACAGTGCCATGCGATGGGCCTGCGCGACCACACCGTCAGCCTCGGCCCGGCGATGGACGAGGCCACCCTGGAACGGATCGGGTTCGAGGCGTCCGAAGGCATCCACGGGGTGTCCGGCTACTTCCAGCACCTGCAGACCGAACGCAACGGGACGCTGCTGGAGCGCTACCGCGAGCGGTTCGGCCGCTGGGCGCCGCCGCTGTCCAGCCTGTCCGAGTCGATGTTCGAGGCGATCCACGTGTGGGCGGCCGCGGCGCGGCACGTCCGGTCCACCGAGCCGACGCCGGTGGCCGACGAGATCCGGCGGGGCCGCTACGAGGTGCCGCGCGGCACCATCGCGCTGGAGGGCAGCCATCACATGGAGCAGCCGCTCTACCTGGCCGCGGCCCGCGGGTCCACCTTCGGGTCGATGTCCGATGTCGAGGGCCGGTCCTGATCTCGGACAGATGACGGGCGCTTGTCGTCCACATCAGATCTCCTGTCAACGCGTCGACAAACATTGACATGACAGTGCGGGCTCCTTAGCTTTCTCGCATCCCCCCGGATGTGAGGAGTACCGCTCGATGGCGATTCCACCCCCCGATCCCGCGCAACTCGCGGCGATCAACTCCCAGCACGCGTTCGGGCTGTCCGAGGCCGAGCTCGCCGAGTTCGGGCCCGCCGTGACCGCGACGCTCAGCGCGACCGACCGGGTCGAGGAGCTCTACCGGGCCTCCGCGCCCGAGGCGCCGGAGCGCGCCTGGGCCGAACCGGCCGACAACCCACTCGGTGGCTGGTACGTGACGACGTCGGTGCCCGGCGCCGCGGACGGCCCGCTCGCCGGGCGGACCGTCGCCCTCAAGGACAACATCTCGCTCGCCGGGGTCCCGATGACCAACGGCTCGGCGACCGTCGAGGGCTTCGTCCCGCTCCGCGACGCCACCGTCGCGACCCGGCTGCTCGCCGCCGGGGCGACGATCACCGGCAAGGCGGTCTGCGAGGACCTGTGCTTCTCCGGCGCCAGTTTCACCTCCCGGCCGTGGCCGGTGCGCAACCCCTGGGACCCCTCGCGGGCGGCAGGCGGCTCGTCCAGCGGCAGCGCCGCGCTGGTCGGCAGCGGCGCGGTCGATCTGGCCGTCGGCGGCGACCAGGGCGGCTCCATCCGCATCCCCAGCGCGTTCTCCGGCACGGTCGGACACAAGCCGACGCACGGTCTGGTGCCCTACACCGGGGCGTTCCCGATCGAGGCGACGATCGACCATCTCGGACCGATCACCCGGACCGTCTCCGACGCGGCCCTGATGCTCGGCGTGCTCGCCGGCGTCGACGGGCTCGACGCCCGCCAGCCCACCTCGCTGGAGCCGGTCGACTACCTCGCCGCACTCGGCGAGTCGGCGGCCGGGCTGCGGATCGGGATCGTCACCGAGGGCTTCGGCCGCCCGGAGAGCGACCCGGGTGTCGACCGGACCGTGCGGGAGGCGATCGGCGCCCTGCGCGAGGCAGGACTGACCGCCGAGGAGGTGTCGATCCCCTGGCACCTCGACGGCATGGCGGTCTGGAACGTCATCGCCACCGAGGGTGCCGCGTACCAGATGGTCACCGGCAACGCCTACGGGATGAACTACCCCGGTCTCTACGATCCCGAGCTGATCGCGCACTACGCGCGGCAGCGGATCGAACGCGGCGCGGAGCTGTCCAAGACGGTCAAGCTGGTCGGCCTGTCCGGCGGCTACACCTTCGGGCACGGCGGCGGCTCGTACTACGCGATGGCCCGCAACCTGGCCCTCGACCTGCGCGCGGCCTACGACGCCGCGCTGAGCAGCTACGACGTGCTGGTCATGCCGACCCTGCCCTACACCGCCCCGGAGCTGATCGGGCTCGACGCCGGCCTGGACAGCTACCTGCCCACCGCGCTCGGGATGATCGGCAACTGCGCCCCGTTCGACGTCACCGGGCATCCGGCGGCGAGCGTGCCGGCCGGCCTGGTGGACCGGCTACCGGCCGGTCTGATGATCGTCGGCAAGCGCTTCGACGACGCGACCGTGCTGCGCGTCGCACACACCTTCGAGCAGGCCGTCGGCGGCTTTCCCGCCCCGCCGGCGCTCACGACCGTAGGAGAACAGCAGTGAACGGAGTCTTCGACCTCGGCGGCACCGACGGATTGGGCAAGGTCGACAACGACCACATGTCCGAGCCGGTGTTCCGTGCGGACTGGGAGAAGCGCGCCTTCTCGATGTTCGCGCAGAGCGCCCGGGCCGGGCTGTTCAACGTGGACCAGTTCCGGCACGGCATCGAGAAGATGGAGCCGGGTGAGTACCTGATCTCGAACTACTACGAGCACTGGGCGCATTCGGTCGAGCACTACGCCGCGGCCGCGGGCATGCTGGACCCGGCCGAGCTGGAGGCGCGGACGACGTACTACCTGGAGAACCCGGACGCGCCGCTGCCCCAGCGGGAGACCGACACCGAGATCGTCGAGTTCGTCGACTGGGCGGTCACCAACGGGTTCCCGGCCCACCGCGAGTCGGACAAGGTCGCGCAGTTCTCGGTCGGCGACGAGGTCGTCATCTCCTCCGAGAGCCCGTACGGCCACACCCGCCGGGCCCGCTACATCCGCGGGCGCCGCGGCGTGATCAGTGCGGCGCACGGCACGTATCTCTACCCCGACACCGCGGGCAACGGGCTCGGCGACTGCCCCGAGCACCTCTACACCGTGCGGTTCGAGGCCACCGAGCTGTGGGGCGCCGAGTACGCGGACCCGAACGGCGCCAACTACTTCGACGTGTGGGAGCCGTACCTCACGCTCGTCCCCGCCACCCAGGGAGTCTGAACCATGACCGTGAAGCCCACCGACACCGCACTCCGCTCGCAGGAGGAGATCACCGCCCGGGTCAAGGCCCTGGAGGCGTTGCTCATCGAGAAGGGCGTCATGACCACCGCGGCGGTCGACCGGCTGGCCGAGGTCTACGAGAACGAGGTCGGCCCGCAGCTGGGCGCGAAGGTCGTCGCCAGGGCGTGGACCGACCCGGCCTTCAAGGAGCGGCTGCTCGCCGACGCCTCGGCCGCCTGCCGCGAGCTGGGCGTCGGCGGCCTGCAGGGTGAGGAGATGGTGGCCGTCGAGAACACCGACACCGTCCACCACGTGATCGTCTGCACGCTGTGTTCCTGCTACCCGTGGCCGGTGCTCGGCCTGCCCCCGAACTGGTACAAGGCGCCGCCGTTCCGGGCCCGGATCGTGCGGGAACCGCGCACCGTGCTCGCCGAGGATTTCGACTTCCCGGTGCCCGACTCGGTCGAGATCCGGGTCTGGGACTCCAGTTCCGAGCTGCGCTACTGGGTGCTCCCGCAGCGCCCCGCGGGCAGCGAGCACCTCTCCGAGGACGAGCTCGCCGCCCTGGTCACCCGTGACTCGATGATCGGGGTCGGCGCGCCGCGTCCGGTCGGGGCCGCGGCATGAGCGGCACGAGCACCGGGATCCGCAGCGACGCCACCGAGCTGGGCGACGCCCGGCGCCGGGTGCAGAAGCTCGTCTGCGACATGCCGGGCGCGGACCGGCCGTTCTCCGAGCCGTGGGAGCTGCGGGCGTTCGCGATGGCGGTGGCAGCCCACCACGAGGGCCACTACGAGTGGAGCGAGTTCCAGCTGTCGCTGATCGACTCGATCCGGCAGTGGGAGGCCGGCGACGGCGGCGAGCCGTGGAGCTACTACCTGCACTGGCTCGAGGCGCTGGAGCACACCCTCGCCGCGAGCGGCGCGCTGTCCGACTCGGCCGCACTCGACGATCGCACCCGCCAGGTGCTGGCCACGCCGCGCAACGCGAACCATCACGAGGCCCGCCGGGAACCGGTGACGGTCGATCCGGCCCGGTCCTGAGCGACGACGCCGGCGGCCCGGTCCGCGCTCCCCGCGGGCCGGGCCCGTCCCGATGATCTTCCCGTCGGCCCCCGGCACCGTGCCGGTCGCCCGCATCCCGCTGGGCGACCGGTTCGTCGCGCGCTCGGGGCGCCCGCCCGGCTGGACGCCCGCCGCCGTCGCGCTCGGCTCCCGGCTGGACGACACCCTGGCCCGGGCCGCCGCCGACCGGTCCGCACCCGGCCGGGCGGTCGCCGCGGTGCTGCTGCTGGACCGCTACGCGCTGCGGCTGGCCGCCCCGGTGCTGGCCGCGTTCCACGAACTCGACACGCTGCTCGACGCACGGCCCGGCAACGTCGCGCTCGGCCCGGACGAGCAGGTGCCCGGCTGGCTGGCGTTCGCCGAACCCGGGATCGCGGCCCGGGCCGATCCGGCCGCGCTCTGCGCCGGCCTGCTGACCGGGAGCCTGCTCCCGCTCGCCGACGAGCTGGCCGCCAGGACCCGGGCCGGGCGGCGCGTCCTGCGCGGTTCGGTCGCGCACGCGGTGGCGCTGAGCGCATTGCACCTGTCGTGGCACCGGCGCGATCCCGACCGGCTCGTCACGCAGACACGTGACCTGCTGGGACGCGCCGATCTGGACCGGCTCGTCACGGTCGGGACCGTCGACGTCGACGGCGCCCCCTGGATGACGGTGTCCCGCCGGGCCTGCTGCCTGGCGTTCCGGACCACCCCACCGGGCGGGCCGCCGCCGTTCTGCGGGACCTGCCCGTGCCTGGACCCGGCCGGCGTCTCGACCGCTGTCGTGGCCGCCGTCCGGTCGTTCCGGGAGCGGAATCCCGCGCCGGATGCTCAGCGGTCGCGCAGCAGGTAGCGCTGGATCTTGCCGCTGGGAGTCTTCGGGAGCTCCGGCACGAAGTGCACCGTCCGCGGGTAGGCGTGCCGGGAGTAGCCGTCCCGGACGAGTGCCTGCAGCTCACCGGCCAGCGCCTGGTGCCGGTCGGCGGTGACCCCGGCCGCGGTGACCACGAACGCCTCGACGACCTCGCCCCGGATGCCCTCGGGATCGGGCCGTCCGACCACCGCGACGTCGGTGACCTCCGGATGGGTGATCAACACGCTCTCGACGTCGAACGGGCCGATCCGGTAGCCCGCGGCGAGGATCACGTCGTCGTCGCGGGCGGCGAAGAAGAAGTAGCCGTCGGGGTCGACCCGTCCGGTGTCGCCGGTGAGGTACCAGCGCCCGTCCCCGGTGAACCGCTCGGCGGTCCGCTCCGGCGCCTCGTGGTAGCCGGCGAACCAGAACAGCGGGCTGGCGGTCGCGTCGATCGCGATCTGGCCCCCGACGACGTCCGCGGTGATCCCGGGCAGCGCCCGGCCCATCGAACCGTCCCGAATGGGGTGCACGACGTCCTCGTGCCAGTGGTTGCCGATCACCATGCCGAGCTCGGTCTGGCCGTAGTGGTCCCGGATCGGGGTCCCGAAGGTCTTCTCCCCCCAGGCCACGACGTCCGGGGTGAGCGGTTCACCGGCCGACGACGCCCGGCGCAGCGTGACCCCCTCGACCGCGCCGCTCTTGCTCAGCGCGCGGTAGATCGTGGGGGCGCCGGCGAAGTTGGTGACGCCGAAGGTGCGCATCACCGCCACCGTGGAGGCCGGTGTGAAGTTCCCCCGGAACAGCAGGTTGGCCCGCCCCGCCAGCAGCGGGGCGACGATGCCGTAGTACAGCCCGTAGGCCCAGCCGGGATCCGCGGCGTTCCAGTAGACGTCGTCCGGGGTGACGCCGAGCCCATGGTGCAGGTAACAGTGGAAGGAGGCGAGCGCCCGCACCGGCACCACCACACCCTTCGGCTTCCCGGTGGTGCCGCTGGTGTAGAGCTGCAGCAGCGCCCCGTCGCCACCGACCGCCTCGGCGTCGGCCCACGGCCGGCTGCCGGCGACCAGCTCGTCGAACGCGTCCCCGGTGACGAGCACGTCGAGGCCGTCCAGGGCGTCGAGCTTCGGCCGTTCCGCGGGCTCGGTGACGACGAGCCGGACGCCTGCGCTCTCCACCCGCAGCCGGATCGCCCCCTCGGCGAAGGCTGTGAACAGCGGGACGTGCACCGCGCCGAGCCGCCAGATCGCGAGCAGGGTGAGCACGAGCTCGGGGCGCTTGGACATCAGGACCGCGACCCGGTCACCACGCCGGATCCCGCGCCCGGCGAGCGCGGTGGCGAGCCGCCGGGACCCCTCGGCGAGGTCGCCGTAGGTGGTCGTGGTGCAGGACGGGTCCCCGTCGGCGGCGACGTCGACGAACCGGAAGGCGACGGCGGCCGGGTCGTGCCGGTCGCACAGCAGCTCCGCCGCGTTCGCGCCGGGTGATCCGTACTCCTGCAGCCAGCGGCTGAGGGTCTCGGCGACGTCCGACATGACTGCTCCTCGACTGCGTCTTGAATGCCCCGCTCGTACCGGGCGAGACTGTGGTCGTGCCGAGCGTCGATGCCCACCCTCCGACGAGGGGTAGCGGCACGGCCCCATTCCCGGACAACACCCTGCCCGCGAGCATCGGCCGGGCACTGGCCAGGATCCGGCGGAGCACCGGCAGCTCGCTCGCCTTCGGCGGCCGGGTCGGCCCCGGCGGGGTGCTGCTGGAGCACTTCGACGGCGAGGTCGTCGGGCCGCTGCGCGGGACGACCCTGGAGCCGGGGCAGGGGCTCGGTGGGCGGGTCGTGGCGCGGCAGCGCGCGCTGGCGGTACCGGACTACGTCGCGAACGGCATGATCACCCACCGGTACGACGCGATCATCCGCGCCGAGCGGTTGCGCGCGCTCGCCGCGGTGCCGGTGGTGGTCGCCCGGCGCCCGGTCGCGGTGCTCTACGCCTCGCACCGGACCCCGCACCAGGGTCTGGACCGGGTGCTCGACGTCGTCGTCGAGGAGGCCAGGGCGCTCGAGCAGGAGCTGGCGGTGACCGCCGTCGTCCGCACCGGCGACGAGGGACTCGACGACGCCGCCGAGCTGCGCACCCGCGTGCAGGACGCCTACTCGCAGCTGTGCGCACTCGCCGCGCGGCTCGACGACGAGCCGCTCGCCGGCGCCGTGCGCGCCGCCGCCGAGCAGCTGGTGCCCGGGCCGGACGACCGCACCGGTCCCGCGGTGCGTCTCACCCCGCGGGAACGCGACGTGCTGGCGCTGGTGGCCGCCGGGCTGGGCGACCGGGACGTCGCGACCGCACTCGGCGTCGGGCTGTACACGGTGAAGGGGCACGTCAAGAGCCTGCTCGGGAAGCTGCACGCGACGAACCGGCGCGCTGCGGTCGTGCAGGCGCGCCGGTACCGGCTGCTGCCCTGATCCTCCGGGTCAGGCGTCCGGCCCGCCGCGGGTGCGGGCGTAGTGCCGGTTCGACTTCGACCGGTTGCCGCACGACGCCATCGAGCACCAGCGCCGGGTCCCGTTCCGGGTGGTGTCGAGGAAGTGCAGGACACAGCCGTCGTGCGCGCAGCGGCGCACCCGTTCCGGGCGCGTCTCCAGCAGCCGGAGCAGTGCCTCGGCCGCGGTCCAGGCCGGCAGCCAGGCCGGGTCGCCGGTCTCCGGGCGGGTGACGGCGCCGCCGGGGCCGTAGCCGCGGCGCAGCCTGCCGCGGGCGAGGAGCTCGTCGAACGCGATCGCGGTGCCGGTACCCGGCTCGTCCAGCAGATCGGTCATGACGGCGCGGGCCCGCCGTAGCGCCGCGGTCACCGGCTCGCCCGCAGGCCCGTCGAACCCGTGCCCGGCGAGCCAGGACGCGGCCCCCTCCGGCGTCGCCAGCAGATCCCGCTCGGTCCCGCTCTCGATCCACCGGGTGTTGAGCAGATCCAGCGGGAGCGGTTCCCCGGTGAGCGGACGGACGTCGGGCATCGGCCCAGGGTAGCCGCCGGTCCGGCTTGACGCGGACCGCCGACCGTGCTTGGTTCTAACCATCTAAATAGTTATAGGAGGTTGGAATGACGAGGACGGCCGAGGTCGAGTACCGCCATCACGAGGTCGCCGGGCACCGGGTGTTCGTCCGCGAGGCCGGGCACCGCGACGCGCCGGTCGTGCTGCTGCTGCACGGGTTCCCGACCAGCTCACGGATGTACCGGGCACTGATCCCGGCGCTCGGCGAGCACTACCGGGTGATCGCGCCGGACCACATCGGGTTCGGCCACTCCGACACACCCGGCACCGACGCGTTCGACTACACCTTCGACGCCCTGACCGACGTCACCGAGGCGCTGCTCGACGAGCTGGGCGTGGACCGGTTCGCGCTCGTCGTGCAGGACTACGGGGCGCCGATCGCCTGGCGGCTCGCGCTGCGCCGGCCGACGTCGGTCACCGCCGTGATCAGCCAGAACGGCAACGCCTACGACGCCGGATTCGTCGAGGACTTCTGGGCGCCGGTGTGGGCCTACGCGAAGAACCCCGGACCGGACACCGAGCCGGCGGCGCGCGCCGCACTCGGCGAACCCGCCATCCGGTGGCAGTACCTGCACGGCGTGCACCGTCCGGAGCTCGTCGACCCGGACACCTGGACCGTCGACGCCGCCTCGATGGCCCGCCCCGGCGCGGAACGGGCCCAGCTGAGCCTGTTCCGCGACTACGCGACGAACCCGCCGCTCTACCCGCAGCTGCACGCCTGGTTCCGGGAGACGCAGGTCCCGCTGCTCGCCGTGTGGGGCGAGAACGACGAGATCTTCGGCCCGGCCGGCGCCCGGGCGTTCGCCACCGACCTGCCGGACGCCGAGATCCACCTGGTCCCCGGCGGGGGACACTTCCTGATCGAGAGCCACCCGGACACCGTGCTGGGGTACGTCGAGGACTTCCTCGGCCGGCACCTGCAGCCGGGCCGCGCCTGACGGGCGGGCCGCTACGCCCGCCCGGCCTCCGGTCCGACGAGCAGGCCCTCGGTCACCGCCCGAGCGGCGCCGCCGAGCACACCGTCTTCGTCCGCCGACTGAACGACCTCGGGTTCGGCGAGCCGTGCCTGCTCGCGGCGTGGGATTCGGGCCGCGACGCGGACTGGGGCCTCGTGCTCACCGAGGCGCGCGAGGTCGCCCTGCGACCGGGCGACGAAGGGCGCTGGGCAGCCGACGTCTGGAACAACGAGGTCTGAGCGGACGACCGGGCAACAACCGGCACCACGCGGGGTGCCCCCGCGCCGCAGCCGCTGCGCCGGGTCACCCCGCCGCGACTCCGTCCATCGCGGCGAACGTCGGTTCCGCGGTGTCGAGGAAGTGATCGATGCTCAGCAGGCTCGGCGCCAGCAACGAGATCGACCCGCCCAGATCCAGCTGCTGTGCGGTGCCGTTGCGGACCGCGGTCAGGTTGCCCCACCCGGGGATCTCCTCCATCGGGGAACCGTCCTGTGAGACCGCGAAGATCACGTCTGCATCGAGGGTGCTGATCTGCTCGAGGGAGACCATGGTGTTCGGCGGCAACGCCGCGACGTCCCCGAGCGACCACGAGGGGAACCGATCAACGAGCTCCGCGATGTACAAATATATCGACAAGCATTAGATTGTTTGTGTGCCTGCTGACGACCGCTGTGAGCTGCTGTGCCTGGACCTGCCCCGCGCGGAGCTGATCCGCGCGCAGCTGCCGGGAGCGGCGGGTCTCGAACCCGCCGCCGGCGTCGCACGAGGACTGGGGGACCCGACGCGACTGCGGATCGCGATGGCCCTGCTGACCGGGCACGAGCTGTGCGTCTGCGACACGGCGTGGATCGTCGGGGGCTCGCAGGCGTTGGTGTCCCACCATCTGCGGCAGCTGCGCGGCGCAGGCGTCGTGACCTCCCGCAAGGACGGCCGGATGGTGATGTACCGGCTGTCCGGCCGAGGAGTGACGGTACTGGGCGCGTTGCTGGACCTCGACGAGGACGTTCCCGCCGACGGAGGCGATCGTGCCTGACGCCTGCTGCGGCCCCGGGACGACGACGGGCTCGCCCCCGGAGATCGACGAGGGACCTGCCCGTGTCCGGCAGATCCGGGAGCTGCAACGCGCCGCCGTCGCGGCGCTCCTGATCGCGGTCGCCTGGACGATCGGTGTCACGACCGGCGGGCCGACGCTCCTGATCGGCGGGATCGAGCTCACTGCCGCCGTCATCGCGGCGTCGACCTTCGCTCCCGGCGCGCTGCGGAGCCTGTGCCGGGGCCGCATCGGTGTCGGCACCCTGATGACCATCGCCGCGATCGGGGCGGTCGCCCTCGGACAGATCGCCGAGGCGGCGCTGCTCGGAATCCTGTTCTCGATCGCCGAGGGCCTCGAGCGCTACGCGGTCACGAAGACCCGGCGCGGACTTCGAGCGCTGCTCGGTCTGGTGCCCCCCACGGCCACCGTGATCCGCGACGGCCGCGAGGTCACGGTCTCCCCCGACGACCTCGTCGTCGGTGATCTCCTCGTGCTCCGCTCCGGCGAGCGCGCCGCGACCGACGGCGTCGTCCGCAGAGGACGGACCAACCTCGACACCTCCGCGATCACCGGGGAGTCCGTCCCGGTCGAGGCCGGCCCCGGCGACATCCTGCACGCGGGAACCATCAACGGCGGCGGGGCGATCGAGATCGAGGTCACCGCCCCGGCCTCGGACAGCTCACTGGCCCGGATCGTGCACATCGTCGAACAGGCCCAGGAACGCAAGGGCTCCGGACAGCGCCTCGCCGACCGCGTCGCCCGCCCACTGGTGCCCGCCATCATGGTGCTCGCCGCGCTCATCGCCACGATCGGATCGCTGCTGGGCGACCCCGGGGTGTGGATCGAACGAGCACTGGTCGTCCTCGTCGCCGCGTCCCCGTGCGCACTCGCGATCTCGGTGCCGCTGACCGTCGTCGCCGCGATCGGAGCGTCGAGCCGGCACGGCGCCCTGGTCAAGGGCGGAGCCGCGCTGGAAGAACTGGGCCGCATCCGGGCGATCGCCCTCGACAAGACCGGCACCCTCACCCGCAACAGGCCCGAGGTCGTCGACGTCCTGGCCGCCGACGGGCACGAACAGCGCGAGGTCCTCGAGGTCGCTGCCGCGCTGGAGGCCCGCAGCGAACACCCGCTCGCCCGCGCCGTCCTCGACGCAGCCGAAGATCCCGCACGGGCCATCACGGTCGTTCCCGCCGACGACGTCACCGCCGTGGCGGGCCACGGCCTCACCGGAACCCGGGACGGGGCGGCCCTGCGGCTCGGCAAGCCCGGCTGGATCGCCCCCGGCCCACTCGCCCACGACCTGACACACTTGCAGAACGTGGGCGCCACCGTGGTCCTGCTCGAACGCGACGGGGCGCTGCTGGGCGCGGTCGCGGTCCGCGACGAGCTGCGCGACGAGGCACCCGACGCCGTCCGGCGGATCCGTGATCTCGGCATCGAGGTCGCCATGCTCACCGGCGACAACCGGCGCACGGCCCGCTCCCTCGCCCGGCAGGCCGGCATCGACACCGTCCACGCCGAACTACGGCCCGAGGACAAGGCCACGCTGCTGGCCGACATCGCCCGCGGCCGCCCCGTCGCCATGGTCGGCGACGGCGTCAACGACGCCCCCGCTCTCGCCACCGCCGATGTCGGCATCGCCATGGGCGCGATGGGCACCGACGTCGCGATCGAGGCCGCGGACGTCGCGCTCATGGGTGAGGATCTGCGCCACCTGCCCCAGAATCTCGCTCACGCACGCCGCGCGCGGGCCATCATGCTGCAGAACGTCGGCTTCTCACTGCTGATCATCGGCACGCTCATCCCGCTCGCCGCCCTCGGCGTGCTCGGCCTGGCCACCGTTGTCGTCGTCCACGAGGCCGCCGAGGTCCTGGTCGTCCTCAACGCGGTCCGCGCCGCCCGGATCCGGCGCCTGCCCGGGCTCACCGTCGGCCCTCGTGGCGGTGGGCGGCATCACATCGGCGTCGCTCCGGCACCCGAACCGGATGATCCCTGCTGCGCACCGATCCCTCCGGCCGGCGGACGGGTTCGACGGCTCGGCTGACGGAGTCCGGCGGGGTCGCACCCGACGAGCAGGTGAGGAGGAGCGGAGCCGGTGGTCGGGATCGAACCGACGACCTACTGTTTACAAGACAGTTGCTCTACCACTGAGCTACACCGGCAGGTGATTCCAGCCTAGCTCCCCGCCCCGATCGCAACCTCCCGGCCTTCCCACCCGTCGCACAGGACGCATGCAGCCGTGCCGCCGTCGCCCGGCCCGAAGGCATCCCTAGCCTGGGAGGCCGCACGAGCAGAGGAGAGGTGAGCCGACCGTGGCCGAGGACACCCCGACCGCCGACAGGTTCGCGCGGCGACTGCGCGGTGCCCTGCGGCGGGACGCGAAACGGCTGCTGACACCCGGCCCCTCGACCGTGCCGATGCTGATGCTCGGCCCGCAGGTCCCCGACGACGCCCAGGTCCAGCAGGTCCTCGACCTCTGCATGCGGATCGGCGAGATCGAGCTGTCCAGCGGCGAGTCGGTCGACGAGGTCACGGCGACGATGCTGCGGCTGGCCAACGCCGCGGGGCTGCCCGCGGTGGACGTCGACATCACGTTCACCTCGATCACGATGTGCTGCCACCGCGGCAACGCGGCCCATCCGGTCACCACGATGCGGCTGGTCCGTTACCGCACCCTGGACCTGTCCCGGCTGGCCGAGACCGAGCAGATCGTCCGTGACCTGGAGGCGGGCGAGCTGGACGTCCGCGCGGCGTCGTCGCGGGTGTCGGACGTCGTGCGCAGCCCGCACCCCTACCCGCGCTGGGTCGCGACGTTCGGCTGGGCCGGCCTGGCCGCGTCCATCGCGCTGCTGCTCGGCGGCGGTCCGATCACCGCGACGGCGGCCTTCGTCACCACGGCGGTGATCGACCGGATCGGCAGGCTGCTGGCCCGGTGGGGGGTCGCGTCGTTCTTCCAGCAGGCACTCGGCGGGTTCCTGGTGACCGCCTCGACGATCCTGCTGATCTCGATCGGGCTGTTCCCGGCCGGCACCAGACCGTCGTTCATCGTCGCGGCCGGGATCACCGTGCTGCTGTCCGGGCTGAGCGTCGTGTCCACCGTGCAGGACGCCCTGACCGGCTACTACCTGACAGCGGCGGCCAGGATCGTGGAGATATCGCTGCTGTCGGCCGGCCTGCTCACCGGGGTCGTGCTCGGCCTGCAGCTGGGCTTCCAGTTCGACGTGCCGATCGAGGTGTCCGGCGATCTCCCGTCCAGCGTGGGGCAGTTCGGTCTGTCCGTGATGTCCGGGGCGCTCGCGGCCGCGTTCTACGCGCTCGCCGGGTACGCCCCGCTGCGCTCGCTGCCGATCGCCGGCGCGGTCGGCGCGGCGAGCTGGGCGGTCTACGGCGTGCTGACCCAGGTGTTCGGGATCGGGGCGGTGCCGGCGACCGGGGCCGCGGCGCTGGTCGTCGGTCTCGCGGCCGGGCTGCTCCGGCGCGGCACCGACACCCCGCCGATGGTGGTGACGCTGGCCGGTGTCACCCCGCTGCTCCCCGGCCTGGCCGCCTACCGCGGCTTCTACCAGCTGGCCGTGGAGGGCGTCTCGGAAGGACTGGTGACGGTCACCATCGCGCTGGCGATCGGCCTCGCGCTGGCGTCCGGTGTGGCGCTGGGCCAGTTCGTGACCCGCCCGCGGCGCAGGCCGGAGGAGACGCCGACCGCCGGGGACAACCCCTCCACCGGTAGCGGATACATGCTCGCGGTGGACTCCGACGCCGCCGGAACCCCGGCCTCCCCCGCCGAGTCGAAGTAGGCTCGGCCGCGGGCCCGGGACGTGCCCGCGGCCCGCGCGTCGAGGAGGGTATGTGACCAACGGCGAGCCGGTGACCGCGGCGGATCTGGTGGTGGTGGCCAACCGGCTGCCGGTCGACTACGAACGTCGGCCGGACGGCAGTACCGGATGGAAGCGCAGCCCTGGAGGCCTGGTCACGGCGCTGGAGCCGACGCTGCGGGCCAGGGAGGGGGCCTGGGTCGGGTGGCCCGGCGTGCCGGACGTCGACGTCGAGCCCCTGGTCGAGGACGGCCTGTCGCTCTACCCGGTCCGGCTCTCCGCCCAGGAGGTCGAGGACTACTACGAGGGCTTCTCCAACGGCACGCTCTGGCCGCTCTATCACGACGTCGTCGCCCAGCCGCAGTTCCACCGGCACTGGTGGCGGGCGTACACGGCGGTCAACCAGCGGTTCGCCGAGGAGGTCGCCCGGGTCGCGGCGCACGGCGCGACGGTGTGGGTGCAGGACTACCAGCTCCAGCTCGTCCCGGGGCGGCTGCGCGAGCTGCGACCGGACCTGCGGATCGGGTTCTTCCTGCACATCCCGTTCCCCCCGGTGGAGCTGTTCCGCCAGCTCCCGTGGCGGACCCGGATCATGGAGGGGCTGCTCGGCGCGGATCTGGTCGGCTTCCACACCGACGGCGGTGTCCGCAACTTCCACTGGCTCGCCCAGGAGCTGACCGGCGCGACGCCGGACCGCGATCCCGAGGTGGTGCGCTACGGGGGCCGCCAGGTCCGGCTCGGCGCGTTCCCGATCTCGATCGACTCCAAGCAGATCGACGAGCTGTCGCGCAGCGAACCGGTCCTGAAGCGCGCCGCGCAGATCCGCGAGGAGCTCGGGAACCCCGCGCGGATCGTGCTGGGGGTGGACCGGCTCGACTACACCAAGGGCATCGACGTACGGCTGCGCGCGTTCCACGAGCTCCTGGAGGAGAACCGGGTCACCGGTGGTGACACGTCGCGCAGCGGAGCGGAGTCGGCCATCGACACCGTGATGATCCAGCTCGCCACCCCGTCACGCGAGCGGGTCGAGCACTACCAGCAGATGCGCGACGAGATCGAGCTCTCGGTCGGCCGGATCAACGGCGAGTTCGCCCGGGTCGGCCATCCCCCCGTGCACTACCTGCACCGCTCGCTGCCCCGCGAGGAGCTGGTCGCGTTCTTCCTGACCGCCGACGTCATGCTGGTGACCCCGCTGCGCGACGGCATGAACCTGGTCGCCAAGGAGTACGTCGCGGCCCGGCACGACGACGGCGGCGTGCTGGTGCTCTCCGAGTTCGCCGGCGCCGCGATCGAGCTCACCAGCGCCCTGCTGGTGAACCCGCACGACACCGACGGGGTCAAGGAGGCGCTGTTCGCGGCGCTCACCATGAACGTCGACGAGGGTCGCAAGCGGATGCGCACGCTGCGCCGCCAGGTGCTCGATCACGACGTCGACCGGTGGGCGCGATCGTTCCTGGAGGCACTCGGCGTGAAGGTCTCGCAGTGACGGGGGGCCTCACCGCCGCACTCGACCGCATCGCCGGCGCCGACCGGCTGCTGGTGACGCTCGACTTCGACGGCGTGCTGGCACCACTGGTCGACGACCCGTCGGCGTCCCGCCCGCTGCCCGGGTCCGCCGACGCGGTGCGCAGGCTCGCCGGCCTGGACGCGACGACCGTCGTGCTCGTCTCCGGTCGCGGGCGCGACGATCTCGCAGCCGTCTCCGGTTTCGGCCCGCCGATCGGGCTGGTCGGCAGCCACGGCGCCGAGTTCGACGCGCAGCTCTCCGCGCTGCTCGGCCGGGGCGGCCTGCTCGACGAGGCCCAGGCCCGGCGGCGCTCCGCGCTGATCGAGGGCCTGCGCGAGCTCGTCGACGGCACGCCGGGCTCCCGGCTGGAGACCAAGCCCGCCGGTGCCGCCGTGCACGTGCGGGGGATGGAGCCGGCCGCCGGTGCCGCGCTGCTGGAGCGGGTCGGGGCCGAGTGGGTGCGCGACGGTATCGAGGCCACCGCGGGCAAGGACGTACTGGACCTCACCGTGCTGCGTACCACCAAGGGCGCCGCGGTGGCCGCGCTGCGCGAGGCGCTCGGGGCCGGTCCGGTGCTGTTCGCCGGGGACGACATCACCGACGAGACCGTGTTCGGCACGCTCACCGGGGACGACGTCGGGATCAAGGTCGGCGACGGCGACACCGCGGCCGGGTACCGGGTCGCCGATCCGCAGGAGCTCGGACGGCTGCTGCACCGGCTCGCCGACGCCAGGGCTGCGGGGATCAGGGCCGCCGGAACCAGGGCTGACGGAATCAGGGCTGACGGAATCAGGAGCGAGCCTGCTCCGTGACGCTCAGCTCGGCGCCGAGCCGCAGCTCAGCGCCGGGCTCGTCGGGGATCAGGTTGACGCCGAACAGCACGCCGGTGCCGGCCCGGCGGTGCCGCGCGAGGGTGACCATCGGCTCGCGGCCCTTGGCCGCCGTCTCCGGGTCGACCGTGGTGAACACGCAGCGGGCGCACGGCTTCACCGCCCGGAACGCGGCGTCGCCGATCGTGATCCGCCGCCAGCCGTCCTCCGCCCACGGCGCCGCCCCGGACACCACGACGTTCGGCCGGAACCTGCTCATCGGCAGCGGCCCCTCGGCGGCGTTCGGGCCGTCGGCGATCAGGTCGTTCAGCGCGTCGAGGGAGCCCTGCGAGGTGAGCAGCAGCGGGAACCCGTCGGCGTAGGACACCCGGTCCTGCGGCTCGGAGAACTCGGGATCGGGGCGGCGGCGGTCCGGGTCGTCCAGGTGCACCAACCGCACATCGGCGCCGAGCAGCCGGGAGAACCACTCGTCGGGCCCAGGTCCGGCGGGCACACCGGCGGTGTCCGAGCGGTGCACCCGCACCGGGACGGCCCCGACGGCCGGGTCCGGCTCGGCGACCTGCAGCACCGGGAGCCCGGGGCCGGTCACCTCCAGGCCGCCGTCGCCGGTCAGCCGCGGCACCGCGAGGACCAGTCGAGGGTGCTTGCGGCCGGTGACCATCACGCCGCCGGGATCGACGACCATCCAGCGCCGGTCCCCGGCGAGACCCGCACGCTCCACCAGCAGCCGGTCCTCGGGCGTTCCGCGGCACGACTTCACCGGGTACCGGAAGAGCCCGGTCAGCCTCACCATCCCGAGAAGAACTCCCCCGACTGCCGCAGCGCCCTGGTCGTGGTCCCGACGACGAGCTCGGTCGGCAGCGTGACGTGCTCGGAGACGTTGCGGTCGCCGCGTTCCAGGAGCAGCCGCCCGGCCTCCCGGCCCTTCTCCCGGAACGGCTGCCGGACCGTGGTCAGCCCGACCCGGTCGGCCTCGGGCACGCCGTCGAACCCGGCGATCGACAGGTCCTCGGGGACCCGCAGGCCGCGCTCGCGGGCCTCGCCGAGCGCTCCGAGGGCGAGGATGTCGGAGGTGCAGACGACCGCGGTGATCCCCGGGTACGCGTCCAGCAGGGCCGCCGCGCCGTCGGCACCCGCCTCCGCGGAGTGCTCGAACCGCTCGATCACCGGCACCGCCGACCAGCTGACCCCGGCCTCGGTGAAGGCCTCCCGCAGGCCGGCCAACCGCTCCCGTTGCACGCTGTACGTGCTGCGCCCCTGCCGTTCCGGATCGACCGGCCCGTCGTGCCGCTGGGAGCTGAGCCGCATGCACAGCACGCCGATCCGCCGGTGCCCCAGCTCCACCAGGTAGCGGCCGAGCGCCAGGGTGCCCGCGCGGTCGTCCACCCCGACCCGGTCGACGCCCTCGACGCCGGCGGGCTGGTCGCACACCACGGTCGGCACCGGCCGCTGCAGCACGGCGCGGAAGTGCGGATCGTCCTCGCTGACCGAGTAGACGACGAAGCCGTCCACCCCGGCCTGGTAGACGGAGTCGACGTCGGAGTGCTCCGGGCTGGCCGGCACCAGCAGCAGCCCGGTGCCCGCCTTCTCGCAGGCCAGCGCCAGGCCCTCGAGGAAGCCGGTGGCCCCCGGATCGCGGAAGGCGTAGCTCAGCGCCTCGGTGAGCAGCAGCCCGACGGCGCCGGCCCGCCGGGTGCGCAGCGAGCGGGCGACCGGATCCGGACCGGGGTAGCCGAGCCGCCGTGCCGCCTCCAGGACACGCTCGCGCAGCGGCGCGGAGAGCTGGTCGGGCCGGTTGTAGGCGTTGGAGACGGTCGTCCGGGAGACGCCGAGTTCGGCGGCCAGCGACGCGAGCGTCGCCGGACGCCGCGTGTGCTGGGGGCCGGTCACGCCTCGCACGGTAGCGGCGCCGTCACCCGGGTGAAAGCCCGCCCCGGCCCAGGCGCAGGGATCACATCTTCGCAGCGCGGCACGACGGTAGAGTGAATTTGAGAACGATTTTCGATAAATACATGCCGATACGTTGATAGGAGTTCGGTCGTGCCCCGTTCCCCGCTCCGCCCGGCCGCGCTGGTGGCCGGATTCGCGGCCCTCTCGCTGGGCCTGTCCGCCTGTGGCTCCGGCCAGATCGACGCCCCGACCAGCCCGGACATCCCGCAGACCGCCGTCGTCGCCTCGACCGACGCCTGGGGCGCCGTCGCCCGCGCCGTCGGCGGCAACTACGTGCAGGTCGAGTCGATCATCGACTCGCCGAACGTGGACCCGCACGGCTACGAGGCGACCCCGCAGGACGCGGTCACCGTCGGTGACGCCAAGTTGATCGTCATGAACGGCGGCGGCTACGACGCGTTCATGACCGGGCTCATCTCCTCCTCCGGAAACCGGGCCCCGGTCGTCGACGCGGTCGAGGCCTCCGGCCTGGAGGGTGCCGACGAGGCGGGCCACGCGCACGAGGGCGAGGCCGGGCACTCGCACGAAGGTGAGGGTGAGGCCGGGCACTCGCACGAGGGCGAGGAGGGCCACGACCACGAGGACGGCGAGGCCCACGACCACGGCGCGTTCAACGAACACGTCTGGTACAGCCTCCCGACCGTGCAGCAGGTCGCCCAGCAGCTCGCCGACCGGCTCGCCGAGATCGACCCGTCGGCGGCCGACTACTTCCGGAGCAACGCGCAGGCCGTCTCCGGTGGCGTCGCCCAGCTGACCTCGAAGGCGACCGACATCGGCCGCAACCACCCGGACGCCCGGGTCGTCGTCACCGAGCCGGTCCCGGACTACCTGCTCGACGCCGCCGGCCTGGAGAACGTGACGCCGCAGGAGTTCTCCTCGGCGGTCGAGGAGGGCACCGACCCGCCGGCCGCCGTCGTCGCGCGGACCCTGGATCTGTTCCGCAACCAGCCCCCGGCCGACGTGCTGATCGTCAACAGCCAGACCGAGTCCGCGAGCACCGACCAGGTGCGGGCCGCGGCCGAGACCGCGGGCGTCCCGATCGTCGAGATGAGCGAGACGCTGCCCGACGGCGTCGACGACTACGTTCAGTGGATGAACACCAACCTCGACGAGCTGAACGCGGCGCTCTCGCGGTGACCACGCAGGCCGCGCCGCTCCCGGCGCTCACCCTGCGCGGGGCCGGCCTGCGGTTCGGTGACCGGACCCTGTGGTCCGGTCTGGATCTCGACGTCGCCCCCGGGGAGTTCGTCGCGGTGCTGGGCCCGAACGGCTCCGGCAAGACGACGCTGATGCGCGTCCTGCTGGGACTGCTCACCCTCTCCGAGGGCGAGGTCCGGGTCGCCGGCGCCGCGCCGCGCCGCGGCAGCCCGGAGATCGGCTACGTCCCCCAGCAGCAGCAGCTCGATCCCGACCTGCCGCTGCGCGGGCGGGACCTGGTCGGGCTCGGCCTGGACGGGCACCGGTTCGGGCCCGGCTGGGCCCGGCCCGCCGCGCGCCGGGAACGACGCGCGCGGGTCGACCGGGCGCTCGCCGCGGTCGGCGGCACCGGGTACGCCGAGGCTCCGGTCGGCCGGCTCTCCGGCGGCGAGCAGCAGCGGCTGCGGGTCGCCCAGGCGCTCGTCGGCGACCCGGCGCTGCTGCTCTGCGACGAGCCGCTGCTCTCGCTGGACCTGTCGCACCAGCGGACGGTGACCCGGCTGATCGACGAACGCCGGCGCACCGACGGCACCGCGGTGCTGTTCGTCACCCACGAGATCAATCCGGTGCTGCCACTGGTCGACCGGGTGCTCTACCTGGTCGACGGCCGGTTCCGGATCGGACCGACCGAGCAGGTCATGACCTCCGAGGTGCTCTCCGAGCTGTACCGCACCGAGGTGGACGTGCTGCGGGTGCGGGACCGGCTCGTCGTGGTGGGCGCGGAGGACGCGGGCCTGCATGCCGAGCACGGCGGGGTCCCGGCGTGATCGACCGGCTGTTCTCCTTCGACGGCACCCTGGCGCTGCTCGCCGAGCCGTTCGTACAGAACGCGCTGATCGCCTGCGCGGTACTCGGGCTGGTCGCCGGATTGCTCACCCCGCTGGTCGTCAGCCGGGGTATGGCGTTCGCGGTGCACGGCACCGCCGAGCTCGCCTTCACCGGCGGAGCGGCCGCACTGCTGATCGGGCTCGAGGTCGGGCTCGGGTCGGTGGTCGGCGCCGTCGTCGCGGCGACCGTCTTCGGGGTGCTCGGCCTTCGGCAACGCGAGCGGGACTCGGTGATCGGGGTCGTGATCGCCTTCGGACTCGGGCTCGGCGTGCTGTTCCTGTCCCTCTACGAGGGCCGCTCGGCGAACCGGTTCGGGCTGCTCACCGGCTCGATCGTGGCCGTCGACGGGACCAACCTGCGGGTGCTCGCCGTCGTCGCGGTGCTGGTGCTGCTCACCCTGCTGGTGGTCTACCGGCCACTGCTGTTCGCGAGCACCGATCCGGACGTCGCGCTCGCCCGCGGGGTGCCGGTGCGCGCCCTGTCGCTCGTCTTCGCCGTGCTGATCGGGCTGGTGACCGCGCTCGCGGTGCCGATCGTCGGAGCGATCCTGGTGCTGGCCGTGATGATCGTCCCGGGGGCCGCGGCGAACCGGGTGACCGCCAACCCGGTGCGCGCGACGATCGTGGCGGTGGTGATCGCCGAGGTGGCCCTGGTCGGCGGCACGATCCTGTCGCTGGCGCCGGGGCTGCCGGTGTCGGCCTACGTGGCGACCATCGGCTTCGTCGCCTACCTGCTGTGCCGGCTGGTCGCCCGGCTGCGCGGCCGGAGCGTCGCGCGCGCCTGAGACCGCCGGTCAGGACCGCCCGGCGGGAGCCTCGACGAGCAGCGCCTCCGACTCGGGCACCCACCGGTCGGCCCACCGGCTCAGCGCCGCGACCGCCCCCTCCAGGTCGCGCCCCTTGTCGGTCAGTCCGTACTCGATCCGCACCGGAGTCTCCGGGTGCACGGTGCGGCTGACCACGCCCTCGGCCTCCAGCTCGCGCAGCCGACCGGCCAGCATCTTGTCGGTCAGCTGCGGGATCGCCTCCCGGATCTGACCGAAACGCGTGGAGCCGAGCAGCAGCTCGCGCAGGATCGCGCCGTTCCACCGGCGGCCGATGAGCTCGACGGCGTGGTGGTACTGCGGGCAGAAGCCCTCGCCGAGGTCGTACCGGTGCGCCATGGGAACCACGATACCAGCGGTAGGCAAATACCTTTTGGTAAGTGACTTTCTCTCTGATAGCTTCTGCCGGGTCCGACACGCACCGTCCGAGGGGACCCGCCATGAGCGCCCAGATCGCCGTCTTCTACTACAGCTCGACCGGCAACGTGTTCCACCTGGCCAGGGCCGCGGCCGACGGAGCGGCCGAGGCAGGTGCCACCGTCCGGCTGCGCCGGGTCGCCGAGCTCGCACCGGATTCGGTGATCGATCGTGTGCCGGGCTGGCGTGCCCATCTCGACGAGACCGCGCACGTACCGGAGGCCTCGCTCGACGACCTCGCCTGGGCCGACGGGTTCCTCTTCGGCACCCCGACCCGTTTCGGCGCCGCGGCCTCCCAGCTCCGCCAGTTCATCGACAGCACCAGCGGGCTGTGGTCGGCGGGCCTGCTGGCGGACAAGCCGGTCAGCGCCTTCACCTGTGCCGGGAGCCCGCACGGCGGCCAGGAGGGGACACTGCTGGCGCTCTACCAGTCGCTCATGCACTGGGGCTCGTTCATCGTCCCGGTCGGCTACACCGATCCCGCGATCGACGCCGCCGGCGGCAACCCGTACGGCGTCAGCGCCCTGGACGACGGCTCCGGCACCCCGACCGACGAGGTGCTCGCCGCCGCCCGCTATCAGGGCAGGCGCCTCGCCGAGGTCACGGCCACGTTCGCCCGTGGGCGCTCGCTCGCGGTCGCCCCGTGACCACCCGGGCGGGCCGGACGGTGCCGGCCGCCCCCGGCACGAGGACGGACTGGAGTGTCATCGCCATCCTGGTCTCGGCCGGGCTGGTGGTCGCCTTCCAGGTCGGCAAGCTCGCCGCTGCCCTGCCCACGGTGGCCGCCGAGCTCGGCATGGGCGCCGCGCTGTCCGGCGCCGTGCTCGGCAGCTTCAACCTGGTCGCGGCACTCACCGGAGCACTGGTCGGCGTGGTCACCGGGCGGTTCGGCCCGGAGCGCGCGGTGCCGGCCGGGCTCGTCGTCGTCGCGCTGGGGAGCGCGGCCGGCGCCGCAGCGACCGGACCCTGGATGCTGCTGATCAGCACCGTCGTGGAGGGCACCGGGTTCGTGGTGGTCGCCGTGGCGGCCCCCTCGCTCGTCGCCAGGGCCGCCACCGAGCGCGATTCCGGCGTCGCACTCGGGTTGTGGGGCACCTACATGCCCGGCGGGCAGGCGGCGATGATCCTGGTCGCACCGTTCCTGGTGGCCGCCGCGGGCTGGCGCGGACTCTGGCTGGTCAACGCCGTCATCCTGGTCGCCGTCGCGGCGCTCGCCGTCCGGATGCTCGGCACCGGCCGGAGCGGCGCGAGCCGGACCGGCACAGGCAGGACCAGCACAGGCAGGCCGGCCGGTGCCGCGTTCCGCGACATCGCCACGGCCGTGCGGGCACCGGGGCCGCGACTGCTCGCGCTCGCCTTCGCCGGGTACTCCCTGCAGTTCGTGGCGGTCGCCGGGTTCCTCCCGACGGTGTACGCCGAGCAGGGCCTGACCCCGGCCACCGCCGGTCTGCTGACCGCGGCCGTCGTGCTGATGAACGCGCTGGGGAATCTCGGTGCCGGCATCCTGCTGCGGCGCGGGATCCCGCGGTGGCTGCTGATCGCGGTGGCCGCCGCGGTGATGGGCGTGGCAGCGATCGGGGTGTACGCACCGGCGCTGAGCTTCGCGGCCGGCTACGCCTGCGCGCTGGTGTTCTCCGGGGTCGGCGGGCTGTTGCCGGCAGCGGTACTCGCCGGGGTGCCGGTGCTCGCCCCGCATTCCGGCCTGGTCCCGGTGACGAACGGGCTGGTGGTGCAGGGCATCGGGATCGGGATGGTCGCCGGTCCGGTCGCGGTCGGCGCGCTGGCGCAGGCGGTCGGTGGCTGGCACGCCACCCCGCTCGTCGTGACGACGACGGCGGCACTCGTCGTCGTCGTGGCGTTCCGGCTGCGCCGGCTGGAGGCCGCCGGGGCCGTGCGTACCTGAGCGGGGCGTGCCGCCGTCAGCTGCCGATGCGGCGGCGGCGCGCCACCTCGGCCAGCACCACACCGGTGGCGACCGAGGCGTTCAGCGACTCGACGGCGGCGGCCAGCGGGATCGAGACCGTGACGTCGCAGGTCTCCCGGACCAGCCGGGACAGGCCCTTGCCCTCCGATCCGGTCACCAGCACCAGCGGCCCGGTGGCGAGATCGAACTCGTCGAGGGAGACGTCGCCGTCGGCGGCCAGGCCGGCGACCATCAGTCCGGCCGAGGCGTACTCGCGCAGCGTCCGGGTGAGGTTCGTGGCCCGCGCCACCGGCAGTCGCGCGGCGGTACCGGCCGACGTCCGCCAGGCCACCGCCGTCATCCCGGCGGCGCGGCGCTGCGGGACGATCACGCCGTGCCCGCCGAACGCGCTCACCGACCGGACGACCGCGCCGAGGTTCCGCGGATCGGTGACGCCGTCCAGGGCGACCGCGAGTGCCGGCCGGCCGGAGTCGGCGGCCCGCTCGAGCAGCTCGTCGGGGTGGGCGTAGGAGTACGGCGGGACCTGCAGCGCCATCCCCTGGTGCAGCGCCCCACCGGCGATCCGGTCGAGATCGTTGCGCGGAACCTCCAGGATCGAGATCCCGGCGCCCGCCGCCAGCGCGATCGCCTCGGCGACCCGGTCGTCGGCCGGCATGCCGGTGGCGATGTGCAGCGCGGTCGCCGGGACGCCCGCACGCAGGCACTCGACGACCGGGTTGCGGCCGAGCACCGTCTCCGGGGTCTCGCCGTCACCACGACGGCCGGCCACCGGCCGGCGGCGCTGCTGCTGCTCCTGCTGGGCCGACCGGCGGGCGGCGGCCTTCTGCTTCGGGTGCCCGGGGCGCATGTCACCGGGCGGGGTCGGCCCCTTGCCGCGCAGCGCGCGGCGGGACTGGCCGCCGGAGCCGACGACCATCCCCTTCTTGGTGCCGTCCTTGCGGATCGCTCCGCGGCGTTTGGAATTGCCAGCCATCGTTATCGGGCGTCCTAAGCGTCTTTGAGAGTCCAGGTGGAGCCGCCGGCACCGTCCTCGACGGCGATCCCGGCGGCCAGCAGCTCGTCGCGGAGCCGGTCCGCGGTGGCGAAGTCGCGCTCCGCGCGCGCCGCCTGGCGGCGCTCCAGCATCGACTCCACCAGTGTGCCCAGCGCCTCCCGGGCGCTGTCACCCGACTCCTCGGCGACACCGCCTGCGGCCAGCGGATCCAGGCCCATCACGCCGGTGGTGGCACGCACGCAGGACGCCGCCCGCGACGCCGTCCCCGCATCGCCCGCGTCGAGCGCGGAGTTGCCCTCCCGCACCAGCTTGTGGATCACCGACAGCGCACCGGGGGTGCCCAGGTCGTCGTCCAGCGCGGCGGCGAACTCGGCCGGGACGCCCGCGGACGGCTCGGGCAGCCCGTGCCGCTCCCGGACCCGGTTCACGAACGACTCGATCCGCCGGTAGGCGGCGACCGCCTCGTCCAGTGCGGCGTCGGAGTACTCGATGGCCGAGCGGTAGTGCGGGCCGACCAGGTAGTAGCGCAGCTCCGCCGGGCGCACGCGCTGCAGCAGCGACTCGATCTGCAGCGTGTTGCCAAGCGACTTCGACATTTTCTCGCCGCCCATGGTCACCCACGCGTTGTGCAGCCAGAACCGGGCGAACGGGTCACCGGCCGCGTGCGACTGGGCGCGCTCGTTCTCGTGGTGCGGGAACACCAGGTCCAGGCCGCCGCCGTGGATGTCGAACTCCGGGCCCAGGTACGCGGTCGCCATCGCCGAGCACTCCAGGTGCCAGCCGGGACGGCCGTGCCCCCACGGGGTCGGCCAGCTCGGCTCACCCGGCTTCGCCGCCTTCCAGAGCGTGAAGTCCAGCGAGTCGCGCTTGTTCCCGCTGAGCCCCTCCCCCTGGTGGACGTCGTCGACCTTCTGGCCGGAGAGCGTGCCGTACTCGGGCAGGGTGCGGACGGCGAAGTAGACGTCACCGGCCGCGGCGTAGGCGTGCCCGCGGTCGATCAGCCGCTGGATCAGGTCGGTCATCTGCGTGATGTGCCCGGTCGCGCGCGGCTCGATCGAGGCGGGCAGGCAGCCCAGCGCGTCGTAGGCGGCGGTGAAGGCCCGCTCGTGGGTGGCGGCCCACTCCCACCACGGACGGCCCGCCGCCTCGGACTTGCGGAGGATCTTGTCGTCGATGTCGGTGACGTTGCGGACGAGCGTCACGTCGTACCCGGCGTGGCTCAGCCAGCGCCGCAGCACGTCGTAGTTGAGGCTCGACCGGACGTGACCGATGTGCGGCAGGCCCTGCACGGTGGCGCCACAGACGTACATCGACACGGCTCCGGCCCGCAGCGGCGTGAAGTCACGCTGCTCCCTGGTCGCTGAGTCGAGAAGTCTGAGGCTCACATCACCAGGGTACGGCTCTCCGATTCGTCCACTACACCGGCGGTGCCCGAGCGGCAAGGTGTCCGCCATGACCGTTGAGCAGCTCCATCCCAGACTCGTGGTGTCCGACGCCGACGCGGCCATCTCGTTCTACGCCGCGGCATTCGGCGCGGAACTCCTCGAGCGCTACACCGACGGATCCGGCCGGGTGGTGCACGCCCTGCTCCGGGCCGGTCCGGCCGTGTGGGCCGTCAAGGACGCCGACGACGTCGATCAGGCGCCCACCGGCGCCGGCGCGGTGATCCTCGCGCTGTACGTCGACGACCCGGACGCGGTCGCGGCGGCGATGGTGACCGGCGGCGGCCGGGTGGTCTTCGAGGTCGCCGATCATTCGTACGGCGATCGGGCCGGCCGGATCGCCGATCCGTACGGGCACGTCTGGATGGTCGCGGCGCGCAACGAGGAGCTCGATCCCGAGCAGATCCAGCAGCGGACCGCGACCGCCTATCCCTGAGCGGCCGGCCCCGGAGCGGCGAGGAGCAGGGCGGTGGCCACCGCTGCCCGGCCCTCGCCGCGCCCGGTGAGGCCGAGACCGTCGGTGGTCGTACCGGAGACCGACACCGGGCCGCCGACGATGCCGGTGAGCACCCGCTCGGCCTCGGCGCGCCGGCGGCCGATCTTCGGGTCGTTCCCGATCACCTGGACCGCGGCGTTCCCGACCGTCCAGCCGTCGTGTTCGAGCAGCCTGCGGACCTCGGCCAGCAGCGCGGCGCCGGAGGCACCGGACCACTCCGGGCGGCCGGTCCCGAACACCGCCCCGAGATCGCCGAGACCGGCGGCGGAGAGCAGCGCGTCGCAGAGCGCGTGCGCGGCGACGTCACCGTCGGAGTGCCCGGCGCAGCCGTCCACACCGGCCCACAGCAGGCCGGCGACCCAGCAGTCGCGGCCCGGTTCGACGGGGTGCACGTCGGTTCCGATCCCGACCCTCATCCGATGCTCCGTGCTCCTCCGGCCGGGTGTGCCGATGCGTCCTCGAGCAGCAGCCCGGCCAATCGCAGGTCCCAGCCGGTCGTCACCTTGAACGCGAGCGGATCGCCCGCGACGGTCGCGACCGGTTCGCCGAGTGCCTCGACCAGGCCGGCGTCGTCGGTCGCCGGATCGGGACCGCGCGCGTAGGCGAGACGAAGCTCACGGGCCCGGAAGCCCTGCGGGGTCTGCACCGCACGCAGCGCGGAACGATCCACTGTGGACACCACGGTCCCGGAGTCGTCCACCGTCTTGACGGTGTCGGTCACCGGCAGCACCGGGATCACCGCCGGTGCACCGGCCCGCACGGCATCGACCACCCGCCGGACGACACCGGCGGGAGTCAGCGGACGTGCGGCGTCGTGCACCAGCACGACCTCGGCGTCCGGTCCGATCGCGGCCAGACCGGCCGCGACCGACGCGGTGCGGTCGGCGCCACCGGGCACGACCGTCACCGGCCGGTCCGGGAGCAACCCGACCGCATCACGTAGCTGCTCGACCGGCACGACGACCACGACGTGGCCGACGACGCCGGACGACAGCAGTCCGTCGACGGCGCGCACCAGCATGGGCACGCCGCCGATCTCGACGAACGCCTTCGGCACCCCGGCGCCGAGCCGGACCCCCGACCCCGCCGCAGGCAGCACGGCGACGACGGGCGATCCACTCACGCCGCGACGCTCAGGCGTTCGCGGTGGCGAGCACCTCGTCGAGCAGGATCTCGGCCCGCTCCTCGTCGGTGCCCTCGGCCAGCGCGAGCTCGCTGACCAGGATCTGACGCGCCTTGGCGAGCATGCGCTTCTCGCCTGCGGACAGTCCCCGATCCTTCTCGCGACGCCACAGGTCACGCACGACCTCTGCGACCTTGTTCACGTCGCCCGAGGTGAGCTTCTCCCAGTTCGCCTTGTAGCGCCGGGACCAGTTCGTGGGCTCCTCGGTGTGCGGCGCACGCAACACCTCGAAGACCCGATCCAGACCCTCCTGACCCACGACGTCCCGCACACCGACGACTTCGACGTTGTCGGCGGGAATGCGAACCGTCAGGTCTCCCTGCTGAACCTTCAGGACGAGATACTGCACCTCCTCGCCCTTGATCGTCCTCATCTCGATCGCCTCGATGAGCGCGGCACCGTGGTGCGGGTAGACGACGGTCTCTCCGACCTTGAAAACCATGTGTCCTCTGGCCCCTTTCGCTGAGTCCAGATTAACACGCCGCACGGACGGACCGGTGGGCGGCTTTCACCGTCATCGCAGGTCAGGGGGTTGACAACACCGGGTAAACGTGTTCCCGGAGGTGTGACGGGGCGCCCGACCGGACCCGGCCCGAGCCCGTCACCTGCGCTCCACCGGACCGTCACGCACCCGACGGCACCGACCGGCGGACGCCCGACCGCACACCGGCCCGGGGCACCCGACTAGGATCCCGGGCGGATCGGGCGGCTCCTCCGCGCCGGTCCACACTTGTCGTACGCGTGCCGGGAGCAGCTCCCGGCCGGCAGGAAGGACACGCCGACCGTGAGCCGCAACCGCCGCCCCGTCCGCACCCTGGCCGGGGTCGCCGGAGCCGTCGCACTGACCGGCCTGCTGCTGAGCGGCTGCGGGGCAGGACAGCTCTCGCAGACCGCGCAGCAGGTCGCCGCGACCAACGGCGTCAACGCCTCGGTCGGCTCGGTCGACCTGCGGGACGTGCAGATCGCCTATCCCGAGTCGCCCGCCAGCGAGGCCGCGCTCTACGCCCGCGGCACCTCGGCGCCGCTGCGCGCCACGCTGGTGAACTCGGGCAGCGTCGCCGACCGGCTGGTGTCGGTCAGCTCCCCGGCCGCCGCGAACGTCCTGATCGACGGCGATCCCGTGCTCCCGCAGGACGTCGCACTCGTCTCGGCGGCCAACTTCCCGCTGACACCGACCACCAGCCGCCCGCTGGACATCACCCTCGAGGGGCTGACCCAGCCGATCGGCTCGGCCGACAACATCGAGATCACGTTCGTCTTCGAGCGCGCGGGATCGGTCACCGCCGATGTCCCCGCCGCCATCCCGACCGAGGACCTCCCGGTCGGGGGCACCCCGGAGCGGGACGACTTCTCCGCCGAGGCCGAGGCCGCTCCGGCCCCGCCGGAGCTCCCGGCCGAGGAGGAGCAGGACACCTCGGTGACCGACGGCGAGGGCGTCGAGTCCGCCCCGGGCAACGAGGGCAGCGGCGCCGGCGGCGCCGCCGGCAACTGACCACCCGGACCCGGGCGTCCCGCTCGGGTGGCTACCGCTGCACCGAGTGCGATCACCGCACCGCGCAGTGGGTCGGGCGCTGCCCCGGCTGCCAGGCGTGGGGCAGCCTCGAACAGATCGAGGCGCCGCGCGGCAACGGCCGGACCGTCGTCGCGGGCGCCCCGAGCACGCCGGCCCGCCGGATCGCCGATGTCGAGCTCGACGCGGCACGGGCCCGCCCGACCGGCGTCGACGAGCTGGACCGGGTACTCGGCGGCGGACTGGTACCCGGTGCGGTCGTGCTGCTCGCCGGTGAGCCCGGCGTCGGGAAGTCGACCCTGCTGCTGGAGGTCGCGGCGCGCGTCGCGGCCAGGGACCGGGTGCTCTACGTCTCCGGTGAGGAGTCCGCCGGGCAGGTCCGGCTGCGGGCCGAGCGGACCGGTGGACTGCACGACGAGCTCTATCTCGCCGCCGAGTCCGACCTGGAGTCGGTGCTCGGGCACGTCGACGCGCTGAAGCCGTCGCTACTGGTGATCGACTCGATCCAGACCATGTCCACCGCGGGGGTCGACGGCACCCCCGGCGGGGTCACCCAGACCCGCGCGGTGACCATCGGGCTGACCGCGCTCGCGAAGGAGCGCGGCCTGGCCGTCCTGCTGGTCGGGCACGTGACCAAGGACGGCGGTATCGCGGGCCCGCGGGTGCTCGAGCACGTCGTCGACGTGGTGCTGCAGTTCGAGGGCGACAAGCACTCCGCGCTGCGCATGGTCCGCGGGGTGAAGAACCGGTTCGGCCCGGCCGACGAGGTCGGCTGTTTCGAGCTGCGCGACTCGGGCATCGTCGGGCTGCCCGACCCGTCCGGGCTCTTCCTCGGCCGGTTCGGCCACGGCGGGGACGGCGTGCAGCCGGGTACCGCGGTGACCGTGGTGATGGACGGCAGGCGGCCGCTGCTGGCCGAGGTGCAGGCGCTGGTCGCTGGGGCGAACATCCCCAGCCCGCGGCGGGCGGTGACCGGACTGGACCCCTCCCGGGTGCCGATGCTGCTCGCCGTCGTCGAACGCCGGGGCGGGCTGAAGCTGCACGACGCCGAGGTCTACACCGCAACCGTCGGCGGCATGAAGATCACCGAGCCGGCCGCGGACCTGGCGGTCGCGCTCGCCGTCGTCTCCGCCAAGCGCGACATCGCACTGCCGGCCGATCTCGTCGTGCTCGGCGAGCTCGGGCTGGCCGGCGAGCTGCGCCGGGTGCACGGCATCGGGCGACGGCTCGCGGAGGCGGCCCGGCTCGGTTTCACCAGAGCGATCGTCCCGCCGGACTCCGAGGTCGGCTCGACCGGCATGCGGATCACCGAGGCGGCGTCGCTGAAGCAGATCATGGACCGGCTGCGCTGAGCCCGGTCAGCCCATCAGCAGCGGGGCCGGCGGGCTGACGACCGCACCGAGCCGGGCGAGAACGCGATAGCCGCCGGGCTCGACCCGGGCCCGCTGCGCCGCACAGCCGGGCTCCGAGCGCAGTCCGCTCCAGGTCACCGCGAACGCGACCGGCTCACCCGGCACCAGGGTGCGCAGGTCGTCGGTGGCCGGGTTCGAGCAGTCGTTCGACGACCAGAGCTTGTCCGCGCCGTTGCCGCTCCACACGGCGATCTCCTGCTCGGCCCCGTCCAGGTCGCGCACGCAGGCCTCGCCGGAGATGTTGGTGACGACCAGCCGCAGCTCCGGACTCGCGTCGGCCGGATAGCTCGGTTGCCCGGTCTCGGCCCGCACCTCGATCATCCCGTCGGCGCAGGGCACCGGCCCGGTCGCGGGCGACGACGTGGCGTCGGGCACCAGCACCGACGGGCGCGGGGTGTCGTCGGGCCGGACCGTCTCGTCCACCGGGCCCGCGTTCGGGGCCGCGGGCCCGGTGGACTCCCTCTCGTCCGCCGACCCGGGACTCGCTCCGGGATCGGCGGTGGCGGGGAGCGGCGGCTGCGGTGCGCCCGGGGCTGGGGACTCCGGGGCCGGGGATGCCGGAGCCGCCGCTCCGTTGTCGGAGGTCGACACCGCTGCGACGCCGGTCGGTGTGGTGTTCTCACCGGCTGCTCCGGGGACGAGCAGCCAGGTGGTCAGCCACAGCATCGCGAACAGCGCGAGCAGCGCGGCACCGACCGCGACTGCGCGCCGACGCCAGTAGACCGACGCCGGCAGGGGGCCCACCGGGTCCAACATGTCACTGACGGTAGATCGATGATTACTCGATGTCGTCGCCGCCGCGCCGGGGCGGGCCAGGTAGGCCGGGTTGTACCCCTGTGAGGGAACGGGGGACGCCCCACCGGCTGACCGACCCCACCCCGGCTCACCGCTCGTGCCCGCGACCGCCGCCGCCGAGCCCGGATCGGGCACCCGACGGTTCCCCCGGACGCGGTTGTGCTGCCCGATCCGTGATCACGTTCGGACACCGGCGACACTGGTGGGGTGCTGGCCGAGCGGATCCACCCGTGGTTCTCCGAGCATGCCCGGGACCTTCCGTGGCGGCGTCCGGAGACGACGCCGTGGGGGGTGCTGGTCAGCGAGTTCATGCTCCAGCAGACACCGGTGGCCCGGGTCGAGCCGATCTGGGCGGAGTGGATGCGGCGCTGGCCGGCACCGTCCGCGCTGGCCGCGGCGCCGCGGGCGGACGTGCTGCGGGCCTGGGGCAAGCTCGGCTACCCGCGCCGGGCGATCCGGCTGCACGACGCCGCGGCCGCCATTGCCCGGGAGCACGGCGACGCCGTCCCGTCGGACGTGGACGCGCTCGAGGCGCTGCCCGGCGTCGGCTCCTACACCGCGCGGGCGGTCGCCGCGTTCGGCTTCGGACTGCGTGCCCCGGTGGTCGACACGAACGTCCGGCGGGTGGTGGCCCGCGCCGTGCACGGGCAGGGCGATGCGGGCCCGGCCCGGACCAGAGCCGATCTCGCCGACGTCGACGCGCTCCTGCCGCCGGACGACGCGACGGCGGCGGTCGTCTCGGCCGGCCTGATGGAGCTCGGCGCGGTGATCTGCACCGCGCGGGCGCCGCGCTGCACCGGCTGCCCGGTCGCCGCGGACTGCGCCTGGGTCGCCGCGGGCCGGCCGGCCTACGACGGCCCCCGCAAGCCGGTGCAGGGCTTCGCCGGGACCGACCGGCAGGTGCGCGGGAAGCTGATGGACGTGCTGCGCAGCGCCCCGGGGCCGGTCGGCCGGTCCGCACTGGACGCCGTCTGGCCGGACGCCGGCCAGCGCGACCGCTGCCTGCACTCGCTGCTGGTCGACGGCCTCGCCGAGCAGACCGACGACGGCCGCTTCGCACTGCCCGCCTGATGCCCGCGATCGTCCGGTTCCGGCTCGATCCCGCCGCGGTGCGCGAGCTCGGGGCGCTGCGGGCGCGGCTGAGCACCGCCGGGCTGCCCGCCGCGGCCGGTGTCCCGGACGTCACCGTCGCCGCCGCGGGGACGATCCCGAGACCGGCCAGGGACGCGCTCGTGGCCGAGCTGCGACTGGTCGCGCTGCCCGCGCTCTGGCTGGCCACCCTCGGCTCCCGGACCGGGGACGACGACGCGCTGGTGCTCGCGGCCGTCACCGATCCGGAGGTGCTCGCCGTGCACACCGCGGTGCACGACGCGCTCGCCGGGCGGGTCCGCGGGGCGCACGCCGCGCACCTGCCCGGCTCGTGGCTCCCGCACGTCGTGCTCGCGACCGGACGCCCCGCGGAGGCCTTCACGCTGCTGCACCCGGCACCCCCGGTGCGGGCCGGGATCGTCGCCGTGGAGCTGCACGACTCGCGGACCGGGGAGACCACCGTGCTGGCTCCCTGACGCCGGGCCGGCCGCGCTCAGCCGGCCGCGGTCCGGTCGAGCAGCGCGCTCACCGCGGCGGCCCAGCCCGCCGGATCGGCGTCGTGCACGAGATGACCGGTCCCGGGCAGCCGCAGGTGCCGGGCACCGGGGACCCGGGCGGCGAGCAGCGCGAGCTGCCCCGGCGGGGCGACCGACTCCCCCGCCTCGACGACCAGCAGTGGCGTGCGGACCTCCGACATCTCGTCGAGCAGGCCCCGGCGCAGCCAGTGCTCCGCGATCGCACAGGCGTCGCCGACATCGCAGGCGAGCCACCAGCCGTCGTCCCGCCGGACGCTGCAGTGCCCCATGTGTGCACCCACCTCGGGCCGCGGGTGGCCGAACACCGCCTCCAGCGCCGCCCGGGACGGGTGCGGCCCGGCGACCGCGGTGAACCAGGCACGCATGTCGTCGAGCAGACCGGGCGGGCTGCCGGTCAGGTCCGGCGGCGGGTCCTCGACGGCGACCGCGGTGACCAGATCCGGGCGCCGGACGGCGGCCAGCAGCGCGGAGAGCCCGCCCATCGAGTGGCCGACCAGCGCAGCCGGGCCGGTGCGTTCGAGCAGCTCGACGACGTCGCGGGCCAGCCGGTCCGGGGACCAGGCCGCCGGGTCCGCACCCTCGGGGCGCCCGGAGCGACCGTGCCCGCGGGCGTCCGGCGCCAGCACCCGGCCGTGCCGGGCCAGCGCGGCGGCGCGCGGCTCCCAGCTCGCCGCGCAGCTCATCAGGCCGTGCAGCAGGACGACCGGGCGCCCGGCGCCACCGAGCCCGGCGACCGCCAGATCCACCCCGTCGGAACTGCGCAGGACCCACCGCACCGCGTCACCCTAATACTGCAACGGCGTTTTGTCAGGCTGGTGGGCGTTGGCCGCGGCGGCGGTAGTGGCAGGTCCGGGCCTGGTGCTGGCGTCGTCGGCGCCAGGTGGACCAGGCGAGTGTGCTGGCCAGGCAGGCGGCTGGGGTGAGGATGAGGGTGGCGAGCAGACGCCGTATCTCGTTGCCGCTCAGCGGGATCAGCCCGGTCCGCTCGGCTGGAGATCCCCCTTTTCGGCCTCCTGTGCGCGGGTGACGGACAGGTAGGCGGCGGCGAGCATGGCCAGTGTGATGTGGGCGTACCAGGCTCGGTAGGAGCGGACTTGGTAGTGGTCGAGGCCTGCTTCGTTCTTGGAGGTCTGGAAGCATTCCTCGATCGCCCAGCGTGCGCCGGCGACGCGGACCAGCTCGCGCAGCGGCGTGGCCGCGGGGGCGGCGCAGCGGTAGAACGCCAGCTCCCGGGTGGTCTTGCCCTGCCCGGGTTCGGTCTGGCGGCGCACGAGCAGCCAGTGCCCCCACCCGTGGGGCAGGCCGGCCGGGTCGAGGGCGACGGTGGTCCAGTCATAGATCCGCTCTCCGTGCGCACCCGCGCCGACCTGGCGCCGTTCCCACCCGCTGCGGCCGGTGTCGGGGTCGCGGGCGCCGGCGATCGTGGCGAGGACCTTGGCCTGGCGGCGATGCCCGTCCGGGCTGGTCAGGACGTCGTCGTTGCGAGTGGCCAGCACGAACGGAATCTCCCGGTCGGCCAGCCAGGTGCGGAAGGTCGGATTCTGTCCGTAGATCTCGTCGGCGGTCACCCACGAGCGGGGTGTGAGGGCCCCGCAGGCGTGGGCGCGGGCGAGCATCGCCAGCCCGAGCTGGGGCTTCGTGGCGAACCCGACCTCATCGGGCACGTCAGCTCTGGCGCAGCGGTCCCGGTCCTCGGTCCACGAGGTCGGCAGGTAGAGCTCGCGGTCGATCAACGCCCGCCCCTTCGAGCTGGCATAGGCCAGGAACACCCCGAGCTGACAGTTGTCGACCTTGCCGCTGGTACCGGTGTACTGGCGTTGCACTCCCGCCGAACGCAGGCCCTTCTTGATGAACCCGGTCTCGTCGACCACGAACACCTCACTTGCGGGGTCGCCGAGGGCGTCGAGGACGTAGTCGCGCACGTCGTCGCGGACCCCGTCGACGTCCCAGTCAGCGATGCGCAGCATCCGCTGCGTCCCGTCCGGCGAGACCGCCCCCGCATGCTCGGCCAGAGTCCACCCGTTCTTGCGCTCCAACCCGGCCAGCAGGCCGCGCACATACGCCCCGGCCCGCGCGCGGGGCTCACGACGGAAGAACCGCGGCCCGATCGACGCGATGACCTGGTCCAACGCCGCTACCCATCCAGCAAGATCCACCACCCGGCGATCATCACCGCCGAACCCGGATCAGCCTCTCACGACACGTCGAAACGCCGTTGCAGTACTAAGCTGCTGCGGTGGCCGGAGAGGACGATGTGCGGCGGCTGGCGCTCGAGCTGGACGACGCAGTGGAGATCCCGAGCGAGGGGTTCGACTTCCGGGTTCGCGGCAAGGGGTTCGTGTGGTCCTACCCGGAGCGGGTGCCGGGCAGCCGCCGGGTGATCCGGACCGACGTCGCGGTGCTCTACGTCGGCGACGAGGCGGAGAAGCAGGCGCTGCTGCGCGGCGAGCCCGAGCTGTTCTTCACCGCCCGGGGCTACGAGCCGTTCCCGCTGGTGATGGTGCGGCTGGAGCTGGTCGGGACGGACCGGCTGGCCGAACTCGTCGGTGACGCCTGGCGGATGCGCGTCGACGAGGCGGGTCCCGGCTAACGTGGGCCCATGGCCGTAGTGAAGATCAATGCGATCGAGGTTCCGGAGAACGCCGGGCCCGAGCTGGAGAAGCGGTTCGCGAACCGCCTGCACGCCGTCGACGGGCAGCCGGGTTTCATCTCGTTCCAGCTGCTGCGCCCGGTCGCCGGTGACGACCGGTACTTCGTGGTGACGCACTGGGAGACCGAGGAGGCCTTCCAGGCGTGGCGGGACGGGCCGGCCGCCGAGGCGCACGCCGGTGCGCGCTCGCCGAAGCCGGTCGCGAAGGGCGCGTCGCTGCTGGAGTTCGAGGTGGTCGATCTCGAGCAGATCGCGGCGGGGTCCTGATCGATCCCGGGCTGCGCTCGGCCGCGGCGCTGATCGGCGGCGCCGATGCGCTGCTGATCACCGCCGGGGCCGGGATGGGTGTCGACTCGGGCCTGCCCGACTTCCGGGGCGACGAGGGCTTCTGGCGGGCCTACCCGCCGTACGCCCGGCTCGGCCTGCGGTTCGCCGAGCTCGCCGATCCGGAGCATTTCGCCGACGATCCGGCGCTGGCCTGGGGTTTCTACGGGCACCGCCTGGCGCTGTACCGGCGGACCGTCCCGCACCCGGGGTTCGCCGTGCTGCGGCGCTGGGCCGAGCGCCTCCCGACCACCGTGTTCACCTCCAACGTCGACGGTCAGTTCCAGCGCGCCGGGTTCCCGGCGGGCGACGTCGCCGAGGTGCACGGCTCGATCCACCACCTGCAGTGCCTGCGGCTGTGCGGATACCGGGTGTGGCCCGCCGACGACGTGCACGTGGCGATCGATCCGGACAGCATGCGTGCGATCGGCGAGCTGCCTGCCTGTCCCGGCTGCGGCGGGCTCGCCCGCCCGGCGATCCTGATGTTCGGCGACGCGGGCTGGGACGACACGCAGGCCGCGCCCGCGCTGCAGCAGCACGTGGACTGGCTGGCCGCGCACCGGGGTGGGCTCGCCGTCGTCGAGCTGGGGGCGGGGACGGCGCTGCCGACGGTGCGCCGCCGCTCGGAGCTGGCGTCGGCGGCGACCGGGGCGCTGGTCCGGATCAACGTCCGGGAACCGGAGGTGCGGCACGGGCGCGGCGTCGGGATCGCGGCGGGGGCCGCAGCGACCCTCGCCGCGATCGACGAACTCCTGAACGCCTGATCCCGGAACCGCTCAGTCCGGAACGGACTTCTGACCCGGGACGACGATCGCCGGCAGGTCCGCGAGCCCGGCCAGCGCCGCGGCGTGCACCTCGGTGGCCCGGACGGTCCCGTCGACCCCCGGCAGGTCCCGGGTGGCGGTCGCCGCGGCGACGACGGTCGGGACGTGACCGGCGGAGAACGCGCTGCGGGCCGTCGAGTTGATGCACATGTGCGTCATGAACCCGGCGAGGACCAGGTCCTGGTAACCCTCCAGCAGCTCGGCCAGTCCGGTGTGCACGAACGCGCTCGGGAAGTTCTTGACCACGACGGCCTCGCCGTCGCGCGGCGCCACCGAGTCGTGGATCGCGCCGATCGGGGCGGTGACGTCGTACGGGCTGCCCTCGCCGGCGTCGTGCTGCACGTGGATCACCCGGGCCCCCGCGGAGCGGGCCCGGTCCAGCAGGACGGCCGCCTCCTCCAGTGCGGGCTCGACGTTCTCCAGCCGCATCACGCCGTCGGTGTAGGTGTTCTGCAGATCGATCATGATCAGGGCCGACCGGCCCAGCGGCGCCGGCTCGACCGGCAGCCCCATCAGCCCGCGCAGGGTGTGCGGTGCGGACATCGGTGTCCTCCTTCGTACGGACGCACCGCGGGCCCGGACGGCGTGTCCGGGCCCGCGGTGGGTCAGCTCTCGTTCAGGTCCCGCCACTCGTCGTCGGTGAACAGCCGGGAGCGGATCAGGAACCGGACGCCCTCCGGCGCCTCGACCGAGAATCCGCTGCCGCGCCCCTTCACCACGTCGACGGTGAGGTGGGTGTGCTTCCAGTACTCGTACTGCGACCCCGACATCCAGAAGCCGATCGGCTTCTCGATCCCGTCCACCCGGAGATCTCCCAGGTGGACGTCCGAGCCGCCGATCTTGAAGTCACCGTCCGGGTAGCACATCGGGGCGCTGCCGTCGCAGCATCCGCCGGACTGGTGGAACATCAGCGGGCCGTGCAGCTCGGTGAGCGTCACCAGCAGAGCGGCGGCGGCCGGCGTCAGCGCCACCCTGGGGGTGACGGCTGCGTCCGGCTGCCCCATCAGAAGAAGCCCAGCGCGTTCGGCGAGTAGCTCTGCAGGACGTTCTTGGTCTGCTGGTAGTGGTCGAGCATCTGCTTGTGGTTCTCGCGCCCGATGCCGGACTGCTTGTAGCCGCCGAAGGCAGCGTGCGCCGGGTACGCGTGGTAGTTGTTCACCCACACCCGGCCGGCCTGGATGTCGCGACCCGCCCGGTAGGCGGTGTTCGTGTCCCGGCTCCACACGCCGGCGCCGAGGCCGTAGAGCGTGTCGTTGGCGGTCCGGATGGCGTCGTCGTAGTCGGAGAACCGGGCCACCGAGACGACCGGACCGAAGATCTCCTCCTGGAAGATCCGCATCTGGTTGTTGCCCTCGAACACGGTCGGCTTGATGTAGTAGCCGCCGGAGAGGTCGCCGCCGAGATCGGCCTTCTCGCCACCGGTGAGGACCTTGGCCCCCTCCTGACGACCGATGTCGATGTAGGACAGGATCTTCTCGAACTGGTCGTTCGAGGCCTGCGCACCGATCTGGGTGTCGGTGTCGAGCGGGTTGCCCTGCTTGATCTGCTCGGTGCGCTTGACCGCCTGCTCCAGGAACTCCTGGTAGATGCCGCCCTGGATCAGCGCGCGCGACGGGCAGGTGCAGACCTCGCCCTGGTTGAGGGCGAACATCGCGAAGCCCTCGAGCGCCTTGTCGTAGAACGCGTCCTGCTGGGAGGCGACGTCGTCGAAGAAGATGTTCGGGCTCTTGCCACCCAGCTCCAGGGTGACCGGGATCAGGTTCTCCGAGGCGTACTGCATGATCAGCCGGCCGGTGGTGGTCTCACCGGTGAAGGCGATCTTCGAGATGCGCTTGTTGGACGCCAGCGGCTTGCCGGCCTCGACGCCGAACCCGTTGACGATGTTGAGCACACCGGGCGGCAGCAGGTCGGCGACCAGGTCCAGCAGGACGTGGATCGAGACCGGCGTCTGCTCGGCCGGCTTGAGGACGATCGCGTTGCCTGCGGCGAGCGCCGGGGCGAGCTTCCAGATCGCCATCAGGATCGGGAAGTTCCACGGGATGATCTGGCCGACGACGCCCAGCGGCTCGTGGAAGTGGTAGGCGACGGTGTCGTCGTCGATCTGGGAGAGACCGCCCTCCTGCGCCCGGATCGCACCGGCGAAGTAGCGCAGGTGGTCGATCGCCAGCGGGATGTCGGCCGCCAGGGTCTCCCGGCAGGCCTTGCCGTTCTCCCAGGACTCGGCGATCGCGACCGCCTCGAGGTTCGCCTCGATCCGGTCGGCCATCTTGTTCAGGATGTTCGCCCGCTCGGTGGGCGAGGTCTTGCCCCAGGCCGGTGCGGCGCCGTGCGCCGCGTCGAGGGCCTTCTCGACGTCGTCGGCGGTGCCGCGGGCGACCTCGGTGAAGTTCTCCCCGGTGATCGGGGTGGGGTTCTCGAAGTACTGGCCCTTCGCCGGCGCGATGTACTCGCCGCCGATGAAGTGGTCGTAGCGAGGCTTGAACGAGACGACGCTGTCCGGCTGACCCGGTGCCGCGTACGTGGCCATCGATGGTCCTTCCCGTGGGGGATGTCCGTGGGGGATGTCCGTGGAGATATCACTGCATTGCGCGTGATGCCGGACACTAGGAAGGTGGGGGTTGCACAGGGGTTGCACGCAGATGCGGAACCTGAACCTCCGGAGAGTGCCGATCCCGCGGATTCGATTCAGGTAAGGCTGAGCTAACCATAGGGTGAGTGTCGTGACGCGTGAACGAGGCGGGCTGGAGCGGGCGCGTGGCGCCGCGCTGACCGGTTCGGCCGCACCGGAGGTGCGCCCGGAGATCCGGGCGTCCTGGGAGCGTTCGCTGGCCGCCGCCGTCGATCCGGAGCGGTCCCGGCCCTCGCACACCTACCAGCCGGGCGAGGTCGCCGAGCTGCGCGCCGGACATCCGCTGGCGCAGGTCCTGCCGCTGCTGCGGGAGACCCTCGTCGCCGCGGCCGAGCAGGCCAGGCACATGATGATCGTGACCGACGAGCGCGGGCACATCCTGTGGCGGGAGGGTGCGCGCGAGGTGCTGCGCCGGGCCGAGCGGGTCGAGCTCGTCGAGGGCACCCGCTGGAGCGAGGACTCGGTCGGCACCAACGCGATGGGCACCGCGCTGTCCGACGACCGGCCGGTCCGGATCCACTCGGCCGAGCACCTGGTCAGCGCCTATCACCCGTGGACCTGCGCGGCCGCTCCGGTGCACGACCCGGAGACCGGCCGCCAGATCGGCGCCGTCGACGTCACCGGGCCGGAGGAGTCGTTCCATCCGATGACGCTGTCGCTGGTCACCGCGGCCGCGCGGCTCGCCGAGCACCGGCTGGCGGCGCTGCTGGAGGATCGTGACCGGCGATTGCGGGACACCAACCTGCCGCACCTGTCCCGGCTCGGCGACGTCCCCGGCGCGCTGCTGTCACCACACGGCCGGGTGCTGGCCGCCACCCCGGCGCACCGCTTCCCTGTCCGGGTGACGCTGCCCGAGCGCGGCGACCGGATCCTGCTCGACGGCGGCGCCGAGGCCGTGCTGGAGCCGCTGGGCGAGGGCTGGCTGCTCCGGGTGCCCACACCCTCGGGTCCGGTGCTGCCGGCGCTCACCCTGCCGTTCCTCGGGGCCAGGGCGCCGGTCGCCCGGCGCGACGGCCGGCCGCTGCGGCTCGGGCTGCGGCACGCCGAGGTGCTCACCCTGCTCGCGCTGCACCCAGAGGGGCTGACGGCCGACCAGCTCGCCGGCGCGCTCTACGGCGACGAGGGGCGCCCGATCACCGTCCGGGCCGAGATGCACCGGCTGCGCCGCTGCGTCGGCGAGGACACCGTCCGTACCCAGCCCTATCGGCTCGCCGCCCGGGTGGACGCCGACTTCCTCCGGCTGCGCGAGGCGCTGCGGCACGGGCGGGTCCGCGACGCCGCGGCCGAGGCGGCCCGCGGTCCGTTGCTGCCGACCTCGGAGTCGCCGGGTGTGCGGGCCGAGCGCGAGCACCTGGTGGCCTCGACCCGTACCGCCGTACTGCGCTCGGGCGATCCGGAGGCGCTGCTCGCGCTGCTGCGCGCCGATCCGGACAGCGATCCGGACACCGAGCTGCGGGACCGGCTGCGGCGGGCGCTACCGGACGGGGACCATCGCGACCTGGCGCTGCCCGACGGCTGATCCACCCCACTCGTCCCGGCCGGCGAGCATGATCCCTGTTTCGGGAGTGCAGGTGTCGCTGTCGGCCCGCTGCACTCCCGAAACAGGGATCATGGTCGGCATGCCGGAGCAGCCCCGCGTCGAGCGGTTCGAGGACCTGGTGGATCGGGCGTCGCGGTTGGTCCCGGCGCGCGGGCGGGCGCTGCTCGGCGTCGCCGGGGCCCCGGGTGCCGGGAAGACCACCCTGGCACTCGCGCTGGTCCGGGCACTGACCGCGACCGGGCTGCCGGTCGTGCACGTCCCGATGGACGGCTTCCACCTCGCCGACGTGGAGCTGGCCCGGCTCGGCCGGCGGGACCGCAAGGGCGCACCGGACACCTTCGACGCCGCCGGCTACGCGGCCCTGCTACAGCGGCTGCGCGGCGCACCGGCGCGGGAGCCCGGACCGGTGTACGCGCCGGCGTTCGACCGGGAGATCGAGCAGCCGGTGGCCGGGTCCGTCCCGGTGCCCGCGGAGTGCAGGCTCGTCGTCAGCGAGGGCAACTACCTGCTCGTCGACACCCCGCCGTGGCGGGCCGTCCGGGCCGCGTTCGACGAGATCTGGTTCCACGAGACCGACCAGGCGCTGCGCCGGGAACGCCTGGTGGCCCGGCACGTGCGGTTCGGCAAGTCCCCGGAGCACGCACGGGCCTGGGTGGAACGCACCGACGAGCCGAACGCCCGGCTGGTCGAGACGAGCCGCGGACGGGCGGATCTGGTTGTGACCTGCGCCGACCTCCCGGCCTGAGCCCCGCAGACGACGCAGGGCCCGCCCCGGATGTCCGGGACGGGCCCTGCGTCAGGCACCGAGGGTGCTCAGCTCACTCCTCGCCGGCCAGTGCGGTCGGCGGGGTGTCCGGGACCGGCTCCGACGGCTTCGGCTCTCCGCGGAACACGAAGTGCGCCTTGTCGTCGTAGGCCTTCGAGTCCTCGGGAGCGTCGGTGTCGAGGCCCTCGACGTCGACCAGGATGATCTGGCCGCCCTCGATCTCGCCGAAGAGGATCTTCTCCGACAGCTGGTCCTCGATCTCGCGCTGGATCGTCCGGCGCAGCGGCCGGGCGCCGAGGACCGGATCGAACCCGCGGCGCGCCAGCAGCTGCTTGGCCTTGTCCGTGAGCTCGATGGCCATGTCCTTGTTGGCCAGCTGCTTCTCCACCCGCCCGATCATCAGGTCGACCATCTCGATGATCTGCTGCTGGTTGAGCTGGTGGAAGACGATGATGTCGTCGATGCGGTTCAGGAACTCCGGGCGGAAGTGCTTCTTCAGCTCGTCGTTGACCTTGGTCTTCATCCGCTCGTAGTTCGACGCCTCGTCGTTGCCGGAGGAGAAGCCCAGACCCACGGCCTTCGAGATGTCCTGGGTGCCCAGGTTCGAGGTGAAGATCAGCACGGTGTTCTTGAAGTCGACCGTGCGGCCCTGGCCGTCGGTGAGACGGCCGTCCTCGAGCACCTGCAGGAGCGTGTTGTAGATCTCCTGGTGCGCCTTCTCGATCTCGTCGAACAGCACCACCGAGAACGGCTTGCGCCGCACCTTCTCGGTGAGCTGGCCGCCCTCCTCGTAGCCGACGTACCCGGGAGGGGCACCGAACAGCCGCGAGGCGGTGTAGCGGTCGTGGAACTCACCCATGTCGATCTGGATGAGGGCGTCGTCCTCGCCGAACAGGAAGTTCGCCAGCGCCTTGGACAGCTCGGTCTTACCGACCCCGGACGGGCCGGCGAAGATGAACGAGCCGGACGGGCGCTTCGGGTCCTTCAGGCCGGCACGGGTCCGGCGGATCGCCTGGGACACGGACTTGACCGCGTCCTCCTGGCCGATGATCCGCTTGTGGACCTCGTCCTCCATCTTGAGGAGCCGGGTGGTCTCCTCCTCGGTCAGCTTGAACACCGGGATGCCGGTCCAGTTGCCCAGCACCTCAGCGATCTGCTCGCCGTCGACCTCGGCGACCACGTCGAGGTCGCCGGACTTCCACTGCTTCTCGCGCTCGGCCTTCTCGCCGAGCAGGGTCTTCTCCTGGTCGCGCAGGTGCGCGGCCCGCTCGAAGTCCTGCGCGTCGATCGCCGACTCCTTGTCCCGGCGGACGTTCGCGATCTTCTCGTCGAACTCCCGCAGGTCCGGCGGAGCGGTCATCCGGCGGATGCGCATCCGGGCCCCGGCCTCGTCGATCAGGTCGATCGCCTTGTCCGGGAGGAAGCGGTCGTTGATGTAGCGGTCGGCCAGCGTCGCGGCCGAGGCCAGCGCGTCGTCGGTGATCGTGACGCGGTGGTGCGCCTCGTACCGGTCGCGCAGACCCTTGAGGATCTCGATCGTGTGCGCGACCGAGGGCTCGGACACCTGGATCGGCTGGAAACGCCGCTCCAGCGCCGGGTCCTTCTCGACGTACTTGCGGTACTCGTCGAGCGTGGTCGCGCCGATCGTCTGCAGCTCGCCGCGGGCGAGCATCGGCTTCAGGATCGAGGCCGCGTCGATCGCGCCCTCGGCGGCACCGGCACCGACGAGGGTGTGGATCTCGTCGATGAACAGGATGATGTCGCCGCGGGTGCGGATCTCCTTGAGCACCTTCTTGAGGCGCTCCTCGAAGTCACCGCGGTAGCGGGAACCGGCGACCAGCGAGCCCAGGTCGAGGGTGTAGAGCTGCTTGTCCTTCAGCGTCTCCGGGACCTCGCCCTTGATGATCGCCTGGGCCAGGCCCTCGACCGCGGCGGTCTTGCCGACGCCGGCCTCACCGATCAGCACCGGGTTGTTCTTGGTCCTCCTGGAGAGGACCTGCATGATCCGCTCGATCTCCTTCTCCCGGCCGATGACCGGGTCCAGCTTGCCCTCACGGGCCTGCTGGGTGAGGTTGCGACCGAACTGATCCAGCACCAGCGACGACGAGGGGGTGCCCTCGCCGCGACCCGCGGTGCCGCTCTCGGCGGGCTCCTTGCCCTGGTAGCCGGACAGCAGCTGGAGCACCTGCTGGCGGACCCGGTTGAGGTCGGCGCCGAGCTTGACCAGCACCTGGGCCGCGACACCCTCGCCCTCGCGGATCAGCCCGAGCAGGATGTGCTCGGTACCGATGTAGTTGTGGCCGAGCTGCAGCGCTTCGCGCAGCGACAGCTCCAGCACCTTCTTCGCCCTGGGGGTGAACGGGATGTGGCCGGACGGGGCCTGCTGGCCCTGGCCGATGATCTCCTCGACCTGCTGCCGCACGCCCTCCAGAGCGATTCCGAGGGACTCGAGTGCCTTCGCGGCGACACCCTCACCCTCGTGGATCAGGCCAAGGAGGATGTGCTCGGTCCCGATGTAGTTGTGGTTGAGCATCCGGGCCTCTTCTTGGGCCAGGACGACAACACGTCGCGCTCGGTCGGTGAACCTTTCGAACAATTCGCACTCCTTGCCTGCTGCGCCTCACGTACAGCGCGACCAGCATCTTCTGCCCTGCCCCGGCATGCCGGAACCAGCACTGCGCCTCGCGTGACACCACGCCCGGCCGCCCCCGCAGGGGAAGACCTCATACCACTGTATCGGTCGACCGGCCTCCGGCGCCTCCACCTGACGTGCACAGGAGGACTGCCGGGCGTAACACGGGTTCCGCCGCCCGTGTTCCCGGGTGCGGTCAGCCGGCCTGCGCGGCGGCTTCCTCGCGCGCCCGCTCGGCGGCCTTGAACTCGCGGAACCCCTCCTCGTCGCGGCCGCGCCGCCAGTACCCGGAGATCGACAGGTCGTCCCGGGGGACCCCGCGTTCGCGGCCGAGGTGGCGGCGCAGCTCGCGGACCGCGATCGCCTCGCCGTGCACGAAGGCGTGCACCCGACCCGGCCGGAAGTTCAGTGCCCGGACGGCGTCGGGGAGCTGGACGCTGTCCGGGTCGCCGCCCGCGGTGGACCGGTGCAGCCACTGCACGGTGAGATCGGCGTCGCCCGGGAGCTTCAGCTCGTCGTCCGGGCCGTCGACCTGCAGGACGGCGACGGCCGGCCGACCGGCCGGGATGCGTTCCAGCGCCGCGGAGATGGCGGGCAGCGCGGACTCGTCGCCGACCAGCAGGTGCCAGTCGGCCTCGGGATCCGGCGCGTATGCGCCACCCGGGCCGACCAGCCGCAGCCGGTCCCCCGGCTTCGCCGAGGCCGCCCACGGCCCGGCCAGGCCGGTGTCGCCGTGGTGCACGAAGTCGATGACGAGCTCGCCGGCGTCGTGGTCGAGCGCCCGCACGGTGTAGGTCCGCTGGACGGGCCAGTGCTCGCGGGGCAGCTCGGCGTGTACCCGGTCCATGTCGAACGGCTCGGGGTACTCGACGCCCGGCTGCGGGAAGAGGAGCTTCACGTAGCGGTCGGTGTACCCGGTCTCCGGGAACTCCGCGAGGCCCGGACCACCGGCGACGACGCGCACCAGGTGCGGGCTCAGACGCTCGGTCCGGAGAACCTCGAGTTCGGTGACACGACGGGCCATGGCGGCTACCTCCCGGTCGGGGTGGGAAGGGGCCCGGGCGACGGTACCCCTCCCGACCATATAACTCAGGCAAGCCTTGCCTGATGTGACCGGTTCGACGTCGAACGTGCGAGTCTCAGTTCTCCTGGTGGTAGGCCTCGAGCACCTCGGCCGGGATCCGGCCGCGGTCGGAGACCTTCATCCCGCGCTTGCGGGCCCACTCACGGATCGCCTGGTTCTGCTCGCGATCGACCGACGGCCGGCGGGCCGCGGAACTCGACGCGGCACCGCGACGACGCGCCGGGCCGGCCGCACGACGGGCGGCGGCCACGTAGTCGGCGAGGACGTCGCGCAGCTTCTTCGCATTGTCACCGGTCAGATCGATCTCGTAGCTGCGGCCGTCGAGTCCGAACTCGATCGTTTCGTCGGCCGCGTCGCCGGTCAGATCGTCGACGAGTCGGACCTCTTTGATCTGCGCCATAGTCGCAGCCTCCCTGAAAGACCGTGCAGGTATATGTGTGCGAACCGGCCCGGCGCGCACCAGGGCAATACCCTGACGCAATTATGCTGCCGTGCGTAACACCAGAACCAGCTCGAATACACAGTAACCGAGAAAAGTTCGCCCCGTCGAGCAAGGGTCGAGTTCAATGGGAAATCGAGTCGAAAGCCACTCGATCGAGCCTCTGATAGTGGTCGTCCCCGGCCGCGAACACCGCGACCGGGGACGACCACACACCGCGGCCGCCTAGGATTCCCCGCGGACGAGCGGGAACAGGATGGTCTCCCGGATACCGAGTCCGGTGAGCGTCATCAGCAACCGGTCGACGCCCATCCCGAGCCCGCCGGTGGGCGGCATGCCGTACTCCATCGCGCGCAGGAAGTCCTCGTCGAGCTGCATCGCCTCGGGATCGCCCGCCGCTGCCTTGAGCGACTGCGCCTGGAGCCGTTCCCGCTGTTCCACCGGGTCGACCAGCTCGGAGTACGCGGTCGCGAGCTCGACCCCGAACACGATGAGATCCCAGGACTCGGACAGTCGCGGGTCGTCGCGGTGCGCACGGGTCAGCGGCCGCACCTCGACCGGGAAGTCACGGACGAACGTCGGCTCGGTCAGGGTGTGCTCGACCAGCTTCTCGAACAACTCCAGGACGATCTGCGCGGCTGTCGGGTATTCGGTCACGTCGACGTCGTGCTCGGCCGCGATCCGCTGCAGATCCGACAGTTCCGTGTCCGGGCTCACTGTCCGCCCGACGGCCTCGGAGACGGCGCCGTAGAGCGTGATCGAACGCCACTCGCCGCCGAGATCGTGCTCGGTGCCGTCGTGGTGCCGGACGGTCGTCGAGCCGAACAGCGCCCGCGCCGAGGACTGGATCAGCTCACGCGTCAGCACGGCCATGTCGTCGTAGGTGGCGTACGCCTGGTAGGCCTCGAGCATCGCGAACTCCGGCGAATGCGTCGAGTCGATACCTTCGTTACGGAACACCCGGTTCAGTTCGAAGACCCGCTCGATACCGCCGACCACGCAGCGCTTCAGGAACAGCTCCGGCGCAATCCGCAGGTACAGATCGGAGCCGAGCGCGTTCGCGTGCGTCACGAACGGGCGCGCGGTCGCGCCACCGTGCAGCAGCTGCAGCATCGGCGTCTCGACCTCGACGAAGTCGCGACCGGTGAGCGCCTCGCGCAGGGTCCGCAGCACGGCGGACCGGGAACGCACGGTCTCCCGCGCCTGCGGGCGGACGATCAGATCCACATAGCGCTGCCGGACCCGGTTCTCCTCGGAGAGCTCCTTGTGCACGGTCGGCAGCGGGCGGACCGACTTCGAGACCATCGACCATTCGTCGGCCTGTACCGAGAGCTCACCCCGCCGGGAGGTGATCACCTCACCGCGGACGAGGACGAAGTCGCCGAGATCGACGACCGACTTCCATCGGGTCAGCTCCTCGAGCCCGACCCGGTCCAGCGACAGCATCGCCTGCAGCTCGGTGCCGTCGCCCTCGCGCAGCGTCGCGAAGCACAGCTTGCCGGTGTTCCGCACGAAGATCACCCGGCCGGCGACGGCGACCGTCTCGCCGGTCGCGGTGTCCGCGGGAAGATCGGGATGGGCGTCGCGGACCTGGCGCAGCGTGTGCGTCCGGGGGACCTCCACCGGATACGGCTCGGTGCCCGCGGCCAGCAGATCCGCGCGCTTGGCCCGGCGCACCCGCAGCTGCTCGGGCAGGTCCGCCTCGGATCCGGGGTCGCTCGGGGTGCCGGGAGTGTTCACGACAAGTCAGGCTATCCGCGCCGCTCACGACCTCCGGCCGTCACCCCCCGACGGCGACCTGGTGCGCACCGACCGCGTCGCAGTCCCGCCGCAGCCGACCCTCAGCGCGCCGGGCGGTGGTGGCGCAGGTGCGTCAGCCGCAGGCCGTGCAGCGTGAGGTCCGGGACGTGCTCGGTGATCGTGTCCGCCCGGCCGTACACCAGTTCCGCGAGTCCGCCGGTGACGGCCACGGTCACCGGCTGCGCGGACCCGCCGAGCTCGGCCAGTATCCGGCGCACCAGGCCGTCGACCTGCCCGGCCGCGCCGTACAGCACGCCCGCCTGGACGGCCTCCACAGTCGTCCGGCCGATCACCGAGCGGGGCTCCACCAGGTCGACCGGGCGCAGCGAGGACGCCCGCTCGGCGAGCGCCTGCATCGCGATGTCGATCCCCGGCGCCAGCGCGCCGCCGAGGAACTCGCCGCGCGCCGAGACGACGTCGATGTTCGTGCAGGTCCCCAGGTCGACGCAGATGCAGGTGGTACCGAACAGGTGGTGCGCGGCGAGGCTGTTCACCACCCGGTCGGCGCCGACCTCGCGCGGATGATCGACCAGCAGCGGGACGCCGGTGCGCACGCCCGGTCCGACGACGAGCGTGCGCATCCGGTCCGACCAGCGCGACAGCAGTGTGCGCAGCTCGCGGGACGGGCCGGGGACGGTGGACAGCGCGGCGACCGCCGTCACCGCGGCGAAGCGCGGGCCGAGCATCCCGGTGATCGTCAGGTCGAGCTCGTCGGCGGTGGCCCCGGTGTCGGTCCGCATCCGCCAGCGGTGCTCCGGCTCCGGGGAGAGCGATGACGGGTCGGTGCCCGGCTCGGGTTCCGGGTAGAGCCCGAGCGAGACGTGGGTGTTCCCGACGTCGATGCAGAGCAGCACCGGCTACCGCGCCGCGGAGGAGAGGAGCCCCGAACCGGCCGGGGCGTGCCCGGGATCGGCGCCCAGCTCGGCGATCCGGTTGTCGGCGTCGACGAACACCACCCGGGACCGGTAGTCGCGCAGCTCGGCCTCGTCGTAGGAGCCGTAGGAGATCAGGATGACCAGGTCGCCGGGGTGCACCAGGTGCGCGGCGGCGCCGTTGATGCCGATCACCCCGGAGCCGGGCTCGCCGGTGATCACGTAGGTCTCCAGGCGGGCGCCGTTGGTGATGTCGACGATCGACACCTGCTCGCCCTCCAGCAGGTCCGCCGCGGCCATCAGATCGGCGTCGACGGTGACCGAGCCGACGTAGTGCAGGTCGGCCTGGGTCACGGTCGCGCGGTGGATCTTGGACTTCATCATCGTGCGGTACACGGGGTGTCTCCTCTGCTCAGAGCGCGACGGGCACGTTGTCGATCAGGCGGGTACGGCCGAACCGGGCGGCCACCAGCAGCCGGGCCTCCCCCGACTCGGGGGCGGGGCCGAGATCGGCGCCACGCAGCTCCAGGTAGTCGAGCTCGATCCCGGGCACGCCGTCGAGGGCGGTCCGGGCGGCCGTCAGTACCGCGTCGTGGCCGCGGGCGGACACCCCGGCGCCGGCGGCGAGTGCCCGGGACAGCACCCCGGCACGGACCCGCTGCTCCGGATCGAGGTAGACGTTGCGCGAGGACAGGGCGAGACCGTCGTCCTCCCGGACCGTGGGCACGCCGACGATGCCGATCCCGAAGTCCAGGTCGCGCACCATCCGGCGGACCAGGGTGAGCTGCTGGTAGTCTTTCTCGCCGAAGACCGCGGCGTCCGGGCCGACGATGTGGAACAGCTTCGCCACGACGGTGAGCACCCCGTCGAAGTGGCCGGGCCGGACCGCGCCCTCCAGCTCCGCTCCGAGCGCCCCGGCCCCGACCCGGATCTCCGAGCCGGGCGGGTACATGTGCTCGACGCCCGGGGTGAGGACCAGCTCGACGCCCTCCTCACGGCAGGCGTCGAGATCGGCCTCCAGCGGGCGCGGGTAGCGCTCCAGATCCTCCCCGGCTCCGAACTGGAGCGGGTTCACGAAGATCGACACCACCGGGACCACGGCGCCCGGCATCCGCCGGGCGTGCCGGATCAGCTCCCGGTGGCCCTCGTGCAGGGCACCCATCGTCGGGATCAGCACGACCTTGCGCCCGGCGCCGCGCAGCGCCCGGGTCACCGCGGTCAGCTTCGCCGGATCGGAGTGCACGGTCAGCCTGCCGGTCGCGTAGCCGTTGCGGGTGGTGGCGGTCACCGGTCTTCCTCCAGGGCCTTCTCGACGTCGTCCAGGGCGGCGCGGTCCAGCAGCCCGGCGGCCGCGGCGCGGCGGGCGGTCCGCCCGGCCAGCGCCCGGTAGCCGGCGGCCAGCTCGGGATCCGCGGCGGTGATGCGTTCCAGATGGGTCCGGACGGTGCCCGAGTCGCCCCGGGCGACCGGTCCGGTGAGCGCCCGGTCACCGTGCCGCAGTGCGTTGTCCAGCGCCGCCGACAACAGCGGGGCGACCAGCCGGTCGGCGGGCCGCACGCCGGCCGACTCCAGCAGCTGGACGCAGTCCCCGACCAGCGTCATCAGATGGTTGGCGCCGTGCGCGAGCGCCGCGTGGTAGAGCGGGCGGACCGCCTCGGGGATGCGTACCGGCTCGGCCGACATCTCCAGCACGAGCGCCTCGGCGACACTCCATCCGACGGCGTCGCGCGGGTCGGCAGGCTCCGGGCTCGCGTCGCTCTCCGCCACCCCGGGGGCGGTGACCCCGACGCAGCAGGACGCGAGGCGCTCGACGTCCTCGGGCCGGCCGGTGAAGGTCAGCGCCGGGTGCAGCGCCAGTGGCAGCACCCCGTGCGACGCGGCGGGCTCCAGCACCGCGACACCGTGCGATCCGGCCGTGTGCACCACGATCTGGCCGGGGCGGAAGCAACCGGCGGCGGCCAGACCGCGGACCAGGCCGGGCAGGACGTCATCGGGGACGGCGAGCAGCACCAGGTCCGAACGCGTGCAGACCTCGTCCGGCGGCAGCAGCGGCACGTCGGGGAGCAGCTCCGCGGCCCGGCGCACCGAGGCACGGGACACACCCGATGCGGCCACCACGTGGTGGCCTGCCCTGGTGAGGGCGGCTCCCAGCACCGAACCGACACGTCCGGCGGAGACCACACCCACGGCGAGCCGCGCAGGGCGGCCGGCATCGATCACAACTCAGTCCGTTTCCTCCCGCTCCGGTCCGTCTGGGTACCGGTCGGGCAATCCGCGGTGCACGCGACCTCCGGTGGCCGTGCGCCAGCCGCGAGGGTAGACGCGGGCCGGGACCGCCGAGCACCCGCTATGACGGGACTCACCTGATCACCGGTCGCGGTTCGCGAGCGCCCACCGTGCGGGCGCCGCGCTCCACGACCGGTGCTCAGGGCCTGCGCATCGGGCGGGTCGGGCCGGGGTCGCCGGGATCGTCGTGATGGCGGCCCCGGGGCGCCGGATCGTCGGGTCGCCGGACCGGCCGGGTGGCGCCCTCGCCCGGATCCGGCTGCGACTGCGGCTGCGGCTGCGGCGGCCCGGGGGCGGACTCGGCACCCCGCTGCGGGCCGAGCCCCGGTCCGGGTGTGTGCCCCGGCCCGGGCCGGTGCCCCGGAGGCTGGGACTGGGACTGGCCCGACGGCTGCGGCTGCGGCTGGACCGGTGGCTGGGACTGGACCGGCGGCTGCGGCTGGGCCGCGGAGCCCGCACCCTGCCCCGGGCCGGAGCGGGGGCGCGCGGCCGGGGCGGCGGCTCCTGCCCGCGGACCACCCGGCTCGGGACGCGACACCCAGCCCCGCGGCGGCGCGTCGCCGACCTGCGGCGGCGCGTCCTCGAAGGTCGGAATCTTGTGCGCCCCGGAGAAGCTCCCGTCCGGCGCGGCGGGGGGCGGCGGCTCCCAGCCGGACGGCCGCTGCCGGGCCCAGGCCGCGACCAGCGCCTCCGGCACCCCCACCGCGATCGCGCGGGTCCGCAGCACCGCTGCCAGCTTCTCGTCGTGCAGCGCACGCGCGCTCTCCCGCACCGCGCCGCGGGCGATCCGGTTCCGCATGAACGCCAGTTCGGTGACCGCCGCCTGGTAGTCGGCGACCGCCTTGGCCGCCGGTCGCCCGGAGCGCTTGCGCACCAGCGTCCGCCAGCCCTTCCGCCGGGACAGCCGGGCCAGCAGCGGCACCTCGCTCGGCGCGATCCAGCCCGCCGCGGCGAACCCGGGGAGCTGGGCGGCGACGATCCGGGCCTCACGGCGGCGGGCGTAGACCACCAGCATGATCAGTCCGATGAAGATCGGCACCATCACGAAGGCGTAGATCTGGTAGAACGCGCCGGGCGTCGCGGCCAGCACCGATGCGCCGTTCCACAGCGCGTGCAGCACCACCGCGGCGACATAGCCCGCGGTGAGCGCCAGCAGCCGGACGCCGACGCTGCGGCTGGCCACCGCCACCCCCGCCGCGATGCCGATCATGCAGGTGAACAGCGGGTGCGCGAACGGCGAGGCGACGCCGCGGACGAACAGCGTCGCCAGCACGCCCGCCGTCTGCGGGTCGGAGACCGCCCGCCCGAGATAGAGGATGTTCTCGCTGAACGCGAAGCCCGCACCGACGATCCCGGCGTAGACGATGCCGTCGACGATGCCGTCGAACTCGCGGCGCCGGAACAGCAGCAGGCCCACCAGGAACAGTCCCTTGGCGAACTCCTCCACGATCGGCGCGACCACGACCGGGCCGAACAGGTCCCCCGCGCCGCGTCCGGCCGCGGCGTCGAGCACCACCGACGCGCTGGTGTTGATCAGCAGCGAGACCAGCGCCGCGAAGCCTGCACCCCAGAGGAAGGCGCTCATCAGCATCCGCGGCGGTTCCGGTTCCCACCGGTCCACCCACAGGAACGCCGCCACCACCGGGACGACCGGCAACAGCGCCGCGAGGGTGCCGACGACGACGCCGGCCGTCCCGACCGCCCGCTGCAGGATCCCGACGGTGATGACGGTCAGCAGCGCGAGGACGACGAGACCGACGACCGGGAGCAGGACCCCGCGTCGCTTCGCCGAGGGAGCCGGCACCGGGGCGTAGGTGCGTCCGGACACCGCGGGAGATCCCATGGCCCGAAAGCCTAGAGAACCCGTCGCCGGTGCACCCGTCCGCACGCGCCGACGGTTCGGGTCACACTCCGACGGGTCAGGTCCGGGCGGCGCCGCCGGAGTCGTCGGGTTCATCGGGTGCCCGGCAGCAGTACTCCAGCCAGAGCGCGCTGCCGACCAGCAGGAGCGCACAGAGCAGCCCGATCCCGGCGGTCACGCTGTCCCGGAATGCGGCGACCACGACGTCGGCCCGCGGCACCGTGTGCACCAGCAGCCCGGCCCACAGCCCGGCGATCACCGCCCCGGCCACCGACGACGCCTTGGCCAGGAGCACCGCCCGCGCGGCCACCAGCGGGGGCACCGGTTCCGCGCCGCCGCGGCGCTCGATCCGGCGACGCAGCACGATCCCGCCACCGAACTCGGCGACCGCGAGCACCCCGAGCGTGACCCCGGCAGCGACCGGCAGCGCCGGGATCGTCGAGTACGTCAGTTGGACGAGAATATTGCCGAGCAGGGTCGCGACCACCGCGATCGCGGCCAGGTCGCGGTAGCGGGTCGGCGTCACGGTGGGCCGGGGGTCCTCCCCGGGACCCGGGCGGCGCCGGCCCGGCTCGGGGCTGGTCATCGCGGGCCGCCGGGGTGCAGCGGCAGGTCGTCGCGCCGGTGGACGCCGTCGCGGCCGCCCGGGCCGAGACGTTCCAGCAGGTCGCCGACCGGGCCGTGCCCGTGCAGGACGGCGGCCGGGTCGGCCAGCAGCCACGGCAGCAGCACCGTGGCCCGCTCGGGTGTTCCGGGATGGGGCAGCAGCAGCTCCGGATCGTCGGAGAGCACCGGCCCGTCCGGCCCGTCGACCTGCACGATGTCGACATCGAGCGTGCGCGGCCCCCACCGCTGCTCACGGACCCGGCCCGAGACGTCCTCGAGGGCCTGGCCGTGGCGCAGCCAGCCCCATGCGTCTCGCGCAGGATCATCGGCGATCAGCACCGCGTTCAGGAAGTCCGGCTGGTCGGTGACGCCCCACGGCGCCGTCTCGAACACCGGCGAGGCGACGACGAGCGCCGGCCCCAGATCGGCGACGACGGCGCGCAGGTGGCCGATCCGGTCACCCAGGTTCGAGCCGAGGGAGAGCACCGCGCGGGTCACGCCCGGCTCCGGTGCAGCACGACCGCGACGTCGTCGAAGGTCAGCGGGATCGGGGCGGACGGCTTGTGCAGGGTCACCTCGATCGCGCGGATGCGCTCGTCGGAGTCGAGGACGGAGTCGGCGACCGCACCCGCGACCGACTCGATCAGGTTCCGCGGTGGCCCGCCGACGACCGCCGCGGCCAGCTGCGCGAGCGCACCGTAGTCGAGGGTGTCGGCGAGATCGTCGGATGCCGCCGCGGCCGCCAGATCGGCGTGCACGACGAGATCGACGACGAACTCCTGGCCGTCGCGACGCTCGTGCTCGAAGACCCCGTGCCTGCCGTACACCCGCAGCCCGCGCAGCTCGATCCGGTCACTCACCGCCCGGCCCCCGGGACGACTCCGGCGCGGGCCGGGCCCTGGTCGCACCCAGCCGGCAGGCGGCGCTGACCGCTACCGCGTCCATCGTGGACTCGACGTCGTGCACCCGGACACCCCAGGCGCCGGCGTTCGCGGCGATCGCGCTGATCGCGGCGGTGGCCACCTCGCGCCCGGCGGGCGGGCGGAGCGTGCCGTCGTCGTCGGCGAGCAGCTCGCCGAGGAACCGTTTGCGCGACGCCCCGACGAGCACCGGGAACCCCAGCCCGATCAGTACGTCGAGCCTGCGCAGCAGCGCCCAGTTGTGTGCGGCCGTCTTCGCGAAGCCCAGGCCGGGATCGAGCACGATCCGGCCGGGATCCACCCCGGCCATCACCGCGTGGTCCACCCGGGCGACGAGCTCGTGGCGGACCTCGCCGATGACGTCCTCGTACCCGGCGAGCTGCTGCATCGTGGAGCTGTGCCCTCGCCAGTGCATGAGCACCCACGGCACCCTGGCCTCGGCGACCACTGCGGCCATCCGCGGGTCGGCGAGGCCGCCCGAGACGTCGTTCACCATGGCGGCGCCGGCCTCGACGCAGGAGGCGGCGACCTCGGAGCGGGTGGTGTCCACGCTGACCCGGACACCGGCCTCGACCAGCTCGCGGATCACCGGCAGGACCCGGTCCCGCTCGGTCGCCGCGTCCACCCGCTGCGCGCCCGGCCTGGTCGACTCGCCACCGACGTCGACGAGATCCGCACCGGCGTCGCGCATCGCCACCCCGTGCTCGACGGCGTGCGAGCGGCTCAGGTAGCGGCCGCCGTCGGAGAACGAGTCCGGGGTGACGTTGAGAACGCCCATGACCGCGCAACGGCCCAGGTCCGGGAGAGCTCCGTCCGGGGCGACCACGTCACGATCCCCTGATCAACGACAGAGCCTCCGCGCGGGAGGAGGCGGAACTCTTGAACAGACCGCGGACCGCGGACGTGGTGGTTCGCGAGCCGGGTTTGCGGATGCCACGCATGGCCATGCACAGGTGCTCGGCCTCCATCACGACGATCACCGCGCGCGGGTTCAGCTTGCGCACGAGCGCGTCGGCGACCTGGGCGGTCAGCCGTTCCTGCACCTGCGGGCGCTTGGCGTAGAGATCGACCACCCTGGCGATCTTGGACAGGCCGGTGACCTGGCCGTCGATCGCCGGGATGTAGCCGACGTGCGCCACCCCGTGGAAGGGCACCAGGTGGTGCTCGCAGGTCGAGAACATCGGGATGTCCTTGACCAGCACGAGCTCGCCGTGGCCCTCGTCGAAGGTCTTCTCCAGCACCGTGTCCGGATCGACGAACATCCCGGCGAAGATCTCGCCGTAGGCCCGTGCGACCCGCGCCGGGGTCTCCCGCAGGCCCTCGCGGTCCGGGTCCTCCCCGATGGCGATCAACAGCTCGCGGACGGCCCTCGCTGCGCGTTCGAGGTCCATGCCCTCCGGCGCGGCGTCGGCGATCCCCGCCGCGACGGCGGCGGAGCGCACGGTTCCGGGGTGACCGTCCGTGGTCGACGTGCTCAGTGTCCTGCCTCCGGGTCCGTGCCTCGCCGGTTCTCACCGGGCTCGGTCGCGCCGTTGCCCGCGGCACCGGTCCACGGACCGTTGCGGGAGGGGCCACCCTGCTGCGGGTCGTCGCCCTGGCCCTGCTGCGGGTGCTGCCCCGGCGGGTACTGCTGCTGTGCGGGGTACTGCTGGGGGTTCCGCTGCTGGGGGTTCTGCTCGGCCCCGCTCCAGTTCGACGGCGGCCAGGTCTGGCCGCGCGGCGTGGTGGCGGGCCGCCAGTCCGGCGGGGCCCCGTAGTTCGGTGCCACGGCGGGCCGTGGCTGCGGGTAGCCGCCCTGGTAGCCGTTCTGCGGGGGACCGGACGGAGCGCCGCCCCAGCCGTTGCCCGCCTGGGCTCCGCCGTTGTGGGGAGCACCGTTCGGAGCCTCACCGTTGTGGGCGCCGCCGTCCGGGGTCCCGCCGTGGGCCCCGTGGCCGTTCCCGGTGCCGTAGCCGCCGTCGTCCGGTGCGTCCGGCCGGGCCCGGGTCGAGCCTCCGGCCGGGAACGGGGACGCGCCGGGCATGCCCGGGGCGTCGCCGTAGCCGTAGCCGTTGCCCGCTGCGCCGGCCCCGACCTGCGCCGGGGTCCGCGGGTGCTCGTCGGGCAGCACCTCGCCGCGCTCGTGTGCGAGCTCGCGCGGCGTCTTGATCGGCGGCTTCTCCGACGGCGTGCGCTCGCCGAAGTCGTCGAACGCGGTGATCCGCGGACGCTTCTCCACCGAGCCGAAGATCCGCTCGAGGTCGCGCCGGTTCAGCGTCTCCCGCTCCAGGAGCTCCAGCACCAGGTCGTCGAGCACGTCGCGGTAGGTGTTGAGGATCTCCCACGCCTCGGTGTGCGCCGCCTCGATCAGCTTGCGCACCTCCTCGTCGATCTCGTGGGCGATCTCCAGCGAGTAGTCCGCCTGGTTGCCCATCGACCGGCCGAGGAACGGGTCACCCTGCTCGCGGCCGTACCGGACGGCGCCGAGCTTGGCGCTCATCCCGTACTCGGTGACCATCGCGCGGGCGATCTTGGTGGCCTGGTCGATGTCGGAGGACGCGCCCGTCGTCGGCTCGTGGAACACCAGCTCCTCGGCCGACCGGCCGCCCATCGCGAACACCAGGCGGGCGATCATCTCGGCCCGGGTCATCAGGCCCTTGTCGTCCTCCGGGACGACCAGTGCGTGCCCGCCGGTGCGGCCCCGCGGCAGGATCGTGAGCTTGTAGACCGGCTCCAGGTCGGGCATCGCCCAGGCGGCCAGCGCGTGCCCGCCCTCGTGATAGGCGGTGATCTTCCGCTCGCGCTCGGAGACGATCTTCGACTTGCGCTTCGGGCCGCCGACCACCCGGTCGACCGACTCCTCCAGCGCCGCACCGTTGATCAGCGTGCCGTGCTCGCGGGCGGTCAGCAGCGCCGCCTCGTTGATCACATTGGCGAGATCGGCACCGGACATGCCGACGGTGCGCTTGGCCAGCGACTCGAAGTCGACGTCGTCGGCGAAGGGCTTGCCCTTGCTGTGCACGTTCAGGATCGCCCGGCGGCCGGCCAGGTCGGGCGCGCCGACCGGGATCTGCCGGTCGAAGCGGCCGGGGCGCAGCAGCGCCGGGTCCAGGATGTCCGGCCGGTTGGTGGCCGCGATCAGGATGATCCCGCCGCGGGCGTCGAAGCCGTCCATCTCGACCAGGAGCTGGTTCAGCGTCTGCTCACGCTCGTCGTGCCCGCCGCCGAGGCCCGCGCCGCGCTGGCGGCCGACCGCGTCGATCTCGTCGACGAAGATGATGCAGGGCGCGTTCTGCTTGGCCTGCTCGAACAGGTCGCGCACCCGGGACGCACCGACACCGACGAACATCTCGACGAAGTCCGAGCCGGAGATCGTGTAGAAGGGCACCGCGGCCTCGCCGGCGACCGCGCGGGCCAGCAACGTCTTACCGGTACCGGGCGGCCCGTAGAGCAGCACGCCCTTCGGGATCTTCGCGCCGAGCGCCTGGTAGCGGGCCGGGTTCTGCAGGAAGTCCTTGATCTCGTGGAGCTCCTCGACCGCCTCGTCCGAGCCCGCCACGTCCGCGAACGTGTTCTTCGGCATGTCCTTGTTCAGCTGCTTGGCCTTGGACTTGCCGAAGCTCATCACCCGGTTCCCGCCGCCCTGGGCGTTGTTCAGGAACCAGAACAGGATGATCAGCACCAGCGCCAGCGGGATCATCATGATCAGCAGCGAGGACAGGAACGAGTCCTGTCGCACGACGGTGTCGTACTCGCCAATGCCGGGCACGCCGCGCAGCGAGTCGAAGATCTGCCCGGACAGCTGCGCCGGGTACTGGGTCATGATCTGGGTTTCGCCGTCGTACGGGGTGTTCAGCGTCAGCCGGAGCTGCTGCTCACGGTCCTCGACGAGGGCGTCGCGAACGTTGCCCTCCTGGATCTGCGCGAGCGCGACCGAGGTCGGGACGTCGGTGTATCCCCGGGTGTCGTCGAACATGAAGCTGAACCCGAGATAGATCAGGAGCGCGACGAGGATCCAGATCAACGGGTTGCGGAGCAGGCGCTTGCGGTCCATGCAACGTCGGCCGGGGTGGCCTTCACCTTCCCGAGAGTGGTTCACGGCAGCGGCGGCGGAGAGTGCGACCGCCCCGCCGGACGGCCCTGACCCGCCAGGATAGCCGCACGCCGTGGCGAGCGCGCCGGGCGGATCCGGCTGTCCACGGTCGTACCGACCGTCCACCGGACCAACGCCCGGCCGACCTGCCCGGTTCCCCCACAGGGGTGTCCCGCCGCACACCTGCGGCGCCGGGTGTGGGACAACTGTGCGGCACGCTCGGTGTCGGACCGGCGGCACACCGCGCTCGGGTCCTGCTCCGTCCGGCCGAACCGGGCAGCTCTGCGGGTCGGGAGGGGCGGATCGGATGACATGGCGCGCGGGCGGCGGATCCCGCCGGACGGTGCCGGCGCTGGCCGTCGGCCTGGCCGTCTCGGCCGCACTGACCCTCGCCATCTCGCCGTCGGCGGACCCGGTGACTCCCGGGGCACCGGTGGGGGTCGCGACCACGGCCCGCGCACAGCCGGCGCCGGTCGCGCCCGCGGTGCTCCCGGGGCCGGCCCCGATCGGGCCGGGTGTGGTGACCGAGACCGCGGGCGCCGGGCTGTGTACCGCCGGGTTCGTGTTCACCTCCGGCGACCGCACGTTCCTCGCGCAGGCCGCGCACTGCGGCGGCACCGGTGACGAGACCGAGACCGACGGCTGCACCTCCGCCGCCGTGCCGATCGGCACCCCGGTCACCGTCCGCGGGACCGACCGGGCGGTGTCCGGGACGCTGGCGTGGAGCTCGTGGAACACCATGCAGGCCCGCGGCGAACGCGACGCCGACACCTGCGCCTACAACGATCTGGCGCTGGTCGAGCTGCCCCGCGAGGCCGGCTCGGCGGTGGGCGCCGCGGTGCCGTTCTTCGGGGGCCCGGAGCAGGTCCGGAGCGGCTCGCCTGCCCTCGGCACCCCGGTGTTCGGACTGGCCAACCCGCCCGACGCGACCGGGGCGCGCACCGTCGGGGCGCGGGCCGGGGCGATCGCGGGCGAGGTCGGCGGCGGCTGGGGCCACTCGGTGTACTCGCTGGTGCCGGGCGTGGCCGGGGAGTCCGGCAGCCCGCTGCTGGACGGCGAGGGCCGCGCACTCGGCGTCCTGTCCAGCCTGTCGACGACCGCGGACCGGCCCAGCATCGAGTACACCGATCTGCGGCGCGCGCTGGACTACGCCGAACGCACCGACGGCCCGCCGGGACTGGCCCTGGCGGCCGGCCCGCCGTTCACCGCCACCCCGTCCGGGGTGGATCCGCGGGCGCTGGCCGTGCCCGCCGGGCCCGGGATCGGCTGAGCACCGCTCAGGCGTAGACCTTCGGATCCAGGGTGCCGATGTAGGGCAGGTCCCGGTAGCGCTCGGCGTAGTCCAGGCCGTACCCGACGACGAACTCGTTCGGGATGTCGAAGCCGACGTAGCGGACCGGCACGTCGACCTTCACCGCGTCCGGCTTGCGCAGCAGGGTGACCACCTCGAGCGAGGCGGGCGAGCGGGTCTGCAGGTTGCGCCGCAGCCAGTTCAGCGTCAGCCCGGAGTCGATGATGTCCTCGACGATCAGGACGTGCCTGCCCGCGATGTCCCGGTCGAGGTCCTTGAGTATCCGGACCACCCCGGACGACGACGTGGACGAGCCGTAGGAGCTCACCGCCATGAACTCGAGCTGGGTCGGCAGCGGCAGCGCCCTGGCGAAGTCGGTCATGAACATGACCGCGCCCTTGAGCACCCCGATCAGCACCAGGTCGTTCTCCCGGCCGCCCTGCACGACGTCGGCATAGTCCTCGGCGATCTGGCCGGCCAGCTCCGCGGTCTTCTCCCGCACCTGGTCCTCGGTGACCAGAACCGACGAGATGTCACCGTCGTACACGCGCTCACGTCCCCCTCGTGCCGGGACCGTCGGCCCCGGTCGACTGCCACCGGAGTGTCGGTCACGCCCGGTCACGTCCCCAGCGACGGTGACGCAGCACGAGCCTGCCACGCGCACGGACCAGCTCCAAGCCACCACCGAGGGTGGGTCCGCCCTGCCCGCGCCATCGACCGACGAGGTCGTCGGCGCGGCGCAGCTGCTCGTCGGTCAGCGCCCGGACCCCGTGCCCGGTGAGCCATTCACGCAGCACCCGGCGACGTACGGCCGCCGGGGCGGCCGCCAGGGCCGCGGTGTCCAGGGGTGGTGCGACAGGGTCGCGGTGGCCCTCCGCGGGGGGTTCCGGGTGCTCCGTGGAGGTGGCGAGGACGGTCCGGCTGTCGCCCAGATCACCCGGCTGTGCCGGCGGAGCCGGGTCCGGTAGGTCACCAGGCGTAGCCGGCCAGGGACCCGCTGTTCCGGGGTCGTCGCGGTCCGGGCTCCCGGCCGGTCCTGCCCGGCGGTCCGGCGCCCCGGCCGGGCCTGTCGGTTCGGCGGACCCGGTGGGCCCGGTGGGCCCCGACGGTTCGGCGAGCAGCCGCAGCCGCGCCGCCGCCTCGGTGAGGGCCTCGTCGTCGTCACCCAGCTGGGCGGCGGTGCGCGCGAGCGCACGGGCGACCCCGCCGCCGAGTACCTCCTCCAGCAGCGGCAGCACCTCCCGGCGCACCCGGACCCGGGTGAACCGGGGATCGGCGTTGTGCGGATCGGCCCAGACCGGCAGCCCGAGCTCGGCGCACGCCGCCACGGTGTCCGCGCGGCGCAGCTCCAGCAGCGGGCGCAGCCAGGGCGCCGACCACCGCCGCATCCCGGCGAGCGAGCGGGCCCCGGAGCCGCGGGCCAACCCGAGCAGCACCGTCTCGGCCTGGTCGTCGAGGGTGTGCCCGAGCAGTACCACCGACGACGGGTGCGGGCGCGCCGCCAGCAGCGCCGCCCGGCGGGCCCGGCGGGCGGCGGCCTCGGTGCCGCCCGGCCCGGCCACCCGGACCCGCCGCACGACCGCGTCCACACCGGCCCCGCACAGGGCGGCGGCCAGCGCGGCGGAGCGTTCCGCGGAACCGTCCTGCAGGCCGTGGTCGACGACGAGTGCGTGCACCGGCCCGTCGACGACCGCCCGGACCGCGTGCACCAGCGCGCTGGAGTCCGCGCCACCCGAGCAGCCGACCAGCGGCGGGGCCCGGCGTGCGTCGTCGTCGAGCAGATCGAGGGCCTCGTGCACCGCCGCCCGCACCCGCCGCACGGCCGGGGCGCTCACGTCAGCCGACGCGGCGCAGCCACGCCTGCGGCTCGGTCAGCTCGGCACGGGTCGGCAGCGTCCGTGGCGACTCCCAGACCCGGTTGAGGCCGTCCATCCCGACGGCGGCCTCGATCTCCCGGCAGAACGCCGCGCCGACCGCGTACTGCCGCATCTTCGCCTCGACACCCAGCAGGGTCCGCAGCAGCCGGTCGACGATCCCGCCGCCGCGGCGGCGCTCGGTGAACCGGCGGCGGATCACCGCGACGTCCGGCACGACGTCCGGGCCGACGGCGTCCATCACGTGATCGGCGTGCCCCTCCAGCAGGGTGGACAGTGCGAGCAGCCGGTCGAGCACCGCGCGCTGCTCGGGCCCCTGCAGCAGCTCGACCAACGCGAGCACGTCGCCCTTGGCGCCGTCCTCGCCGCGCAGCGAGCGGATCGCATCCGGCAGCCGGGTGAGCTTCGCGGTGTCCGGCTCCTGCAGCGAGAGCAGCTCGGTAACCAGACCGGCGAAGTGGTCGCGCAGCCAGGGCACCGCGGTGAACTGCAACCGGTGGGTGGCCTCGTGCAGGCAGACCCAGAGCCCGAACTGCTCGCCGTCGACACCGAGCGTCTCGGTCGCGGCGTGCACGTTCGGGGCGACGACGATCAGCCGGCCGGCGCCGCCCGGGCCGCCGAACGGGTCGTACTGGCCGAGCACCCGGGCCCCGAGATAGGCGAGCAACGCACCGAGCTGCACACCGGAACCGGCCGCGGTGACGTTGCGCAGCGGCCACGGCGACGCGGGCAGCTGCGCGCCGGAGGTCAGCGCGTCCATCCCCTCGGTCGCGGCCCGGGCCCAGGACGGGCGGTCCAGCACGTCGGCCGGCAGCAGCGGCAGGCCCGCGCCGAGGCCGGTGACCTCCCGGACGTGCCCCTCGGCGCGCGCGGAGTCGACCCGGAGCCGCTCGACCAGCTCCCGTGCGGCCGCCGGGGTGGTGCGCGGGCCCGCGGGCATCAGCCGGGCCGCGGTGCTCGCGGCGAGCGACCAGTTGACGGGCAGGCCCCGCTCGACGCGCCGGTCCGACGCGGGGGCGGGAGCGGTCATCGTGGCCGGGCCGGTCGCGTCGGGCTGCATGGGCGCCACGCTACCCGCGACCGCGCGGCCGGTCGGTCCGGCGAGCGACCGGCGTCAGCCCCGGCAGCCGCAGCGGCTCAGCGTGGCGGCGACCCGGTCCAGTGCCGGACGGGCGTCGGCGGGCGAGGTGCCGTTGGACAGCAGCGCGAAGACCAGCAGCCGGCCGTCGACGTCGGTGACCACACCGGCGAGGCTGGACGCGCCGCTGAGCGTGCCGGTCTTGGCCCGCACCACACCCCGCCCGGCGATCGACGGGCCGTCGGTGAACCGCTGGGTCAGCGTGCCCGCGCCACCGGCCACCGGCAGCCCGGTCAGGATCGGCCGGAGGAACTGCACGTCGGCCGGGCTGTCGGACTGGGCAGCGGCCGAGGCCAGCACCGCGCCGAGCAGCCGGGCCGGGACCCGGTTCTCCCGGGACAGGCCGCTGCCGTCGGCGGCCCGCAGGCCGGTCACATCGTAGCCGGCCTGCACCAGGGCCTCGGTGACCGCGCGCGAGCCACCGTCGAACGTCGCCTCGGTGTCCCGGACGATCGCGACCTGGCGGGCCAGCGCCTCCGCCGTGACGTTGTCCGACGCCGTGAGCATGTACTCGACGAGGCTCGCGATCGGCGGGGAGGAGACGCTGCCCAGCACCGGTGCGTTCGGAGCGGCGGTGCCCTCCCGGACCTCGGCGGCGCCGAGCGCGCTCGCCAGCGCCTGCCCGGCCGCGCGGGCCGGGTCGGCCGAGCGGGGGCCGTCCTGCTCCTGCGGGTCGGTGCGGCCGCCGTCGAGCATCAGCGGCGACATCGGCGCGACGTAACCGTCGCTGACGTCGTTCGGGCCCCAGCCGGGCGAGAGCGACGGCCCGCTCCACTGCGAGGTGTCGACGTAGACGGTGTTCACCGGCACCTGGACCGCCTCCCGCACCTCGGCGGCGAGGTCGTCGATCCGGGACGGATCGGGATAGAGCCCGTTCTGCCCGGCCGGGAGCGCGGTCAGGGTCGGGTCGCCGCTGCCGATCAGCACCACCGAGTCCGGGTCCGGGCCGGGGACGACCCGGGTGGCGAGCCGGTCGGTCGGGTTCATCGACAGCAGCGCCGCGGCCGCGGTGAGCAGCTTCGTGGTGGAGCCGGGGACCATCGCCTTCCCGCCGTCGCGCTCCCACAGCGGCTCGACCCCGCGGGGCGCCGATGAGTCGATGACGACGCCGGTGACGTCGCCCAGTGCCGGCGATTCCAGCTGGTCGGCCAACGCCTGGGTGATGCCGGCCGCGGTCGGCACCGGTGCGGTCGGGGTCAGCGGGCGCAGTGCCGGCATCGGGACCGGCGGGTACGCGGCCGCCGTCTCCCCGAGCCCGAGCCGGTCACGGGTCTCCGGACCGGCCAGTGCGACCGCGCCGAACAGCGAGGCGAGTGCCATCACGGCAACCGCGATGACGGCGACCCGCCGGGTGTTGCGGTCCGGCCGGCGATGCCTGCGTCCCACTCCGCCTCCTGCTCGTGACGTCCGGTTCCGGGCCCCCGGAACCGGCCGACCTGCCCGGCGGATGGTGCGACACCCGCCACATCCTCACCGGTTGGGGGTCACCGGCCTGACGCCGGGGACCCCCGGTCCCTCACACTAGGGGGCAGCACAGACACCGCCGGAGTGGGCGGGCCACCCGGTCCGCCCGGCCCCGGCGCGACCGTGACCCTCTTCAAGGAGCAACGAATCGTGGACTTCGACGTCACCATCGAAATCCCCAAGGGTGGCCGCAACAAGTACGAGGTCGATCACGAGACCGGCCGGATCCGGCTGGACCGGACCCTCTTCACCGCCACCCAGTACCCGGCCGACTACGGGTTCATCGACGACACGCTGGGCGAGGACGGCGACCCGCTGGACGCGCTCGTGCTGGTCCAGGAGCCGACGTTCCCGGGTTGCGTGATCCGCGCCAGGACGATCGGGATGTTCCGGATGAAGGACGAGGCCGGCGGCGACGACAAGGTCCTCTGCGTCCCGGCCAGCGACCCGCGCCAGGAGCACCTGCGCGACATCCACCACCTGGCCGAGTTCGACCGGGCGGAGATCCAGCACTTCTTCGAGATCTACAAGACGCTGGAGCCGGGCAAGAGCGTCGAGGGCGCCACCTGGGTCGGTCGCGCCGACGCCGAGCGCGAGATCAAGGCGTCCTACGAGCGGGCCAAGCAGGCGGGCCACTGAGGCACGCTCCCGGGGCGGCCGCCGGCCGCCCCGGGGACACGTCTCAGACCTTCTCGAAGACCGCGGCCAGGCCCTGCCCGCCGCCGATACACATCGTCTCCAGCCCGTAGCGGGCGTCCCGGCGCTGCATCTCCCGCGCCAGGGTGGCCAGGATCCGGCCGCCGGTCGCACCGACCGGGTGCCCCAGCGAGATCCCCGAGCCGTTCACGTTGGTCCGCTCGAAGTCGGACTCGGTGAACTTCCACTCCCGGGTGCAGGCCAGCACCTGCGCCGCGAAGGCCTCGTTCAGCTCGATCAGGTCGATGTCGGCCAGGCCCAGACCGGCCGCGTCGAGCGCCTTCGCCGTCGCCGGCACCGGCCCGATCCCCATCGTCGCGGGCGGCACCCCGCCCAGGCCCCAGGACACCACCCGCACCAGCGGCCGCAGGCCCAGCTCGGCCGCCTTCTCCGGGCTGGTCACCACGCAGATCGACGCGCCGTCGTTCTGGCCGGAGGCGTTGCCTGCGGTCACCGTCGCCGCCGGGTCGTCGCGGCCCAGGATCGGGCGCAGCTTCGCCAGCGTCTCCACCGAGGAGTCCGGCCGGATGTGCTCGTCGGCCTCGACCACGGTGTCGGCCTTGCGCCCCGGCACCGTCACCGGAACGATCTCGTCGGCGAACCGGCCGGCGGCCTGTGCCGCCGCCGCCCGCCGGTGCGACCGCACCGCGAACTCGTCCTGCTCCTCGCGGGCGATCGCGTACTCCCGGCGCAGGTTCTCCGCGGTCTCCAGCATCCCGCCGGGCACCGGGTGGTTCTTCCCGCCCGCGGTCACCCGGCCCCGTGCCAGCGAGTCGTTCAGCAGCACACCCGGGCCACCCTTGACCCCCCAGCGCATCCCGGTCGAGTAGAACGACGCCCCGGACATCGACTCCGCGCCACCGGCCAGTAGAACCTCCGCCGCGCCGGTCTGCACCTGCATCGCGGCGTAGAGCACGGCCTGCAGGCCCGATCCGCACCGGCGGTCGATCTGGATGCCGCCCGCGGTCACCGGCAGGCCGGCGTCCAGTGCCGCGACCCGGCCGATCGCCGGCGCGTCCATCGTCGGGTAGCAGTGCCCCAGCACCACGTCGTCCACCGCGGACGGGTCCAGCCCGGTCCGCTCGATCAATGCCCCGATCACGGTCGAGGCCAGTGTGTGCGCCGGCACGTCGCGCAGCGACCCGCCGAACCCGCCCACCGGGGTCCGCAACGGCTCGCAGATCACCGCATCACGCATGAACTCGCCTCCTCAGACGTACTGGCGGGTCAGCCACTCGGCGACCAGTGCGGGCTTCTCGGAGCCCTCGATCTCGATCGTCACACCGGTCGTGAGCTGCACGCCGCCGCTGACGTCGGCGATGTCGACCAGCTCGACCTTCGCCCGGACCCGGCTGCCGACCGGCACCGGGGCGGTGAACCGGACCTTGTTGAGGCCGTAGTTGACCCCCATCTTCACCCCGTCGATCCGGTAGACCTCCTGCAGCAGCTTGGGCAGCAGCGACAGCGTGAGGAAGCCGTGCGCGATGGTGCCGCCGAACGGACCGTCGGCGGCCTTCTCGGCGTCGATGTGGATCCACTGGTGGTCCTCCGTCGCGTCGGCGAACCCGTTGATCCGCTCCTGCTCGACGGCGAACCACTCGGAGGTACCGATCTCGGTCCCCTTCGCCGCCCGCAGCTCGTCGACCCCGTCGAAGACGCGCATCCGCCCACTCCCCTTCACTCCGGCACACCCGCCGGTGCCGATCACAGTTCTCTACCGCACCAGGGGTACCCGGAGTCGGTGAAGGTCACCAAACCCACACGCCCCGTCCCGCGGGATCGACCCACCTTGGCTATCGTCGGCGCGCGTAGGACGGCCTGCAGCCCGACGGGCCCGAACGTGGAGCGCCGACCCCGATGAACACGACCGAACGCGACCGCCGATGAGCTCGCCCGCCATCCTCGTGCACCGGGCTGTGCCGTACCGGGACCCCGAGCACCAGGCCGAGATCCTCACCGGGCCGGTCACCGCAGCGTTGGAACGCGGACGCCGGGCGATCGTCGTGGTCGATCGCCGGTGCCGATCGGAGCTGGAGCGGGCGCTCGGCGGCGAGGCCGGGGTGCGGTACGTACAGCCGGAGGAACTGCATTCGGCGCCGCCGTTCACCGTCGCGGGCCGCTGGAGCCGCACCGTGCGGGACGCGATCGCCGGTGGCGCGACGGGCGTCTGCGCGGTCGCCCAGTCGGTCGCGCTGCCCGGCATCGACTCGTCGTACTGGACCCGGCTCGATCTCGCGATCGGCTACGCGATGCGGGCGCTGCCGGTCGAGATGCTGTGCTGCTTCGCCGACCGGGACGGTGCCCGCGAGCAGGCCGGTGCGCTGCACGACGAGTTCCTCGTCGACGGTGCCGCCGTGCCCAGCACACACCGCCGCGACGATCACGAGCTGCTGCAGGAGAACCCGCAGCGACCACCGGCCGAGCTGGGGGTGCCGCTGTTCGTCGACGCCGTCGAGCTGCACCGGCTGTCCGAGATGCGCCGGACCGTGCACCGCCACGGAGTGCTGTCCGGGCTCGGCCCGGCCCGCGTCGAGGACCTGGTCCTCGCGGTGAACGAGCTGGTCAGCAACGGCATCGAGCACGGATCCGGGGCGCCGGTGCTGCGGATGTGGCGGACCCCGGGCGGCCTGGTCGCGGAGATGACCGACACCGTTCCCGGGCGGCTGGCCTTCCCCGGCCTGGCCGCCCCGTCACCGGCGGGCGAGCGCGGTCGCGGGCTGTGGCTGGCCTCGGAGCTGGCCGACGTGCTGCAGGTGTGGACCGCCGACGACGACCCGGGGCAGGTGCAGGGCACCGTCGTACGGGTCGTGATGAACCCGCCGTGACGGTGTGGCGCCGCCCGGGAGATGACAGAGTGACCAGGTGACGCAGCCCGATCGCGCCGCCGACCCGGTGTCCCGCTTCCTCCGGATGGTGACCGGCCCGGAACCCTCGCTCGACGAGGGTGCCCTCGCCATCGCCGCCGGAGCCGCCGCCGACCCCGCGAGCGCCGCGGCGGCCGCCGTCCGGGCGCGCGCCCTCCTCGACGAGCTGGCCGACGGCGTCACCGGCCCGGAGTCGCTGCTGCACCGGTTGTTCACCGAGGCCGGGTTCACCCCGAACACCGAGGACTACCGCGACCCGCGCAACTCCTTCCTGCCCGACGTGCTGGACCGCCGTACCGGGATCCCGATCACGCTGTCGGTGGTGGCGATCGAGGTCGGTCGCCGGGCCGGGGTGGCGCTGGAGGGGGTCGGGATGCCGGGCCACTTCCTCGTCCGGCTGCCCGGCACCCAGCGCTATCTCGACATGTTCGACCACGGGCGGCGGCTCGATCTCGCGGGTTGTGAGGCGCTGTACCGGGCCACCACCGGCGCCGGGCCGGAGGTGCCGTTCGGGCCGGGCCTGCTCCCCCGCACCTCGACCCGCCAGATCCTGGCCCGGATGCTCGACAATCTGCGTGCGAACTACTCCCGCACCAAGGACCACACGAACCTTGAGTGGGTGCTGCGGATGCGGCTGGGCCTGCGGCACCAGGGCCCCGAGCTGGTCCGCCAGCTCGGCGACGTGCTCGCCGCCCAGGCCAGGTGGGACGAGGCGGCCCGGCTGATGGAGTCCTGGGCCGACGGGCCCGGCCGCGGATCCCGCTCCGGGGCCGAGGTGCTCGACGAGGTGCGGGTCGAGGCCCGCAGGCACCGGGCGCACCTGAACTGAGCGCCGGCCGGGCCCCTAGGAGTGCGGCGCCCTGGTCGGTGCGCCGGAGTCCTCCCCGAACCGCCACGGCTGCCCGGTGGACTCCAGGACGGCCATCCACAGGTCGCCGTGCGGGTCGACCTGGTTGCGCCGGCTCACCGCGAGCGTCATCGGGATGTGCACGAACCGGCGGCGCACCCGGCCGACCACCATCGACGTCCGGCCGGACATCGCGGCGTGCACCGCGGCCTGCGCGAGCCGCACGGTGTACACACAGTCGTACGGGTTCGCCGGGACGCTGCGGATGAGGTAGCTGGGATCGACGTAGCGGACGGTGGTCTCGGTGCCGGTCTCGGTGAAGGAGTCGGCGATCCGCTCCTTGAGCCACGGCCCGACGTCGGCGAGCTTGGCGTTGCCGGAGGCGTCGGTGCGGCCGACCTGGGGCAGCATCTCCTGCCCGGCACCCTCCGCCACCACCACGACGGCGTGCCCGCGCTGGGCGACCCGGCGCCGCAGGTGGTGCAGCAGGCCGGTCTCGCCGTCCAGCTCGAACGGGACCTCCGGGATCAGCACCGCGTCGGCGTCGGACCGGACGAGCGAGGCGTAGCAGGCGATGAAACCGGAGTGCCTGCCCATCAGCTTCACCAGGCCGACCCCGCCCGGGGTGGACTTGGCCTCCACCGTCACCGACCGGATGGCCTCGCTGGCCTGGGAGAACGCCGTCTGGAAGCCGAAGCTCTGGTCGATGAAGGGGATGTCGTTGTCGATCGTCTTCGGGATCCCGACGACGGCGATCCGCAGGCCCCGCTCGGACACCACCCTGGCGATCTCCATCGCGCCGCGCATGGTGCCGTCGCCGCCGATCACGAACAGCACGTTGAGGTGCATCTGCTCGAGGCAGTCGACGATCTCCTCCGGGTCCTGCGGGCCACGCGAGGTGCCGAGGAAGGTGCCGCCGTCGACCGGGATGTCACGGACCGACTCCGGGGACAGCTCGACGACGTCGTGGCCGTAGGAGGAGACGAAGCCGCGGTAGCCGTTGCGGAACCCGACGACCCGGCGGACGCCGTAGTGGTAGGTCAGCGTGCGCACCAGGCCGGCGATGACGTCGTTGAGCCCGGGGCACAGCCCGCCGCAGGTGACGATCCCGGCCCGGGTCTTGGACGGGTCGAAGTAGATCTGGCGGCGCGGGCCGCACGGCTCCAGGCCGGGCAGCTCCTCGACGTCGACCCCGCGCGACTTGAGCCCGGCCGCGGTGTCGTCGAGCAACACCCGGTCGCCGGCGTCGACGTAGTGCTCGGTGGTGCGGCGGGCATCCAGCAGCGGGGCCAGCGGCGAGGTGATCCGGGCGGGGCCCAGCGTGTCGATCGCCAGGTCGTCCGGCGTGATGCTGCTGTACTCCCAGGTCGTCACGCGGTCCTCCTCCGGATGCCGGGTGGATCGATGCAGTCCGTCCGCAGACCGCTCCGGTGTCCGATCATGCTGCACCACCGGTCCCGGTGTCAGGCCGGGCCGCGCCTAGTGTGACGAGGGTGCCCCTCGCCCTGCTGACCAACGACGACGGCATCCACGCCCCCGGCCTGCACGCGCTCGCCCGAGCGACCCGTGACACCGGTCTGGACGTGATCGTCGCGGCCCCGGCCGGGGACGCCAGCGGTGCCGGCGGATCGGTCCGGTGCGTGCTGACCGACGGGCACATCGGTGTCACCGAGCACACGATCCCGGCGCTCGACGGAATCCCGGCCTACGGCGTCGACGCCGATCCCGGGTTCATCGTGCGCGCGGCCGGGCAGGGCTGGTTCTCCCGGGAGCCCGACGTCGTGCTGTCCGGGATCAACCCGGGTGCGAACACCGGCGGTCAGGTGCTGCACTCCGGCACCGTCGGGGCGGTGCTGGCCGGCTCGCTGAACGGCTGGTCCGGGATCGCGTTCTCGCTGCACTGCGGTCTGCGGCTGCCCGAGCACCCGCACTGGGCGGCGGCCACCGGGCTGCTCCCGGAGCTGCTGGAGCGCCTCGCCGCCCGCCCCGCGGGAACCGCCTGGTCGGTGAACGTCCCGGACGTCGCGCCCGCGGAGCTGCCCGCGCTGCGCGAGGCGCGACTGTGCGACTCCGGCGCGGTCCGGGTGCGGATGGTGCACCGCGGGCCCGACGGAGGGCGGCCCGCTGGCCTGCGGGCGCTGGTCTCCGAGTAGTACGGCGAGGCCGAGCCCGGCACCGACGTCGCACTGCTCGCCGCAGGCCACCCGACCGTCACCGAGCTCGCCCCGATCGGGCACCGGGACGGCGCCACCGGCTACCCGGCGGGCACCGCCCCGGTCCCGGGCTGAGCGCGCTCAGCCCTTCGCGTCGGCGAACTGCTGCGCGGCGTCCGCCCAGTCGACGACGTTCCACCAGGCCTTGACGTAGTCCGGCTTCACGTTCTTGTACTGCAGGTAGAACGCGTGCTCCCACATGTCGAGCAGCACGATCGGGGTCTGGCCGGCCGGCAGCTGGGACTGCTGGTCGTAGAGCTGGTGGATCAGCAGCCGGCCACCGAGCCGGTCGTAGCCGAGGATGGCCCAGCCGGAGCCCTGGATGGTGGTGGCGGCGGCGGTGAAGTGCGCCTGGAACGCGTCGAAGGAGCCGAAGTTCTCATCGATCGCCGAGGCGAGGTCACCGGTGGGCTTGTCGCCGCCGTCCGGGGAGAGGTTCTTCCAGAACGCGGAGTGGTTGACGTGCCCGCCCAGGTTGAACGCGAGGGTCTTCTCGAGACCGACGATCGCACCGAAGTCGTTGCGCTCGCGGGCGTCGGCGAGCTTCTCCAGGGTGGCGTTCAGGCCCTGCACGTAGGTGTTGTGGTGCTTGGAGTGGTGCAGCTCCATGATCTCCGGCGCGATGTGCGGCGCCAGGGCTGAGTAGTCGTAGGGCAGGTCCGGAAGCGTGTAGTCGGCCATGCGGCTCAGCCAACGACCTCAACCCCGGTTGAGGTCAAGTGTGAGCTGCGCCGCTGTCCCAGCCGCTCGTCGGTGCCCGGGTGGAACAGGTGGACCGCGGCGGGATCGACGGCGACCCGGACGACGCCCCCGATGGTCGGGGACGGCGTCGAGGCCGGAAGCCGGACGGTCAGCCGGTGCCCCTCGCCGCCGGCGTCGGTGTACCGGCCGTGCAGGAAGCTGTCCGAGCCGAGCTCCTCGACCAGGTCCACGACGATCGGCAGGCCGTCCGCGGCGAGCCGCAGCCCCTCCGGCCGCACGCCGACCCGGGCCGCGCGGTCCGCGCCGAGCTCGTCGAGCCGCCATCCGCTCGCGTCACCGATCCGGTGCGTGTCGACGACGATCCCGTCGTCGACGATCCGGCCGGGCAGCAGGTTCATCGCGGGCGACCCGATGAACCCGGCGACGAACGCGTTGACCGGCCGGTCGTAGAGCTCGCGCGGCGGGGCGCACTGTTGCAGGCGCCCGTCGCGCAGCACGGCGACCCGATCGCCCATCGTCATCGCCTCGGTCTGGTCGTGCGTGACGTAGACGGTGGTCGTGCCCAGCCGCTGCTGCAGCGCGGCGATGTTGGCCCGGGTCTCGACCCGCAGCTTGGCGTCGAGGTTGGACAACGGCTCGTCCATCAGGAAGACCGACGGCTCCCGCACGATCGCCCGGCCCATCGCCACCCGCTGGCGCTGCCCGCCGGACAGCGCCCGTGGCCGACGGTCCAGGTAGCGGGTGAGATCGAGCAGCTCGGCGGCCGTCTCCACCCTGGCGCGGCGCTGCGCCGGTGGCACCTTCTGCAGGCGCAGCGCGAACCCCATGTTCTCGGCGACGGTCATGTGCGGGTAGAGCGCGTACGACTGGAAGACCATCGCGATGTCCCGGTCCTTCGGCGCCGCGTCGGTGACGTCCCGGTCGCCGATGTGGATCGCGCCCTCGTCGGTGTCCTCCAGGCCGGCGAGCATCCGCAGCGCGGTGGACTTGCCGGAGCCGGACGGGCCGACGAGGACCAGGAACTCACCGTCGGCGATGCTCAGGTCCAGGGTGTCGACCGCGCGCACCGGCGGGGTCCCCGGGTAGATCCGGGATGCCTTGTCGAAGGTGACGGCTGCCATGGGGTCTCCTCGTCGAGTTCGTGCGGGATCGGGGCGGCGGTGCTCAGCGCACGACGGCGCCGTCGGGCAGGCCCAGCAGGGACAGCTCGTCGCGGCGGGGCAGGCCCTCCCAGTCGCCGCGGGCGGTGACCGCGAAGGCCCCGACGGTGACCGCCCGGCGGAGCCGTTCGGTGCGGTCGGCGCCGTCCAGCAGGGCCGAGAGCCAGCCGGCGCAGAAGGCGTCGCCGGCGCCGACCGGGTCCACCGCCCGGACCCGCAGCGCAGGCTGGTGCCGGGTCCCGTCGGCGTCGTGGCTGGTCGCGCCGTGTGCACCGTTCTTGACCACGACCTCGCCGGGGACCCCGGCCAGCAGGCCGGCCGGGTCGGCCGCCCCGATCAGGTCGAACTCCTCGGGGGATCCGATCACGACATCGGCCAGCCCGGCCAGTGCGGCGAGCTCCGGGCCCGCCACGTCGCCGGGCCACAGGGCGGGGCGGTGGTTGAGGTCGAACGACACCACGGCGCCGAGCAGGCGGGCCCGGCGGGCGAGCTCGGCGCAGGCCGCGCGACAGGACTCGGACAGCGCCGCGGTGACCCCGGAGAGGTGTACCGCCCGCGGCCGCAGGGCGAGCGCGGGAGCGAGGTCCGCAGGCCCCCACCGGGACCCGGCCGACCCGCGCCGGTGGTACTCGACCCGGGTCAGGTCGGGCGTGCGGCGCTCGAAGAGCACCAGCCCGGTGGTGGCCTCCGGATCGGTGACGACGGCGTCGAGGGCCACCTGCTCGGCGGCCAGCGTGCGCCGGACCAGTGCCCCGGACTCGTCGGCGCCGACCCGGCCGCCCAGCGCCGTGCTGTGCCCGAGCCGGGCGGCGCCGATCGCGACGCCGGCCTCCGCGCCGACCACCGACACCGTCGCGCTCCCGCCGAGGCGCAGCGGGCCGTCGCAGCGGACCGCGGTCATCACCTCACCGGCGACCAGCAGATCGATCACGGCTGCACCGCCTGCAGGAACGCGCGGGTCCGGTGCCGCAGGGCCGCCAGGTCGCCGCCGTCCGGGGCGTCACCGCACAGCGGGCCGGCGACCCCGACCGCACAGGCGCCGTGGGCGAGGTACTCGACGGCCTGGTCCTTCCCGATCCCGCCGACGGGCACGGTGTCCAGGCCGGGAAAGGGCCCCGCCAGCGCGTCCAGGTAGCCGGGGCCGACGGTCGACGCCGGGAAGATCTTCACCGCGGTGGCGCCGTGCCCGACCGCGGTGGCCACCTCGGTCGGGGTGAGGGCGCCGCAGAGCACCGGCAGCCCGGCCGCGACGGCGTGCGGCACGGAGCCGGCCACCGCGGGCGTCACCACGAACCGGGCACCGGCCGCGACGGCGGCGTCCACCTGGGCGGGGGTGAGCACGGTGCCTGCGCCGACCGCGGCCCGGCCCGCCGTGCGCGCCGCCACCTCCTCGATCACCGCGAGCGGTTCGTGGCCGCTCAGCGAGATCTCCAGCGCCCGCACCCCCTCCTCGACCAGTGCCAGCGCGGTGGCCACACTCGCCGCGCGGTCCGCGCCGCGCACGATGGCCAGCAGCCTGGTCTCGCGCAGGGTCGCCATCAGGTCCTGTGCGGCGGTCATCCCTTCACCGCCCCGGCCGTCATCCCGCGGGACAGGAACGGTTCAAGCACGATGAACAGCAGCACCATCGGCACCGTCGACATGAGGCCGATCGCCATCAGGCCGGACCAGTCGATGCTGAACTCACCGATGAACGTCGCGATCCCGACGGTCACCGTCCAGCCCTGCGGATCGCCCATCAGCGTGCGGGCGAAGAGGAAGTCACCCCAGGTCAGGATGGATGCGTAGACGAAGGTCGCGGCGATCCCCGGCTTGAGCAGCGGGACCACCACATACCAGAGCGCGCGCAGCCGGCCGCAACCGTCGATCATCGCGGACTGTTCGAGCTCGGCGGGTACCGAGTCGACGAACCCCTTCATCAACCAGGTGGTGAACGGAACGGTGGCCGCGATGTTGACCAGCGTGACCGACCAGAGGTTGTTCACCATCCCGAGCCCGGCGAACAGCACGAACAACGGGATGATCAGCAGGGTTCCCGGCAGCATGCGGCTGAACAGCAGGGTGAATCCCATCGCCTGCTGACCCGCGGTCCGGAACCGGGACAGGCTGTACCCGCCCAGGGTGCTCACCGCGGTCGAGATGATCGCCGCACCGAGCGTGGTCACCGTCGAGTTCCACAGCCAGCGGCCGACCGGCTGGTCGTCGATCACCCCGGTCCACGCCTCGGTCGTCGCCGAGTCCGCGGGCGGTACCAGCGGCGGTTCGGCCACCAGCAGGTCGTTGCTGGGAACCAGCGACGTCATGATCATCCAGTAGACCGGGAACATCAGCACACCGGTCACGACGACGGCCAGTGCGAGCAGGCTCCACCGGCGGCCACCGGAGAGCGCCGTGGCACTCATGAGAACTCCCGTCGGATCGAGCGGCCACCGGCCAGCAGGAAGAACCCGCAGATCGCCATCGTGACGATGCCCAGCGCGGTCGCGGTGCCCATCTCGAAGTACTGGAACGCCTCGGTGTAGATCCGCACGGCCAGGGTCTGGGTGGCCTCGTTCGGACCACCCCCGGTGAGCGGGAAGATGAAGTCGAACTCGCGGAACACCCCGATCGCGGTGATCACGACGGCGAGGGTGGACGCGCCCGCGATCGCAGGCCAGGTGATGTGCCGGAACTGCCGCACCGGCGAGGCACCGTCGACCCGGGCCGCTTCGTACAGCTCGGCCGGGATCGACTGCAGCTGCGCGAGCAGGATCAGGGTGAAGAACGGGTAGTACTTCCACACCGTCGGGACGATCACCGCGGCGAGCGCGGTCCGGCTGTCGGCGAGCCAGGCGACGTTCTCGTCGATCAGCCCGACCGTGCGCAGCAGGTAGTTCACCACGCCGTAGGACGAGTCGAGCATCCAGCTGAACGCGGCGGCGACGACCACGCCCGGCACCGCCCACGGCAGCAGCACCAGCGGCCGGATGATCCGCCTGCCCGGGAAGGCCCGGTTGAGCAGCAGCGCGAGACCGAGCCCGATCGCGAACGCCGGGACCACCACCCCGAGCGTGTAGACGACGGACCGGACGACGTCGGCGAGCAGGCCGGACGAGCTCAGCACCTCGGCGTAGTTGCCGAGCGTGTAGGGATTGCCGCTCAGGTCCAGCAGGTCGGAGATCTGACCGCCGCGCAGGCTCAGGTCCAGGGCGACGTAGAGCGGGTAGGCCATCAGCACGGCGACGACCAGCAGGGTGGGTGCGAGCGTGCCGTAGGCGAACAGCCGCCGGCGCCGCTGGGCGCGCCGCTGGAGCGGACGCGGCCCGGGGGCGGGGCCGGTGGACGGACCCGGTGGGTCCGCGGTCGTGGTTCCGGTGGCCGGTGAGGTCATGGGCTGACCGCCTCCTCGAGCTGATCCTGGAGCGTGTCGGCGATCGCCGTGGTCGGCTCCCGGCCGGTGATGAGCGAGACCGCGGCGGCCGCGACGATGTCGCTGATCCGGCCGAACCGTTCCCGCTGTGCCTCGCTGTCGGGGAAGATCGAGGTCGCCTCGTCGGCGAGCTGCTGGACGAGTGCGAGCTCGCTCCCCGCGGCCGGCTCGTCGTCGAGGTTCCGGCGCGGTATCGGGTTCCCGGTCAGCTCCCGGTAGCGGTGCTGCCACTGCGGGGAGCAGGCGAGCCGGATGAACTCCCAGGCCGCGTCGGCCCGCCGGGGATCGGTGCCCTCGGGGATGTGGATGCTGTTCGAGGTGCCGCCGGGTGTGCGGGCGAAGGGGGCCCGCGCGACGGTGAGCGCCGGCCGGATCCGCTCGTCGGCGGCCTCCAGCTCGGAGGCGAAGAACGGGCCCTCCAGCAGCATCGCGATCTTCCCGGTGAGGAACAGCTCGTTGCGCTGCTGGCTCTGGATCCCGCGCGGTGCCTGCGCGACCGCCCGGCGATAGGCGTCCAGGCCGCGGATCGTCTCGGGAGTGGTCGCGGTGACCCGGTCGCCGTCGAACAGGCTGCCTCCGGTGCCGACGACGAAGGCCGCCAGCTCGGTGTAGTTGTCCGGGTTCTGGGTCGTGGTCGCGCCGAAGCCGTAGACGCCGCCGCCGGTCACCGCCTCGGCCGCCGCGAGCAGCTCGTCGGTGGTCCGCGGCACCGGATGCCCGGCGGCGCGGAGCAGGGACTCGTTGCAGTAGAGGCTGTAGCCGTAGCCGAGCAGCAGGACCCCGTAGTGGTCGCCGTCGGAGGCCATCTCCTCCTGCAGCGGCGTCCAGGACGACACGATGTCGGTGCCGTCCAGCCGGGTCTGCAGCGACTCCAGCCAGCCACGCCCGGCGAACTCGGCGGCGTTGCGGGCCGGCAGGTGCAGGATGTCCGGCCGCTGGTTCGCGGCGAACCGGATCGTCAGCTGGTCCGCGTAGCTGTCGAACGGCATCGGGTAGAGGTTGATCCGGATCCCCGGGTTCCGCTGCTCGTAGGCGGCGACGAGCTCGCGCCACCACGGCGCGAAGCTGCCCTCCTCCGCCTGCCAGGACGGGAACTCCAGGACCAGGTCACCGGTGCCGGTCTGCTGCCGGCCGCATCCCACCAGCGACGCCGTTGCCACCGCCGCGGCGAGACCGAGGAATCCCCGGCGCGAGGTGGGCGCCGCGGCGCTCACGACCGCCCCGCCGGCGGGACGGTGCCGACCTCGGCCGGGCTCGTGTATCCCAGCGTCACGCTGATCGCGTCGGCGGTCTCGATCGCCTGCACCGAGAGCTCCCGCTCCCGCCGGGCCAGGTCGATCACCGACAGCGAGCCGGAGATCGAGACGGCGGCGACGACCAGGCCGTCCGCGTCGTGCACGGGGGCCGCGACGCAGGCCCGCCCGAAGGCCAGCTCCTCGATCTCGGTCGCGTAGCCGCGCTCCCGGGTTCGGTCCAGCTCGTCGTCCAGCGGGTCGTGTGCGGCGATGGTGTGCCGGGTGAAGGACTGCAGCTCGCCGAGCACGTCGCGGCGCTGCTCCGGTGTGGAGCCGAGCAGCAGGCACTTCCCCATCCCGGTGGCGTGCAACGGGTTGTGCCTGCCGGCCAGGGTGGCCGCGCGCGGCGCGTCCGGGCCCTCGAAGTTGGCGAGGTAGAACACCGACCAGTCGCGCAGTACCGACAGGTTCGCCCCGAGCCCGGTGCGCCCGGCCAGGTCCTGCACGGGCTGGCGACCGGCCCGGAACACCGGGTGCTGGTTCAGCGCCGCCGCGGACAGCTCGATCACCGCGGCCCCCAGCCGGTACGTGCCTGCCGCATCCCGCTCGACGTAGGCCAGCGCCTCCAGGGTCGCGAGCATCCGGGAGGTCGTCGACTGGCCGAGGCCCGCCCGGTTCGCGACATCGGCGACTCGCAGCGCCCGTGTGTCGGAGAACGCGGCGAGTACCGCCGCGGCCCTCTCGACGCTCTGATTGGTCGCCTGCTGCTCACCGGCCATCGCCACCTCCGTATCGACGTCGTTATCGACTCATCCACTCTCGATGACGTACGTTATCCGCTGTGTGCATGATGTCAACCAGTCAGTGGATGTGTCGATGCGAATAGCTGCCGTAGACACCTTCGTCCTGAAGATCGACAACGACGAGCCTTATCTCGGCGTCCTCCCCGACGGCACCGGGCCCGCCGACGGTTACGCAGTCCGGCCGCCGTGGCGCAGCCTGTACTCGCCGCGCTTCGAGACGGTGCTGGTCCGGCTGACCGCCGAGGACGGCACCGTCGGCTGGGGTGAGGCGCTCGCACCGGTCGGTCCCGAGATCGTCGCCGCCGTCGTCCGCACGACCCTGGCCGGGCAGCTCGTCGGCGCGGACGCCCGCAGCCCGCGCCCGGTCGGCCGGGCCGCCGCCGAGCTGATGCGCGAGCGCGGCCACCTGGTCGGGCACCAGGCCGACGCGCTCGCCGCCGTCGACATCGCCCTGTGGGACCTGGCCGGCCGGCTCCTGGAGGTGCCGGTCGCCACCCTGCTCGGCGGCGCGTACCGGCAGCGGATCCCGACCTACGTCTCGGGACTGCCCCGCGCCTCCGACGCCGAGCGGGCCGAACTCGCACGCGACTGGGTCGCCCGTGGCGCGACGGCCGTCAAGCTCCATCTCGGACACGGTGTCGAGCAGGATCTGGCCACCGTGGACGCGGTCCGCGCGGCGGCGCCGTCGCTGCGGGTGGCGGTCGACGGGCACTGGGCCTACCGGCGCCACGACGCCCGGCGGCTCGCCCGCGGGCTCGCCGCGCGGGACGCCTGGTTCCTGGAGGCCCCGCTCGCCCCGGAGGACGACCGTGGCCATCGCGCCCTCGGCGACGAGACGATCCCGATCGCGGTCGGCGAGAGCCTGCGCAACCGGTTCGAGTTCGCGCACTGGCTCGCGACGGACGCACTCGCGATCGCCCAGCCCGACATCGGCCGGACCGGTATCACCGAGGCGATCGGCATCGCCGAGCTCTGCGCCGCCCGGCACGTCCCGGTCGCGCCGCACCACTCGGTCGCACTCGGGATCGCGCTGGCCGCGGGGCTGCACGTCGCCGCTGCCGTCGAGGACCTCCTCGCGTTCGAGTACCAGCCCACGTCCACCGAGGTCGGGCAGCGGATCCTGCGGACGCCGCTGCAGGTGGGCGCCGACCACATGCAGCTGCCGGACGGGCCGGGGCTCGGGATCGAGATCGACACCGAGGCCCTGGCCACCCACACCACATCGGAGACGACACGATGACCGCCACCCGCGGACTGATGCCCATCCTGGCGACGCCCTTCGGGCCCGACGGCGCACTCGACCCGGACTCGCTGCGCAGGCTCGTGAGCTTCCAGCTCGAGTCCGGCGCCGACGGGGTCGCGGTGTCCGGGATGGCGAGCGAGGCCTTCGCCCTCACCGCCGACGAGCGCAGCACCGTCACCCGCACCGTCGTGCAGACCGTCAACGCCGCCGCCGGCGCCGTGCCGGTGGTGTGCGGGGTGAACGCCACCTCGACGGTGACCGCCGTCGAGCAGGCGCTGGCCGCCGAGCAGGACGGCGCGACCGCGCTGATGGTGCTGCCGCCCTACATGGTCAAGCCGTCGCCCCAGCAGATCGTGGAGTTCTACGGCGAGGTCGCCGCCGCCACCGCCTGCGAGGTGATGGTCCAGGACGCCCCGGGCGTCACCGGTGTGGCGATGTCCCCGGAGCTGATCGCCCGGCTCGCCGACCTGCCGGGGGTCACCTCGGTGAAGGTCGAGGCCCCGCCCACCGCGCCCAAGGTGGCCGCGGTCCGGGAGGCCGTCGCCGACCGGGACTTCGCCGTGCTCGGCGGGCAGAACGCCCAGTTCTGTCTCGACGAGTACGCGGGCGGCGCGGTCGGGACCATGCCGGCCTGCGAGTTCACCGACCTGCTCCGACCGGTCCTCGACGACTGGACGGCCGGGGAGACCGCCCGCGCGCGGGACGGGTTCGCCCGGCTGCTCCCGCTGATCGTCTTCGGGCTCCAGCCGGGCCCGGCCTGGGCGGTGCACAAGGAGGTGCTGGTCGCCAGGGGCATCATCGACGACGCCACGGTCCGGGCACCGGCCCGGCCGCTGGCTCCACGGGCGCGGACCGGTCTGCGCGAGATCCTCGCGGGACTGGGTGCCCCGCAGGCCGGGTAGCCCCGATTCAGTGCTCGTCGCGGCCGGTCAGCGCGTGCTCCAGCTCGTCGGCCAGGTGCACGACCTGCCGGAACGGGAACTCGAAGCCGTCGAGCGCTGCCGGCCGCAGCGGGATCGAGTGCCGGTACACCAGGACGCCCTCCTCCGCGGCCAGCCCACCGACCGGCGACGGGCCGGCCAGCTCCAGCGCCCGCGCGACATCGACCTCGGCGAGCCGGGCCACCGGGGACTCGATCTGCACCCACACCTGGTCGGGATCGGCGACGGCCGCTGCGGCGTCGGTCACCTCGACTCCGGGGCGCCCGGCGCCCTCCTCGACCCGCTTCACGACGACGAGCTGACTCCGCTCCCCGGTCGTCGGCAGCCGGAAGCGCAGCTCGTCGGCGCTCTGCCGGACGATCTCGTACCGCACCCGCACGTAGGACTGCAGATCGTCCCAGGTCGCCACGTCGTGTCCCCCTCGATGGTTCCGCCCCGACGTCGGCGACCCTAGCGGTTCCCCGCCGCGGTGGTGATCAGCTGGTCGACCGGGGCCCGGTCGTCGGTGAGCACCGGCGCGTCCCCGGCGAACGCGGCGGTCCGGGCCGGGTCGAGCACCGCGCCGGGCTCACCCCGGCCGGTGACCGCGGCGTCCAGCGCGACCGGGTCGACCGGCCGGTCCGAGGCGACCAGCACCAGGTTGCCGCCCCCGCCGGGTGCGAACTCGTCGGGCCGGGCCAGCACCGTCGTCGTGCCGAACCGGCTGTCCACCGTGGCGACCGATGCCCGGACCAGGTCCAGCGGGTCCCGGTCGATCACGTTGAGCAGGTACAGCCCGCCGGGCCGCAGCACCCGCTGCACGTGGTCGAGGAACTCGGTGGTGGACAGGTGCCACGGGACCGAGCGGGCACCGAACGCGTCGCCGACCACCACGTCCGCCGAGTCGTCGGGCAGCTCGCTCAGCCCGACCCGGGCGTCGCCGGTGCGCACGGTCGTGCCGGGGATGCCACCCGCCTCCAGCTCGCGGACGGCGAGAGCGACGACGCCGCCGTCGAGCTCCAGCACGGTGGACGTACCGCCGGGGCGGGTCACGTCCAGCCAGCGCGGCATGGTCAGCGCCCCGCCGCCGACGTGCACGACGTCCAGCGGACGCCCGGGGGCGAACGCGGTGTCGATCGCGGCGGCGAACCGCTGGGTGTAGGCGAACTCCAGGTGCGCCGGGTCGCCGAGGCGCACGTAGGAGTGCCGGAGGTCGTCGAGCACCAGGTAGCGGCCCGCCGGATCGGCCGGGTCGGCGGTGACCGATGCGCAGTAGTAGGTGGTGTCGGCGTCGCAGCGGCCCGGCACGGCGACCAGCGCGACCGCCAGCAGCACCGCCGCCGCGCCGCCCTTGCGCACGTCGGCGCGCCGCCGTCGGGGCGCGACGAGCAGGCCGAGCAGCAGGCAGGCGGCCGCCGTCACCAGCAGGATCGCGCTCACCGGCAGCAACGCGACCAGCACGAAGCCGGTGAGGAAGCTGCCGGCCAGCGAGCCGAGTGTGCCGGCCGCGGACAGTCCGCCGACCACCTCGCCGGAGCGGTCCAGCCCGGTCAGCCGGGCCTTGGTCACCGCGGGGGTGACGGCGGCCAGCGCGGTGACCGACACCAGGGTGGACGCCGCCACCAGCAGCACCGCCGCAGCCGGGCCGGCGCCGAGCAGCGGACCCAGCAGCCGGACGACCGGGCGCACCGCGAGCGTCCCGAGCCCGCCGACGACCAGCATCAGCGCCGCCACGGCCACCGGATCGTGCCGGTCCGCCCAGCGCCCGCCGAGCGCCGCACCGGCCGCGATCCCGGCCAGCGCCACCCCGATCACCGCGGTGGTCGACTCCAGGGTGAGCCCGACGTAGGGCGCGACCAGCCGGGTCGCGAGGGTCTCGACCACGAGGATCGCCGCCCCCGAGACGACGACGGCGGTCCGGGCGATCGCGAGGCGCACCCCGCCATGATGGAGGGCCCGGCACCGGGCCCGGATCAGCGGGTCAGCCGGAGCACCAGTTTGCCGGTGTTGTCGCCGCGGAACAGCCGCAGCAGCACGTCGGGGAAGTCTGCGACGGTGCCGTCGACGACGTCCTCCCGGCTCCGGATGCGCCCCTGCGCCAGCCACCCGGCGAGCTCGGTCGCGGCCTCGCCGTAGCGGTCGGCGTAGTCGAACACCACGAAGCCCTCCATCCGGGCCCGGTTGACCAGCAGGCTCATGTAGTTCGACGGTCCGGGCGGCGGCTCGGTCGCGTTGTAGGTGGAGATCGATCCGCAGATCACCACCCGGGCGCCGCGCCGCAGCCGGGTGAGCGCCGCGTCCAGGATCTCGCCGCCGACGTTGTCGAAGTACACGTCGATGCCGTCCGGCGCGGCGGTGCGCAGCGCCTTCCGGACGTCCTCGGTGCGGTAGTCGATCGCCGCGTCGAACCCGAGCTCGTCGACCAGCCAGGCGCACTTCTCCGGGCCGCCCGCGATGCCGACCACCCGGCAGCCCTTGATCTTCGCGAGCTGCCCGACGACCGACCCGACCGCGCCGGCCGCGCCGGACACGACGACGGTCTCGCCCTCGGCGAGCGCGCCGACGTCGAACAGCCCGAAGTAGGCGGTCATCCCGGTCATGCCGAGCAGCGCGAGGTAGCGCTCCGGCGGCACGTCGGCCGACGGGGTCACCTTCTGCAGCCCGGAGCCGTCGCTCTCGGCGTAGGACTGCACGCCGAAGATCCCGGTGACGGTGTCGCCGACGGCGAAGTCCGGATGCTCCGACGCGACGACCTCGCCGAACCCGAGCGCCCGCATCACCGCGCCGATCTCGACCGGCGGCACGTAGGAGCGCCCGGCGTTCATCCAGCCGCGCATCGCCGGGTCCAGCGAGATGTGGCCGACCCGCACGACGAGCCGGCCCGGGCCGGGGACCGGCACCGGCTCGGACGTGTGCTCCCAGACCTCCGGGCCCGGCGTGCCGGTCGGCCGCGCCGCGAGCCGGACCTGGTGGTTGAGCGCGTCGTTCCCCTCGGAGTTACCCATGGGTACGGTTCTACTCCCCCGGGGCGGGAGCTGTCAGAGACCCAGGTGCCGCGCGATCAGCATCTTCTGTACCTCGGAGGTACCCTCGCCGACCTCGAGGATCTTGGCGTCCCGGTAGAACCGGCCGACCGGGTACTCGTTCATGAAGCCGTAGCCGCCGAAGATCTGGGTGGCGTCGCGGGCGTTGTCCATAGCGGCGTTCGAGGCGACCAGCTTCGCGATCGCCGCCTCGTGCTTGAACGGCTTCCCGTCGAGCATCAGCTGCGCGGCGTGCCGCCAGGCCAGCCGTGCGGTGTGCGCCCGCACCTCCATGTCGGCGATCTTGAACTGGATCGCCTGGTAGGAGCCGATGGTGTGGCCGAACGCCTCGCGCTCGCCCGCGTAGCGCAGCGACTCGTCGACACAGCCCTGCGCCAGCCCGACCGAGAGCGCGGCGATCGCGATCCGGCCCTCGTCCAGGATCGACAGGAACTGGGCGTAGCCGCGGCCGCGTTCGCCGAGCAGGTTCTCCTCGGGCACGCGGACGTCGTCGAAGAAGAGCTCACGGGTGTCCGAACAGTTCCAGCCGACCTTGGAGTACTTCTCGCTCACCGTGAAACCCGGCGTGCCGGCCGGGACCAGGATCGCCGAGATCTCCTTGCCGCCACCCGGCTTCTCCCCGGTCACCGCGGTGACCGTGACGACCGAGGTGATGTCGGTCCCGGAGTTGGTGATGAAGCACTTCGAGCCGTTGATCACCCACTCGCCGCCGTCGAGCCGGGCGGTGGTGCGGGTGGCGCCGGCGTCCGAGCCGCCGCCGGGCTCGGTCAGGCCGAACGCGCCCAGCGCGCGGCCCGCGGCGATGTCGGGCAGCCAGCGGGCCTTCTGCTCGTCGGTGCCGAACCGGAAGATCGGCATGGCGCCCAGCGACACCCCGGCCTCGACCGTGATCGCGACCGACGAGTCGACCCGGGCCAGCTCCTCCAGGGCCAGGCAGAGGGCGAGGTAGTCGCCGCCCATGCCGCCGTACTCCTCGCCGACGGGCAGGCCGAACAGGCCCATCGCGCCCATCTTCGCAACGATGTCGTACGGGAACTCCTCGCGGATGTAGAGGTCCCCGATCACCGGGGCGACCTCCTTGCGCGCGAACTCCTCGACCGAGGCGCGCAGCGCCTCGTAGTCCTCGGCACTCGTCTGCCCGCTGCTCGTCTGCTCCGTGCCGGTCACTCTGTCTCCTCCTGCTCGACGACCAGCAGCACCGCGTCCTTCGCGACGGTGGCTCCGGCCCGTGCCCTCAGCTCGCGCACCGTCCCGTCGACCGGGGCGGTGAGCACGTGTTCCATCTTCATGGCCTCGACGACGACCAGCTTCTGACCGGCGACGACGACATCGCCCTCGGCGACCTCGACGACGGTCACGGTGCCGGGCATCGGTGACAGCACCGGCCCGCCCGCGGTACCGCCCGCGGTGCGCGCCGCCTCCAGCGGCTCCTGCTCCCGCACGCCCCAGGTACGGCCGTCACGGGAGATCCACACCATCCCGCCGGGCGCCGGCGCGACCCGGTAGCGGCGGGTGCGGCCGTCCTGGCTGTGCTCGACCACCCCGGGTGCGACGGCCGCGGTGCGGCAGCGCACGACGTCCGTCTCGGGCAGGGCCAGGTCGAACCCGGCGGCCCGGCCGCGGACCCGGACCTCGACGGCGTCCGTGCCGCCGGTCACCAGGCGGCGCACCGACCAGGCCGGTTCGCCGACCCGCCAGCCACCCGGCACGTCGAACGGGTCGACGACCGCGCCGCTCGGCTCCAGGCCGAGCAGCGTGTTCCCGGCGACCGCGCCGAGCACGTCGGCGGGCACGTCGGTGTCGGCGAGCGCGGCGCCGCGGCGGGCGATCAGGCCGGTGTCCAGGCGTCCGGCACGGACGTCGTCGTCGGCGAGCAGCCGGCGCAGGAAGCCGATGTTGCTGTCCAGCCCGAGCAGCGTGGTGTCGCCGAGCGCGGCGTCGAGCCGGCGCAGCGCCTCGTCCCGGTCGGCGCCGTACGCGATGACCTTGGCGAGCATCGGGTCGTAGTCCGAGCCGACGACGGTGCCGGTCTCGATCCCGGAGTCGACCCGCACGCCGGGCGGCGGGGCCCACGCCAGCACCGGCCCGCCCGATGGCAGGAAGGTGAGTGCGTCCTGCGCGACGGCGGTGGCCTCGGCGTACACCCGGGCCTCGATCGCGTGCCCGGTGAGCACGACGTCGTCCTGGGTGATCGGCAGCCGTTCACCGGCGGCCACCCGCAGCTGCAGCTCGACCAGGTCGAGGCCGGTGACCTCCTCGGTGACCGGGTGCTCGACCTGCAGCCGGGTGTTCATCTCCAGGAAGAAGAACTCGAGATCGGCCCCGGCACGGTCGCCGCCCACGATGAACTCGACGGTCCCGGCACCGGTGTAGCCGACCGCGCGGGCCGCCTCGCAGGCGGCGCGGCCCATCTCGGCGCGCTGCGCGGGGGCGAGCAGCGCCGACGGCGCCTCCTCGATGATCTTCTGGTGCCGCCGCTGCAGCGAGCACTCGCGCTCACCGAGGTGCACGACGGTGCCGTGCGTGTCGGCCATCACCTGGATCTCGATGTGCCGCGGGGTGGTGACCAGGCGCTCGACGAGCAGCGTGTCGTCACCGAAGGAGTTGCGGGCCTCGCGGCGGGCACCGGCGATCGCGTCGGCGAGATCGTCGGGGCCGTGCACCTCGCGCATGCCCTTGCCGCCGCCACCGGCGGACGGCTTGAGCAGCACCGGATAGCCGACCTCGGCGACGACGGCGGCGAGATCGTCGTCCGACAGCCCGGCGCCGTCCGAGCCGGGCACCACCGGCACGCCGGCCTTGGCGACGGTCTGCTTGGCGCGGATCTTGTCGCCCATCGCGTCGATCGCCGACGAGGGCGGCCCGACGAACGCGATCCCGGCCTCCTCGCAGGCGGCGGCGAACGCGGTGTTCTCGGACAGGAAGCCGTAGCCGGGGTGGATCGCCTGGGCGCCGGTGGCCCGCGCGGCGGCGATCACGGCCTCGATCGACAGGTACGACGCGGAGGCCGCGGCCGGGCCGATCCGGACCGCCTCGTCGGCGGCCCGGACGTGCGGGGCGGCCGCGTCGGCGTCGGAGTACACGGCGACGCTGCGCACCCCGAGCTCACGCAGGGTGCGGATCACCCGGACCGCGATCTCGCCGCGGTTCGCGACGAGCACGGTGTCGAACATGCGGGACATGTCGGGCCTCACATCCGGAAGACGCCGAAGGCCGGATCGGCCAGTGGCGCGTTGGCGGCGACGGACAGGGACAGCCCGAGCACGGTGCGGGTGTCGGCGGGGTCGATCACGCCGTCGTCCCAGATCCGGGCGGTGGAGTAGTACGGGTGCCCCTGGGTCTCGTACTGGGCACGGATCGCATCCGGATCGGCGCCCGATCCGACCGTCCCGAGCACGGTGGCGGCCTGCTCGCCGCCCATCACCGAGATCCGGGCGTTCGGCCACATGAACAGGAAGCGCGGCGAGTAGGCGCGGCCGCACATCGCGTAGTTCCCGGCGCCGAACGAGCCGCCGATGACGACGGTCAGCTTCGGTACCCGGGTCGACGCCACCGCGGTGACCATCTTCGCGCCGTTGCGCGCGATGCCACCGGCCTCGTAGTCGCGGCCGACCATGAACCCGGAGATGTTCTGCAGGAAGACCAGCGGGATGCCGCGCTGGTCGCACAGCTCGACGAAGTGCGCACCCTTCACCGCGGACTCGGAGAACAGGATCCCGTTGTTCGCGACGATCCCGACCGGGTGGCCGTGGATCCGGGCGAAGCCGGTGACCAGCGTGGTGCCGTACTCGGCCTTGAACTCGTGGAACCGCGAGCCGTCGACCACCCGGGCGATGACCTCGCGCACGTCGTACGGGATCCGGGAGTCGGTCGGGACGGCGCCGTAGAGCCCTTCCGGGTCGACCGCGGGCGGCTCGGTGGGCGCGACGTCCCACGGGCGCGGCGCGCGCGGGCCGAGCGTCCCGATGATCGAGCGGACCCGGGCGAGCGCGTCCGCGTCGTCGTCGGCGAGGTGGTCGGTGACCCCGGAGATCCGCGAGTGCAGCTCGCCGCCGCCCAGCTCCTCGGCGGTGACGACCTCGCCGGTCGCGGCCTTCACCAGCGGCGGGCCGCCGAGGAAGATCGTGCCCTGGTTCCGGACGATCACCGCCTCGTCGCTCATCGCCGGTACATAGGCGCCGCCGGCGGTGCACGAGCCGAGCACCGCCGCGATCTGCGGGATGCCCTGGCCGGACATCTGCGCCTGGTTGTAGAAGATCCGCCCGAAGTGCTCGCGGTCCGGGAACACCCGGTCCTGCTCGGGCAGGTAGGCGCCGCCGGAGTCGACCAGGTAGATGCAGGGCAGCCGGTTGTGCAGCGCCACCTCCTGGGCACGGAGGTGCTTCTTGACGGTGATCGGGAAGTAGGTGCCGCCCTTGACCGTCGCGTCGTTCGCGACGATCACGCACTCCCGGCCGGCCACCCGTCCGACGCCGGTGATCATCCCGGCGCCGGGGGCCTGGTCGTCGTACATGCCGTGCGCGGCCATCGGCGACAGTTCGAGGAACGGCGACGACGGGTCGACGAGCGAGTCGACCCGGTCCCGCGGCAGCAGCTTGCCGCGCTCGACGTGCCGGGTCCGCGACCGCTCGGGCCCGCCGAGCCGGGCGGTGGCCAGCGACGCGTTGAGATCGGCCACCAGGTCGCGGTGCGCCGCGGCGTTCGCGGTGTACTGCTCGCCGGCCGGGTCGACCGCGCTCCCCAGCCTCGGTGCCAGTTCCGGGACGACCATGCTCACCTCACGCTCGAAGTTAACGAACACTAACATGTTAGCGGTCATTAACCTCGCTCGTCCAGCGTCGGTCGCTCAGGCCCGTCACAGCGTCGGTCACTACGGTGGGACACGTGCGTCTGCTACTGGTCGAGGACGAGAAACCGCTGGCCGAGCTCGTCCGCCGCGGCCTGGCCGCCGAGGGGCACGAGGTCGAGGTCGCGCACGACGGCGACACCGGACTGCAGTACGCGCTGTCCGGTCGGCACGACGTGATCGTCCTGGACATCATGCTCCCGGGCCTGTCCGGCTACCGGATCCTGCAGCACCTGCGGGACCGCGGCGTGTGGACCCCGGTGCTGATGCTCACCGCGAAGGACGGCGAGTACGACGAGGCCGACGCCTTCGATCTCGGTGCCGACGACTACCTGACCAAGCCGTTCTCGTTCGTCGTGCTGCTGGCCCGGCTGCGGGCGCTGCTGCGCCGCGCCGGGGAGGTCGCGCCGAGTGTGCTGCGGGTCGGGGACCTGTCGCTGGATCCCGGCACCCACCGGGTGCACCGGGGCGAGATCGAGATCTCGCTGACCCCGCGTGAGTTCGGCGTGCTGGAGCACCTGATGGCGCACACCGGGCAGGTGGTCACCAAGACCGACATCCTGCGGTCGGTGTGGGACGCGCACTACGACGGCGAGGTCAACGTCGTCGAGGTCTACGTCGGCTACCTGCGCCGCAAGATCGACACTCCGTTCGGGACGCACAGCATCGAGACGCTGCGCGGGGTCGGCTACCGGATGTCCGAGCCGAGCCCGGCGCCGCCCCGCTGATCCTCGGCCCGGCGCGGTGCCGGTGGGCGGTGCGGCATCGGCGGCCGCCCGCGCGGCGCCGCCCGCACCTGCTCCCGCTCCCCCGTCGTGACACGGGCGGTGGCGTCGGCGGCGTCGGTAGCGGTCGCGGTGGTAGCGGTGGTGGCCGGACCGCCCCGGTACACCGGGATCGGCCGGGTGGCGTTCTCGTCGTAGGGACTGCCGACGGTGTCCGGCCGGATCGGCACCTGCTCCGGAGCGTGTGGCCCGGTGTGCGGCGGACGGGCGGTCGGATGTGAGCCGGGTACGCCACCACCGCCGGACGGCCGGGCGGGCGTGTCCCACCAGGCGGCGGTCGCCGGGCCCGGAGCACCGGGCGACGGCGCTTCACCGGGGCGGCGCGCGGGCCGCGGGCCCGGCTCGGTGATCGCCGGATGCGCCCCCGCGGGCACCGGCCCGGCACCAGCGGGCTCCGCGCCGGCGACCTCGCCACCCGCGACCTCGGCACCCGCAGCCCCGACACCCGCGACCCCGACACCAACAGCCCCGGCATCCGTGGCTCCGATATCCGTGGCTCCGATATCCGTGGTTCCGGCATCGGCGGCCTCGGGATCAGCCGGCCCGGGATCGGCGGCCGCGGCGTCGGCGACAGCCGGGACCGTCACCCGGAACCGGGCGCCACCCAGCTCGGGCGCGTCCAGCGCGGCGACGGTACCGCCGTGCGCGGCGACCAGCTCGGACACGATCGGCAGCCCGAGACCCGAGCCACCGTCACCGCGCGAACGGGCCTCGTCGAGCCGGACGAAGCGCTCGAACACCCGGCTGCGGTCGGCCTCGGGGACACCGTTGCCGTCGTCGTCGACATCGATCACCGCGACCCCGTCGGCCGCCCGCACCGACACCAGCACCGTCGACGACGCGTGCCGCTTGGCGTTGTCCACCAGGTTCCGCACGATCCGCACCAGCTGACCGCGGTCGCCGACCACCCGCACCGGTTCGGTCGACACCCGCACGGCGACGGCGGTGTCGGCGGACGGCCGGACCCGCTCGGCCTCGATGATCTCGTCGAGGTCCACCTCCTCGCGGCGCGGCGCGATGCCGCGCTCGTCGGCGCGGGCCAGGAACAGCAGCCCCTCGACCAACCCGGTCAACCGGGCCGTCTCGCCGCGCAGGGTGTCGACCGTGGCCCGGTCGGCGGAGTCCTTCGCCATTCCGGTGCCGAGCAGCTCCAGTCCGGTCGACACGGTGGCCAGCGGGCTGCGCAGCTCGTGGCTGGCGTCGGCGACGAACCGCCGCTGGGTGGTCTGCGACGACTCGATCCGGCCGAGCATCTGGTTCATCGTGCGGGCGAGGCGGCCGACCTCGTCCCGGGCGACCGGTTCGGGCACGCGCTGGGCGAGGTCCTTCTCCCCCATCCCGGCCACCCGGGTGCGCATCTCCTCGACCGGGCGCAGCGCCCGGCCGGCGAACAGGTAGGTGAAGTAGCCGGTGACCAGCACCAGGATCGGGACGCCGCCGAGCACCAGCCAGCCGACGGTCTCCACCGCCTGGTGCACGGGTCCGAGCTCCTGGGCGGCGTAGACGGTGATCGGCCTGCCCTGGGCCCGGGCGCCGATCCCGACGACCATCACCTCCTGGACCTCGATCTGGTCCCCGCCCGCCATGTCCGGCCCGACCCGGACCTCGATCGGGACGTCGGTCTCGTAGCGCTTCTCGTCCGGCGCCAGCAGCCAGTCGACGATCCTCGGCTGGCCGTCCAGCGGGTCCGACGACCCGATGACCTGGACGTCCTGCTGCTCGCCGTTGGAGCCGACCATCCAGTCCGGGGCGTTGGTCTCGTCGCTGTACGCGGTGACGACCTGGACGATGTCGGTGCGCTTGCCGGTAGCGTCGATGGCGTTGCGCTTCGCATCGCCGGTGGCGGAGAAGTTCGCCTCGATCCGGTTCGCGAGCTGATCGGCGTTCGCCTCCAGCGCGCTGCGGCTGTTGCTCTTCAGCGTCTGGTCGAGCAGCAGCACCAGCGAGAGCCCCGCGACGACGAGCACCATCGCGACCGCGGCCGCGGCGGCGAGCGCGGAGGCCGCACGCACGCCCGTGCGCTCGCGCAGCCGGCCCAGTTTGCCCATCACACCGACGAGGGTATCGGCGACGACCTGTGCACCGACTGAGACGAGGGGCGGAGCATCCCGCGACACCAGTGAATGAACGTTAACGGGAGCGCTACGATCGGACGATGGCCGCCCCGGACAGCACCCCGACGCGGCGCGAGCAGATCCTCACGGAGGCCGCGCGGCTGTTCGCCCGGCACGGCTTCCACGGCGTGAGCATCGCGGACCTCGGTGCGGCCGTCGGAGTCAGTGGACCGGCCCTCTACCGGCACTTCCCCGGTAAGGAGGCGCTGCTCGCCGAGATGCTCATCGGGATCAGCGATCGACTGCTGGAGGGCGGGCGGGCCCGGGTGCACCACGACGACGCCCGGGACTCGCTGATCGACCTGGTCGAGTTCCACATCGGCTTCACCACCCGCGAGCCGGAGCTGATCGTGGTGCAGGACCGGGACCTGGCGAACCTGCCCGACGACGCCCGGCGGACCGTGCGGCGGCTGCAGCGCACCTACGTCGAGCTGTGGGTGGACACCCTGCGCCGGGTGCACCCGGGCGTCCCGCCCGCCGATGCCCGGACCGTCGCGCACGGGGTGTTCGGGCTGCTCAACTCCACCCCCTACGCACCGCAGGCGATCCAGGGGTCGTCCCGCGGTACGGATGCCCGGGTCGCCGTGCTGCGGCGGATGGCGCTGGCCTGCCTGGACGCGGCACCCGCCTGAGCAGCAGCCGCAGGCCGTTCAGGCAGACCAGCACGGTGGACAGCTCGTGCCCGGCGACGCCGACGACCAGCGGCAGGGTCCCGATCAGGTCCCACGCCACCAGGACCACGATCACCGTTGCGGCGAACGCCAGGTTCGCCCTGGCGATCCGCCGGGCCCGCCGGGCCAGCTCGACCAGTGGGGCCAGTGAACCGAGCGGATCCCGGGTGAGGACGCCGTCGGCGGCCTGCAGCGACAGCGCCCCGGCGCCCAGCGCCTCGTCATCGGAACCGCCACCGGAACCGGCCGGGCCACCCACCACCAGCCCGACGTCGGCGCCGGCCAGCAGCGGGGCGTCGTTGATGCCGTCGCCGACGGCCAGCACCCGGCGGCCGGACGCCTGCCGCTCCCGGAGCACCGCGACCTTGTCCGCCGGGAGCAGCCCGGCCCGCAACCGGGACAGGCCGAGCCGGCCGGCGAGCACCCGGGCCGGGGTGGGGGCGTCGCCGGTCAGCACCTCCGGTTCGCCGACGGTCCGGCGCAGCGCCTCCAGGGCCTCCCCGGCACCGGGCCGGGGCTCGTCGGACAGCCCGATCACACCGGCCGGCTGGTCGTCGGCGAGCACCACGACCGCGGTCCGGCCGTCCCGCTGCAGCTCGCGGACGACATCGTCGAGGACCGGATGCGGCCGGCCGGCGAGCTCGGGCCGCCCGACGGCGATCTCGGTACCGCCGACCACGGCGCGCACCCCTTCACCGGGGACCGCCGCGAAGCCGGACGCCTCGGGCAGTTCCAGCCCGCGATCCAGCGCGTACCGGCGCACCGCGCGACCCAGCACGTGCTCGCTGCCCGCCTCCGCGGCGGCGGCGAGCGCCAGCACGTCGTCGGCCGGGCGCCCGCCGAGCGGGGTCACCCGCACCACCCGCGGACGGCCCGCGGTGAGCGTGCCGGTCTTGTCCAGCACCACCGCGTCGACCTCGGCGAGGGCCTCGAGCACCGTGACGTCCTTGACCAGCGTCCCGCGGCGCCCGGCCACCGCGATCGCGGCGAGCAGCGGCGGCATCGTCGCGAGCACGATCGCGCACGGCGAGGCGACGATCATGAACACGATCGCCCGCAGCAGGGTCTCCTCGAACCCGGCGCCGAGCAGCAGCGGCACCGACAGCAGCAGCACGGTCGCCGCGACGACGAGCACCGAGTAGCGCTGCTCCACGCGTTCGATGAACAGCTGCCGGTCGGCCTTCGTCTCCGCTGCCCGCTGCACCTGCGCCGCCACCCCGGCGACCACGGTGTCCGCGGCGTCGCGCAGCACTCGGATCCGGAGTACCCCGGTCCCGTTGACGGTCCCGGCGAGCACCTCGTCACCCGGGATCGTGCGGACCGGCACCGGTTCGCCGGTCAGGCCGGCGGTGTCGACCTCGGAGAGGCCGTCGAGCACCCGGCCGTCACCCGGGATCCGCTCACCGGGCCGGACCAGCACGGTCGCGCCCACGACCAGCTCGGCCGCCGGGATCTGCCGTTCGCCGCCGTCCGGCCCGACCAGGGTGGCCGTCTCCGGCGCGAGATCGAGCAGTGCCGCGATGCCGGCCCGGGTGCGGGCGGTCATCACCGACTCCAGGGCGCCGGAGGTCGCGAAGATGACGATCAGCAGCCCGCCGTCGAACCAGTGCCCGATCGAGGCGGCGGCGACCGCCGCGACGACCATCAGCAGGTCGACGTCGAGCCGGCGGGCGGCCAACGCCCGGATCCCCTCGACGGCCGGCCCCCATCCGCCGAGTGCGTAACAGGCCAGGTAGGCCGCGGTCACCAGGTGACCGGGGCCGCCCGCGAGATCGAGGCCGGTGGCGAGCAGGAAGGCGACGAGAGCGGACCCGGCCCAGCGGACCTCCGGGAGCGTGAGCGCGGTTCGCATGAACGGAACCATACCTGCGCACTCACGAAGATACGCAAACAGATAGCAATACAGCCGAGTTGACTGCCCATCCGCGCAGTTCCGCAGGTATCCTCGAGCCCGTGCACGAGTCGATCCCCGGCTTCGCGATGCCGCCCGACGGCGAGGTCCGCCGCGCGGCGGACTCGTTGCGGATGCTGGCCGATCCGACCCGGATCAAGATCCTCTGGGCGCTGCTGCAGGGTGAGTCGTCGGTGGCCTGCCTGGCCGATCTGGTGGGTGCCGCCCCGACCGCGGTGAGCCAGCACCTGGCCAAGCTGCGACTGGCCGGGTTGGTGGAGAACCGGCGCGAGGGGACCTACATCTACTACACGGTCGAGGACCCGACCGTGCGCTCGGTGCTGGAGCGCGTCCTGCGCCACGAACCGGCCGGGAGCTGAGCCCCGAGGTCACGCACCGGCGGAGTCACGGCCGGCGCTGTCCGTGCCCCCCGCCGGCGGGCGGCCACCCGGGCTCGGACAGATCGGCGAACACGTCGTACCGGTTGTCGGCGCCGCCGTCGCCGCTGACCAGCCTGCGCAGCGCCTCCTGCGCGGCGTCGTGCGGATCGTTCTCACCGGCCGGGCGGGACGCACCCTGCCCCCCGGATCCGGCGTCGAGGTAGGGGCGCGGCCGCCGGGCCGGTGTCGCCTCGGCCGGGTCCGCCGGATCGGCGGGGGCCCGCTGCGGGGCGGGTGCGTGCGCCTGCGGGGGCGGCGCCACCGGATCGGCCCCCGGGGAGCCGGTCGCCGCGACCACGATCCGCTCACCGGCCGGGGTCTCGCCGGCGTCGACCGGCCGGTACCCGTACGGCTGCTCGGGCAGGTGCCCGAGCGCGGCCCGCAGATCGTCGATCGGCAGTGGCCGTACGCGCGTGACGATCATGGCGAGCCTGCCCTGCAGCCCGACACCGGGATAGCCCTGCGACGCCAGCTGCAGCTGATCACCGATCCGGTCGCACATCCCGGCCAGGTGCCGATCGGACGCGCCCGGCACGACCAGCGCGAACTCCCGCTCGGAGAGCCGGACCGCGGTGTCCACCGGGCCCAGCGGCTGGGTCAGCGCGGCCGCGACCTGGTGGGCGGCGAAGTAGGCGGCCCGGGCGTCGCCGCGCACCCGGTCACCGGCCAGCTCGGGCAGATCGAACAGCGCGATGCCGACCGGGAGCGCCTCCGGATCGGCCGGTCCCGTCCAGCGGCCGAGCACCTCGGCGGTGGGCAGCCCACTCGACGGGTCGAGTTCGGCCGCGGCCCGGGCGGCCGCGGCCTGCTGGGCGTCGGCGAGCTGGGCGCGGAGCTCCCGGGTACCGGCCCTGGCCGACAACAACCGGTCGATCATGTGGTTGAGCGAGGTCGTCGCCCACGCCTCGCCGGTGGTACCCGACGACGACGCCGGGGTTCCGCCCGACGGCATCGAGCGGGCCAGCAGGTGATCGATCGTACGGCGCAGGTCGGGATCGAGCCGGTCACCGAGCGCGAACCGCAGCCGGGCCAGCTCCGATCCGGTCTGTGCCTGCGAGTAGCCCCAGCGGCCGAGGAACACCCGGCCTGCCTGCTCCCCGCTCTCCTGCGGGTCCCGCCGGTGCTGGTCGGTCGCGACCAGGAAAGCACCCGCCTCGGGGCCGGCCGCGACGACCGTCCACTCGTCGGCGAGCGGCTCGGTCGGATCGAGGACGACGGCGTGTACACCGTCCGGGACGTCGTGCCGGTCACCGTCGACGAAACCGACGACGACCCGGACTCCCGCCTCCGCCATCCGCGCGTACACCGCACGCTCGCGATCGAAGAACTCCAGTCGCTGGAACAGCGCGACGACCACCGTCGGATCGGCCCGTGGCCCGGACATCACCGCCCGCTCGATCGAGTGCGACAGATGCACGAGCAGACGCTTCGACGCCGGCTCGGGCCGCGCGCCCGACGCCCGGGCCCACGCCTCCTCCCCACCCGCGGTCAAACCGTCCACATAGGCCCGCTCGGAAGCGGTCCGGACGGCATGGGCAAGCGGCCCCTCGTTGCCGAGCATCATCGGCCTCCCCCGGTTCGGCGATCGGCGCGGACCGGAAATGCGGGATCACGCCGTGTCCCGACGAAACCGCTCTCCGTGCTCGGCGGCAACCCGGACACGGCCACCTCCGGTGGATTCACACGCGCCTGCGGCCGACGGCATACGCCCAGGTGGGCCATCCCCGGACCCGGCGAACGAACACTCCGGCGGGACGAATGGCCGATCCGCCCCGAACGGCTCAGCCGCGCCGGAACTCGGACACGCAAACAGCTACCGCCGGTGACCGCCGTCACCCGAATGCCGCCCGGATATCGTCCGGACGCCGAGGGGTGGACCTACCCGTCGATCTCGGCCACCGCCGCGCGGGCCGCGACCGGATCGGCCGCGGAACAGGCCGCGTCGGCCCGGGCCACGCACTGGTCCACGGTCAGCCCGCCCAGCCTGGCCCCGACCGCCGCCAGCGCTCCCGAGCCCATCGACAGGCCCGCCACCCCCAGCCCGACCAGCACCGGGGCCAGCTCCGGATCCGCCGCGGCCTCGCCGCAGACGCCGACCGGGGTCCCGGTCCGGGCCGAGGCTTCGCCGAGCTGCCGGAGCAGCCGCAGCAGCGCGGGCTGCCAGGGGTCGTTCAGCGCCGCGACCGGGCCGGACTGGCGGTCCGCCGCGAACAGGTACTGGGCCAGGTCGTTGGTGCCGACCGAGACGAAGTCGACCTCCGCCATGATCTCGTCGGCGGTCAGCACCGCCGCCGGGACCTCGATCATCACCCCGGCCGATCCGATGCCGTGCGCCCGGCAGCGCTGCACGAACCAGCGCGCCTCCTCGGCGGTGGCCACCATCGGCGCCATCACCTTCAGCTCGGCGCCGGTCTCCGCGGCCGCGGCGGCCAGCGCGGCCAGCTGCCGGTCCAGCACCTCCTCGCCGGCACCGGGCACCCGCGCGATCCGCAGCCCGCGCACGCCCAGCGCCGGGTTCGGCTCCCCCGCCAGGGACAGGAACGGCAGCGGCTTGTCCGCGCCGGCGTCCAGCGTCCTGGCCGTGACCGGTCTCCCGGCGAACGCCGCCAGCACCGCGGTGTAGACCTCGCGCTGCCGCGCGGCGGTGGGCTCCTCGGCCGCGGCGAGGAACGCCAGCTCGGTCCGGAACAGCCCGATCCCCTCGGCGCCGGCGCCGGCGGCCGCGACCGCCCCGGGCCCGTCACCGACGTTGGCCAGCAGCGGCACCGGCCGGCCGTCGGCGGTGCGACCGGCGCCGTCCCAGTCGGCGGTGACCGATGCCGCGGCCGCGAACGCGGTCGCCTCCTCCGCCGTGGCGACCGCACGGACCTCGCCGGTGCCGCCGTCCACGGTGACCGCGGCCCCCTCGGTCAGCGCCGACGCGCCCGCGCAGCCGACGACGGCCGGGATGCCGAGCGAGCGGGCCAGGATCGCGGTGTGGCTGGTCGGCCCGCCCTGCTCGGTCACCAGCGCGAGCGCGACGCCCGGCCGCAGGCCTGCGGTGTCGGCCGGGGCGAGATCGGTGGCGACGAGCACGCCCGGCGCATCGAGGTCGGCGACGCCCGGCGCGGGGAGCCCGAGCAGCTCGGCGACGATCCGGTCCCGCACGTCGTGGATGTCGCGGGCGCGCTCGGCCAGATAGCCACCCATCGCGGAGAGCGTGTCGGCGAACTCGCCCGCCGCCTCCCACACCGCGCGGGCGGCCGGCCGGCCGGCGCCGGTGACCAGGTTCTGCGCGTTCTCCAGCAGGGCGGGATCGCCGACCATCGTCACGGTCGCCTCCAGCACCTCCCGCGCGTCGCCGGACACGGTCGCGGCGCGCGCGGTCAGCCGCTGCGACACCACCTCGACGGCGGGTGCGATCCGGGCGGCCTCGGCGGCCGGATCCGCGGGCGCCGGCCCGGCGGCCGGCTCACCCGGTGGCTCGGCGACGCGCACGACGCGACCGCCTGCGCGCCCCGGACTCGCGGGGATTCCGTTCAGCGTGCTCAGTACCGGCATGGAGGGCTCCTGTGGGCGACGTCAGCGTGACCCGTTGACAAACACAGTAAAACCCACATACTCAGATACAAGCAAGCATCGAAGCGGGAGCGAACAAAGATGTACGCAGCGGAGCGTCAGCAGTGGCTGCTCGACCGGACCCGGGACCGGGGCCGGATCGACGTGGCCGCCACCGCCGAGGAGCTCGCTGTCACGCCCGAGACGATCCGCCGCGACCTGGGCACCCTCGAACGTCAGGGCCTGGTCCGCCGGGTGCACGGCGGGGCCATCCCGGCCGACCTGCTGAGCTTCGAGCCCGGGGTCACCCAGCGCGACACGCAGGCCGGCGCCGAGAAGGAACGGATCGCCAAGGCCGCGCTCGCCGAGCTGGGCGGCGCCAGCACGGTCCTGCTCGACGCCGGCACCACCACCGCCCGGCTGGCCGGCGCGCTGCCCCGCGACCGCGACATCACCGTCGTCACCAACTCGCTGCCGATCGCGTCCACCCTGGCGGGGCGGCCGAACCTGGCGCTGCGGCTGCTCGGCGGCCGGGTCCGCGGCACCACCCTGGCCACCGTCGACGACTGGGCCACCGGTGCGCTGGCCGATCTCACCGTCGATCTCGCCTTCCTCGGCACCAACGGCTTCTCCGCCGGGCACGGCCTCACCACCCCGGATCCGGACGAGGGCGCGATCAAGCGGGCGATGATCCGCGCGGCCCGCCGCAGCGTCGTGCTGGCCGACGCGAGCAAGTTCGGCACCGACCAGTTCGTGCGGTTCGGGACCCTCGCCGAGATCGACACCCTGATCACCGACACCGGCCTCGACCCGGCCGACGCCGCCGCGGTCGAGGCCGCCGGACCGAAGGTCGTGCGCGCGTGAGACCGCTGTTCGTCACCGTCACCCCGAACCCGAGCCTGGACCGCAGCGTCGAGCTGGAGCACCTGCACCGGGGCGGCGTGCACCGGGCCACCGCGGTCCGGGTCGACCCGGGAGGCAAGGGCGTGAACGTCGCCCGCGCGCTGGCCGCCGCCGGGCACCGCACCGTCGCACTGCTGCCGACCGGGAGCGCACCCGGCGAGCGGCTGGCCGCGCTGCTGGAGCCGACCGAGGTCACCACCGTGACGGTCCCGATCGCCGGCGCCACCCGGGTCAACATCACCCTGGCCGAGCCGGGCGGCGTCACCACCAAGATCAACGAGCCGGGACCGGTACTGACCCCGGACGAGACCGAGGCGCTGGCCGCCCGGGCGCAGACCCTCTGCGCGAAGGCGAGCTGGCTGGTCGGCTGTGGCTCACTGCCCGGCGGGGTCGGCGAGGACTTCCTCGCCCGGCTCGTCCGGCGCTGCCGCCGGCCGGGCCTGCGGATCGCGATCGACACCTCGGGCGCCCCGCTGCGGCACACGGTGGCCGCCGCACCCGATCTCGTGAAACCCAACCACGCCGAACTGGCCGAGCTCGTCGGGCGCCCGCTGGGCAGCCTCGGCGACGTGCTCGTCGCCGCCCGCGAGCTGCGCGCCCGCGGGATCGGTGCGGTTCTGGTCAGCCTGGGCGCCGGTGGCGCCCTGCTGGTCGACCGGTCCGGCGAGTACCACGCCCGGACCCCTCCGATCACCGTGCGCAGCACGGTGGGCGCCGGCGACTCCACCCTGGCCGGGTTCCTGGCCGCGGGCGGAGCGGGCCCGGACGCCCTCCGGCAGGCCGTCGCCCACGGCGCCGCCGCCTGCCGTCTGCCCGGCTCGGCCGCGCCGGGCCCGTCCGACATCCGCATCGACGACGTCGAACTGGCACCCACGCCGGACGTCACCCTCGCCCTCACCGGAGATGCCGCATGAGCCCACTGATCACCGCCGATCTGGTCGATCTCGACGTGCCGTCCGCCGACCGCACCGCCACCGTCGCCGCGCTGGCCGGGCGGCTGCGGGACGCCGGCCGGGTGACCGACCTGGACACCTTCCTGGCCGACATCGAGGCCCGCGAGGCGCAGATGCCGACCGGCCTGGACGGCGGGATCGGCATCCCGCACTGCCGGTCGTCGGCCGTCACCGAGCCCAGCCTGGCGTTCGGCCGCAGCAGCGCCGGCGTCGACTTCGGCGCCGAGGACGGCCCGGCCACGCTGATCTTCATGATCGCCGCCCCGGAGGGCGGGGACACCGACCACCTGACGGTGCTGGCCGCACTGGCCCGCCGGCTGGTCCGCGCGTCCTTCACCGGCGAGCTGCGCAGCGCCACCGATCCGGCGGCCGTCGCGTCCTTCATCCAGCAGGAGGTGGGGGCGTGAAGCTCCTCGCCGTCACCGCGTGCCCGACCGGCATCGCGCACACCTACATGGCCGCCGAGGCCCTCGAGGTCGCCGCCGAGGAGGCGGGCCACGAGATCGTCGTGGAGACCCAGGGCTCGGCCGGGTCCACCCCCTTCACCGAGGCGCAGATCGCCGAGGCGGACGCGATCATCCTGGCCGCCGACGTCGAGGTGCGCGACAAGGACCGCTTCGCCCATCTGCCCACCGTGACCAGCCCGGTCAAGAAGGCCATCGGCGGCGCACCGGCGCTGATCGAGCAGGCTGCAGCCCGGGCCGCCGACCGGACCGGCGGTGCGGCTCCCGCAGCGTCCCCGGGTACCGGCGCCGCCCAGGACATGGACGTCAAGCAGTTCGGCACCGGCTTCGGCTCCCGGCTGCGCGGCTGGCTGATGACCGGCGTCTCCTACGTCATCCCGTTCGTCGCCGCGGGCGGACTGCTGATCGCGCTCGGCTTCGCGCTCGGCGGCTACCAGATCACCGAGGCCCCGGACATCGTCTCGATCGGTGACGGCAACGTCTCGACGCTGACCTTCGACCCGGGCTCGCTCACCTCCTGGGCGGCGCTGTCGTTCCAGATCGGCGGGCTCGCCTTCGGGTTCCTGGTACCGGTGCTCGCCGGGTTCATCGCCTACGCGATGGCCGACCGGCCGGCGCTGGTACCCGGCTTCGTCGGCGGCATGATCGCCGTCCAGACCGGGGCCGGGTTCCTCGGCGGCCTGGTCGCCGGCCTGCTCGCCGGCGCGGTGATCATGGGGCTGAAGCTCTGGCAGCCGCCGCGGGCACTGGCCGGGATCATGCCGGTACTGGTGTTGCCGCTGATCGGCACCGCCGTCGTCGGCACGGTGATGTTCCTGGTCGTCGGCCAGCCGCTGGCCGCAGCCACCACCGGCCTGACCAACTGGCTCAACGGCCTGTCCGGCACCAACGCGCTGCTGCTCGGCGCGCTGCTGGGCCTGATGATGGCCTTCGACATGGGCGGGCCGGTCAACAAGGCCGCCTACGCCTTCGCGGTCGCCGGACTGTCCACCGGTTCCGAGACGGCGCTGATGATCATGGCCGCGGTGATGGCCGCCGGGATGGTCCCGCCGCTCGCACTGGCGCTGGCCACCGTCGTCCGCAAGAACCTGTTCACCAAGCCCGAGCAGGAGAACGGCCGGGCCGCCTGGCTGCTCGGCGCCTCCTTCATCACCGAGGGCGCGATCCCCTTCGCCGCGGCCGATCCGCTGCGGGTGATCCCGTCGATCATGGCCGGATCCGCGGTGACCGGGTCGCTGTCGATGGCCTTCGGCTCGACGCTGCGGGCCCCGCACGGCGGCATCTTCGTGGTCCCGCTGATCGGCAACCCGTTCGCCTACCTGCTGGCGATCGTCGCGGGCACCCTGGTCTCGGCCGCGCTGGTGATCGGACTGAAGTCCGCGCGCCGCACGCCGGGCACCGAGCCCGCCGGCACCGCGAGCACCACCCCCGCCGCCGCACCGGTCACCGGCTGACCGACCACCGAGAGAGGAACCCGACATGGCCGAGCGCCGAGTGAAGGTCGGATCGTCCGTGGGGCTGCACGCCCGCCCCGCCAACCTGTTCTGCTCCGCCGCGAAACAGCAGCCCGCGAAGGTCACCATCGGCACCGCCGACGGGGAGCGCGGCCCGGTGGACGCCGCGTCCATCCTGTCTGTGATGGGCCTGGGTGTGCGCTCCGGCGAGGAGGTGGTGCTCACATCCTCCGACGACGCCGACGGCGAGACCGCCGTCGCCACGCTGGCCGACCTGCTCGTCAGGGACCTGGACAGCGCCCCGGCCTGACGAGCCGGGCCATGTTTCTCCCCGGTTAAGACCGGGTGTCGCAATGGCAGGCCCGGCCACGGCCGGGGCACGATGCCGGTGATCCTCCGCCCACCACCCGCGGCATCCGCGGAGAACGGAGCACCACGTGACCCGGACCGTGCCCGGCACCGACGACCCGGCGAGCACCGGCCCCGCCCCCGACTCGCTGGCCGCCCACTCCGGCGTGGTCAGCGAGTCGGAGCACCGGGCGCTGCGCGCCGACATCCGGCGGCTGTCCACGATGCTCGGCCGGACCCTGTCCGACGAGGCCGGGCCCGAGGTCCTGGAGCTCGTCGAGAAGGTGCGCCACGGCGCCCGCGGGGCCACCGGGCCGGACACCGTGGCGGCGCTGCTCGACGGCATCGACACCGGCACCGCGGTGCTGCTCGCCCGGGCGTTCTCCCAGTACTTCCAGCTGGCCAACGTGGCCGAGCAGCTGCACCGGTCGCGCGAGCTGCGCGAGCTGCGGCCGCCGGACCAGCGGCCGCTGCGCACCGTGCTGCGCCGGCTCGCCGCCGAGGCCGATCCGGACGAGGTCGCCGACGTGCTGGCCCGCGCCCAGCTGCGCCCCGTGTTCACCGCGCACCCCACCGAGTCCACCCGGCAGTCGGTGCTGGGGATCCTGCGGCGGGTGGTGGACGCGCTGGACCGCGGCGCGGGCGATCACGAGCTGGCCGCGCTGGTCGACCTGCTGTGGCAGACCGATGACATCCGGCCCGGCAAGCCGATGGTGATCGACGAGGCGCGCAACATCGCCTGGTTCGCCGCCCGGCTCGGCGAGCGCACCGTCCCCGACCTGCTCGACGAGTTCTCGCACGAGGCCGCCGACGCCGGCCTGGAGATCCCCGCCGACGCGCGTCCGCTGGTGCTCGGGTCCTGGGTCGGCGGCGACCGCGACGGCAACCCGAACGTCACCCCGGCCGTCACCCGGGAGGTGCTCGAGCTCAACGCCGACCGGGCCCTGCGGATCCACGCCGAGCAGGTCGAGCAGCTGATCCAGGAGCTGTCGGTCTCCACCCGGGTGATGGGGGTGGCCGAGGAGCTGCGCGGCTCGCTGGCCCGGGACCGACGCCTCCTGCCCCGGGTGCACGACCGGTTCATCCGGCTCAACGCACACGAGCCGTACCGGCTCAAGCTCTCCTACGTGGCGGCCCGGCTGGAGAACACCCGCCACCGGATCGCGACCGGCTCGGCGCACGAGCCCGGGATCGACTACCTCGGCGCGGCCGGCTACCTGGACGATCTGCTGGTCGTCGACCGGTCGCTGCGCGGGCACCACGGCGCCCGGATCGCCGACGGCACCCTGGCCAGGGCGATCCGCTCGGCCAGGGCACTGGGCCTGCACCTGGTGGAGCTCGACGTCCGCGAGCACGCGCAGAAGCACCACGCCGCGCTCGGCGCGATCTTCGACGAGCTCGGCGAGCTGGACCGGCCCTACGCCGAGCTGACCCGCGACGAGCGCCGCGAGCTGCTCTCGCGCGAGCTGCGCAGCAAGCGCCCGCTGTTCCGGCGGCACTACGGCGTCCCCGAGGCGGCCGCCGGGGTGCTCGACCTGTTCGACACGGTGCACGCCCTGCAGCACGAGTTCGGCGACGACGTGGTGCGCACCTACATCGTGTCGATGACCCAGGACGTCGACGACCTGCTCGCCGTGGCCGTGCTCGCCCGCGAGGCGTACATGGTCGAGGTCGGCGACGATCCGCGCTCGTCGCTGGATCTGGTGCCGCTGTTCGAGACCGTCGAGGAGCTGTCGCGGGCCGGTGAGCTGCTCGAGGGCCTGCTCTCCGATCCCGGCTACCGCCGCCAGGTCGCCAACCGCGGCGACCTGCAGGAGATCATGCTGGGCTACTCCGACTCCAACAAGGGAGCCGGGATCACCGCGTCCCAGTGGCAGATCCACCGCGCCCAGCGCCAGCTGCGCGACGTGGCCGCGGAGCACGGTGTGCGGCTGCGGCTGTTCCACGGCCGGGGCGGATCGGTCGGCCGGGGCGGCGGCCCGGCCGGTGAGGCGATCGCCTCGGCGCCGTTCGGCTCGGTGGACGCCACGATGAAGCTCACCGAGCAGGGCGAGGTCATCTCCGACAAGTACTCACTGCCCAGCCTCGCGCACGACAACCTGGAGATCCTGCTGGCGTCCATGCTGGACGCGTCGCTGCTGCACCAGGCGTCCCGGTGGCCCGCCGACACGCTCGCCCGCTGGGACGAGGTGATGGACTGCGTGTCCACCGCCGCCACCGAGACCTACCGCAGGCTGGTCGGCGACGAGGGCCTGCCCGAGTTCTTCACCACGGCCACCCCGGTCGAGGAGCTGGGCCGGCTCAACGTCGGGTCCCGGCCGTCGAAGCGCCCGGGGCAGGGCACCCCCACGCTGGACGACCTGCGGGCCATCCCGTGGGTGTTCGGCTGGACACAGACCCGGATGGTCGTCCCCGGCTGGTACGGCCTGGGCAGCGGACTGCGCGCCGCCCGCGAGGCCGGGTACGCCGAGGACCTGGCCGGGATGCGCGAGTGGGCGTTCTTCCGGAACCTGATCGGCAACGTCGAGATGACACTGGCCAAGACCGACCTGCGGATCGCCTCGAACTACGTCTCCACCCTGGTCGACCCGGCCCGGCAGGGCCTGTTCGCGCAGATCAAGGAGGAGCACGAGCTGACCTGCCGGGAGCTGCTCGCGGTGACCGGGGAGTCACAGCTGCTGGCCCGGCATCCGGTGCTGCGCAACACGCTGTCGGTCCGGGGCGCCTACCTCGAGCCGCTGCACCACCTGCAGGTCGAGCTGCTCGCGCAGCGCCGCGCGGCGGGCGACGAGCCCGATCCGGACCTGGAGCGTGCGCTGCTGCTCACCGTGAACGGGATCGCAGCAGGCATGAAGAACACCGGATAACGGGTACGAACCGGACGTGCAGGATCATGAGAACGCCCAGAACACTCCCGGGCCGGCCCGGCCCGGGACCCGGCAGATCGTCGCGTGGACGCTGATCCTGGCGCTGGTGCTCGCCGCCCCGCTCAGCTATCTGGCCGGGTCCGCGGGCAGTGGCGGCCGGATCCTGGCCGTGCTGCTCGTGGTGGTGACCCTGGTCGGCGGCATGGTGCTGATCCTGCGCCGGCGGTGATCGGGGCACACTGATCCCGTGCAGTACAGGCATGCCGGGCCCGCCAACCACGCCGCGCTCGACGCGGTGCTGGTCTCCGCGCCCGGGCGCCCGACGCTGCCGGTCCGGCTGACCGTCGAGCTGCTCGGCCGGGCCCGGTCGCACCTGGACGGCCCCGGGGGCACCGTGTGGGACCCGTGCTGCGGGGCCGGTGTCACCCTGACCGTGCTCGGCCTGCTCGCCCCGGGCATCACCGCGCTGGTGGGCACCGACGTCGATCCCGGGCCGCTGGACCTGGCCCGGCGCAACCTGGGGCTGCTCCGCACCGGGGGCCTGTCCGCCAGGGCGCAGGAGCTGGACGCGCTGTCCGCCCGGCACCGCAAGCCGGCCTACGCCGAGGCCGCCGGGTGCGCGCGGTCGCTGGTCCCGGCCGGGCGTCCTGCCTGGTCGGTCGGGGTGGCGGACGCGCTGGACCGGGACCGGACCCGGGCGATGCTGGGCGACCTGGAACCGGACGTGGTGCTCGCGGACCTGCCACACGGCCGGCAGACCACATGGGCCACGCCAACGCCAACGACAACGCCGGGGGCGGACGGGGACCCGCCCGGCACCGCTGCGTTCCTCACCGCGGTGGCGTCGGTGCTGGATGCACGCGCGGTCCTGGTCGCCGTGGACCGGGGCCGCACGGTGCCGGTGCCAGCCGGCGTCCGGCCGCTGGAGCGGCTGCGGGTCGGGCACCGGGCGGCGATGCTGCTGCGCGCCGGTGACCTGCACCGGTCACAGCAGGGCGTACGCCGCCAGTAGCTGGTCCCGTGCGGTGGCCAGGTAGCGGGCCAGCTCGTCGGCGGCCTCCTCGGTCCGGCCCGCGTCGAGCAGCTCGGCGATCGCACCGTTGCGCGCCAGGTAGGGCTCGTGGAACTCGCGCACCTGGGGCATCCGCTGGAAGACCAGCCGCATCTCGGCCAGCAGGCGTCCCATCTCCCGTTCCAGCCGCGGGCTTCCGCCCAGCGCGACGACATCGCGGTGGAAGTGCTGGTTCGCGTCGGCGACCCCGGTCCAGTCACCGGTCGCGGCGGCCGCGCGGCCACGCTGGTAGGCGGCGCGGACCGCGGACAGCGCCACCGGGTCGTCCGCCAGCGGGCCGTACCTGACCGCGCCCGGCTCGATCACCAGGCGGGCGGAGTAGACGTCGCGGACGTCGTCGATCTCCGGCCTGGCGACGAAGACGCCGCGGTTCGGGATCCGGACCAGTACCCGCTCGGCGACCAGCTGGGACAGCGCCTCGCGGATGGTGTTGCGGGACACCTGGAGCGCCTCGCACAGCGCCTGTTCCGGCAGCCGGGCGCCGACCCGCAGCCGCGCCTCGGCGACCTCGACCCGGATCCGGTCGGAGACCCGCTCGGACGCGGGCACCGCGATCGTGCGGGACGCCGACAGCGAGGCCAGCGCGTCCTGCACGGAAGTGTTCACGTCGCTCACGAAACCGGATCCTAACGAGGAATGCCCTTCTCTGGGATTGCAGGATCGTAGAACAATCCGCCACACTCTTCCGACCTGCAGCGCTCGACGACCGCTACCCCGGGAGGCAGCGATGAGCGACGACACCGCCAGGCCGACACGAACCGCGACCAGGACGGCCCTGTTCGGGGCGATGTTCCTGATGGCCACCAGCGCGATCGGCCCCGGGTTCATCACCCAGACCACGACCTTCACCGCCCAGCTCGGCGCCGCGTTCGCGTTCGCGATCCTGGTGTCGATCCTGGTCGACATCGCGATCCAGATGAACGTCTGGCGGGTCGTCGGCGTCTCCGGGCTGCGTGCCCACGAGCTGGCCAACAGGGTCGCGCCGGGCGCCGGCTGGCTGCTGACCGCGCTCGTCGTGGTGGGTGGGCTGGTGTTCAACATCGGCAACGTCGCGGGCGCCGGTCTCGGCCTGAACGCGATGCTCGGCCTGGAGCCGGCGATCGGCGGTGCGCTGTCCGCGCTGCTCGCGATCGGCATCTTCACGGTCCGCTGGGCCGGGATGGCGCTGGACCGGATCGTCGTCCTGCTCGGCGTGCTGATGATCGGTCTGACCGCCTACGTCGCGATCGTGTCCGGCCCGCCGGTCGGCGACGCGCTGCGGCAGACCGTGCTCCCGGACGAGATCAGCTGGCTGGCGATCACCACCCTGATCGGCGGCACCGTCGGTGGCTACATCACCTACGCGGGTGCGCACCGGATGCTCGACTCCGGCCTGTCCGGCCCGGAGAACGCCGGGCGGGTCGCGATCAGCTCGGTGCAGGGGATCCTGATCACCGGCGTCATGCGGGTGCTGCTGTTCCTCGCGGTGCTCGGCGTCGTCACCACCGGGGTGGACCTGACCGCCAGCGACAACCCGGCGGCGGCCGCCTTCGCCGCCGCGGCCGGTGAGGTGGGTCTGCGGCTGTTCGGCGTGATCCTCTGGGCCGCCGCGATCACCTCGGTGATCGGCGCCGCCTACACCTCGGTGTCCTTCCTGACCTCGCGGAGCACCCCGGAGCGCACCACCAAGCTGCTGACCGTGGGGTTCATCGTGATCAGCACGGTGGTCTTCCTGGTCGCCGGGGCCGCGCCGGTCACCCTGCTGATCTTCGCCGGCGCCTTCAACGGGCTGATCCTGCCGATCGGGTTCACCATCCTGCTGTGGGTGGCCTGGCGGCGGCGCGACCTGCTCGGCGGCTATCGCTACCCGCGCTGGCTGCTGGGGGCGGGTTTCCTCGGCTGGCTGGTCACACTGTTCGTCGGGTACCAGTTCGTCGCCGAGAGCCTGGGGAAGCTGTGAACACGCGGATCGATCTCAACGCCGATCTCGGCGAGTCCTTCGGCCAGTGGGTCCTCGGCGACGACGACGCCATGCTCGGCCTGGTCAGCTCGGCGAACGTCGCCTGCGGGTTCCACGCCGGCGATCCGTCCACACTGCGGACGACGACCGCAGGCGCCGCCGGCGCCGGCCTCACCGTCGGCGCCCAGGTGTCCTATCCGGACCTGCGCGGCTTCGGCCGCCGGTTCCTCGACATCGAGCCCGCCGCGCTGACCGACGACGTCATCTACCAGATCGGCGCGCTGGACGGGCTCTGCCGGGTCGCGGGCACCCGGGTCCGGTACGTCAAACCGCACGGTGCGCTCTACAACGCGACCCGCACGCACACCGCGCAGGCCCGCGCGGTCGTCGACGCGGTCCGCGCCTACGACCCGGCGCTGCCGGTGCTCGGGCTGCCCGGCTCGGAGCTGCTGGCCGAGGCTGAGAAGGCCGGGCTGCGGCCGGTGGCCGAGTTCTTCGTCGACCGCGGTTACACCGCCGACGGCGCGCTGGTGCCGCGCCGTGAGCCCGGCGCCCTGCTCGACGACGCCGGTGCCGCCGCCGACCGGCTCGTCCGGATGCTCACCGACGGCGTGGTCCGCGCGGTCGACGGCACCGACGTCGCGGTGCGCGCCGAGTCGGCCTGCGTGCACGGCGACTCGCCCGGCGCGGTCGCGATGGCGCAGCGGGTCCGCGACGCGCTCACCGGCGCCGGGATCACGATCGGGGCGTTCGTCCGATGACCGTCACCGCCGAGCTCACCCCGGCCCAGGCCCGCGAACGGTTCCGGGGCGGTCTGGTCGCCGGCACCTCGGGCTGGTGCGCGGGCTGGACCCAGGTGAACCTGATCGCCGTCCCCCGCGAGTACGCCTGGGACGTGCTGCTGTTCGCCCAGCGCAACCCGAAGCCCTGCCCGGTGCTCGACGTGCTGGAGCCCGGCGAGCTCGCCGGTGCCCTGTTCGACGGCGACATCCGCACCGACCTGCCCGGCTATCGGGTGTACGCCGACGGCGAGCTCGTCGAGCGGCCCGCCGACGTGCGGGAGCACTGGCGCGACGATCTGGTCGCCTTCCTGATCGGCTGCAGCTTCACCTTCGAGAACGCGCTGCTCACCGAGGGCGTCCCGGTGCGGCACCTGGAGCAGGGCAGCACGGTGCCGATGTACCGCACCACCCGGCGCTGCCGCTCCGCCGGGCGGATGTCCGGGCCGCTGGTGGTCTCCATGCGGCCGGTGCCCGCCGCGCTGGTGGACACCGCGGTGTCGGTGACCGCCCGCTACCCGGACGTGCACGGCTCCCCGGTGCACGTCGGCGACCCGGCGGCGCTCGGGATCGACGATCTGGACCGGCCCGACCACGGCGATCCGGTGCGGATGACCGGCGACGACGTCCCGGTGTTCTGGGCGTGCGGGGTGACCCCGCAGGCCGCCGTGCTGGAGTCCCGGCTGCCGCTGGCGATCACCCACGAGCCCGGCCACATGCTGGTGACCGACGCCCGCGACGCGCACTACCGGATCTGAGTCATGATCGGAGCATGACGAACGACCCGCACGCCTGGCTCGAGGACGTCACCGGCGACGAGGCACTCGCGTGGGTGACCGGGCGCAACGCCCGCACCGAGCAGCGGCTGACCGCGGCACCGCTGTTCACCGAGCTGGAGTCCGGCATCCGGGAGGTCCTCGACGCCCCCGCCCGCATCCCGTTCGTCGGGCACCGCGGCGGCTACTTCTACAACTTCTGGACCGACGAGCGGAACCCGCGCGGCCTGTGGCGGCGGACCACCCCCGAGCAGTACCGCACGGATTCCCCGGAGTGGGAGATCCTGCTCGACGTCGACGCGCTCAACGCGGCCGAGGGCGAGAACTGGGTGTGGCACGGCGCCCGGTTCCTGCGCCCCGACCTGGACCGGGTACTGATCGATCTCTCCCGGGGCGGTGCGGACGCCGACGTGACCCGCGAGTTCGACATGGTCACCCGGGACTGGGTGCCCGGCGGATTCGTGCGGCCCGAGGCGAAGGGCGGCGCGTCCTGGCTGGACCGGGACACCCTGCTGGTGGCGACCGATCTCGGCGAGGGCACGACCACCGAGTCCGGTTACCCACGCACCGTGCGGCGCTGGACCCGCGGCACCCCGCTCGCCGAGGCCGAGCTCGTCTACTCCGGCGAGCCCGGCGATCTGAGTGTGTCGGCGTACCGCGACCACACCCCCGGGTTCGAGCGGACCTTCGTGCGGCGGGCGCTGGAGTTCTACTCCGACGAGCTGTACCTGCTCGGCGACGACGGCGAGCTGCGGAAGATCGACGTCCCGGACTCGGCGATCGCCGACGTCGAACGCGAGTGGCTGCTGCTGGAGCTGCGCGAGGACTGGGCGGGGTTCCGTGCCGGGTCGCTGCTCGCCGCCCGGTTCGACGACGTCGTGGCCGGTACCCCGTCCTGGGAGGTGCTGTTCGCACCGACCGACGAGTCGTCGCTGGCCGGGTACACCTGGACCCGGCACCATCTGGTGCTCAACGTGCTGGAGAACGTCGTCAACCGGCTGTCCGTGCTCACCCCCGGTGAGCAGGGCTGGGCCCGCGCGGAGTTCCCCGGCGCACCCGAGTTCGGCAGCGTCGGTGTGTCCGCGGTGGACAGCGACGAGAACGACGACGTGTGGCTCACCGTCACCGACTACCTCACCCCGGCGTCGCTGGCGATCGCGACCGTGGGCAGCCCGCCGGAGACGCTCAAGAGCGCACCGGCCTTCTTCGACTCCTCCGGGCACGTGATCGAGCAGCACTTCGTCACCAGCGACGACGGCACCCGGGTGCCGTACTTCCTGGTCCGGCCCGCCGACCTGGCGTTCGACGGAACCGCACCGACCCTGCTCTACGGCTACGGCGGCTTCGAGATCGCGCTGACCCCCGGCTACTCGGGCGGGACCGGCCGTTCCTGGCTCACCCGCGGCGGGGTGTACGCGGTCGCGAACATCCGCGGCGGCGGTGAGTACGGCCCGCGCTGGCACCGGGCGGCGCTGCGGGAGAACCGGCCCCGCGCCTACGAGGACATGGCGGCGGTGGCCCGCGACCTGGTCGAGCGGCGGATCACCGCGCCGTCCCGGCTCGCCGTGCAGGGCGGCAGCAACGGTGGCCTGCTGGCCGGGAACATGCTGGTCCGCTACCCGGAGCTGTTCGGCGCGGTCGTCATCCAGGTCCCGCTGCTGGACATGAAGCGCTACAGCCACCTGCTCGCCGGGGCGTCCTGGATGGCCGAGTACGGCGACCCGGACACCGACGACTGGGACTTCATCCGGACGTTCTCGCCCTACCACCTGATCGACGCCGACGCCGGCTACCCGCCGGTCATCCTGCTGACCTCGACCCGGGACGACCGGGTGCATCCCGGGCACGCCCGCAAGTTCGCCGCGGCGCTGGAGGCGGCCGGCCACGACGTCACCTACTACGAGAACATCGAGGGCGGGCACGGCGGCGCCGCGGACAACGCACAGGCGGCGCGGATGGCGGCGCTGGCGTACGCGTTCCTGTGGGAGAAGCTCGGCCGGGCGACGGGGCACTAGGGTCCGCGACCATGCGCGCGTACGGGTTCGGACGGGCCGGTGGACCGGAGCAGGAGACCTTCCTGGAGGTCGAGGAGCCGGTCCCCGGACCGGACGAGCTGCTGGTGCGGGTCCGCGCCGCCGGGGTGAATCCCGGCGACTGGCGGGTCCGCAACGGTGCCTACGGCGTGCCGGGCCCCGCGGTGCTCGGCCGGGAGGTCGCGGGCACCGTGCTGGCGCTCGGCGAGGGCGTCAGCGGGTTCGCCGTCGGGGACGAGGTGTTCGGCGGCTGCCCCGGCATGCTGGGCGGCTGGGCGCCGCGCGCCCGCACCATCGCGTCGTTCTCGGCGCACCGGCCGGACGGGGTCTCCGCCGAGCAGGCCGCTGTGCTGCCGGTCGCCGCCGGGACCGCGCTCGACACGTTGCGCGGCCTGGCACTGGAGCCGGGCGCGACGCTGCTGGTGAACGGGGCGGGCGGGGGCGTCGGGCTCCCGCTGATCCAGCTGGCCCGGTTGCAGGGGCTGCACGTCGTCGGGACGGCGAGCCCCGGCAAGCACGATCTGTTGACCCGGCTCGGCGCGACCCCGGTCGCCTACGGCGACGGGGTGCTGGACCGGCTCCGGGCCGCCGCACCCGCCGGGATCGACGGCGCGCTGGACCTGGTCGGCGGGGACGCGCTGCGCACCGTCGCGCCGCTGGTCCCGGCCGCGGCGCTGTACTCGGTCGCCGACAAGGCGACCGTCGCCGAGCTCGGCGGCCGGGCCGTGGAACGCGACCGCAGCCCCGCGGTGCTCACCGAGCTGGCCCGGCTGGTCGCCGCGGGCGACCTCGATCCGCTGGTGCAGCAGACCCGCCCGCTGGACGAGGCGGGCGAGGCGCTGGCCGCCGTCGAGTTCGGGCACGCCACCGGCAAGATCGTGCTCCTGCCCTGAACCGTGCGGCCGGACCTGCCGGGCCGATGACTTCCCGGGGACCGGCCGGTCGCTCCCGGCATGACAACACCGACCGTGCCCCGCGCGGCGATCGACCGCGCGGTGTCCGCCGAGCGCGTGGCGGTCGCCGATCTCGTCGACTCGCTCACCGACGACGAGTGGATCACCGGCTCGCTGTGTTCGGGCTGGACTGTGCGGGACGTCGTCGCGCACCTGACGACCACTACCCGGGCCCCAGGCTCTCGCCCTGTCCGCCGAGCACCCGCGGGCCGACGTCCGCCCGCTCGGCCGGGTGCACGAGTCGCCGCCCGAGGTGGTCGCTGCGGGGCGCGCGGGTGGTGTCGGCCGATTCCGGGTGGACCCTCGGAGACGGCGCGGAGCTGCGCGGGCCCGACCCGGAGCTACTGCTCGTCGCCGCGGGACGGCCGGCCGGGCTCACCGGGCTGAGCGGGCCGCGTGTCGGGGTGGTCGCGCCGCGAGTGGCCTGACGAGTGCAGCGGTTCCGTCCGGTGCAGGTAGGAGTGCCCGGTCGGGGTGGTGGTGCAGGTGCCCTCGGCGGTCGGCTCGACCCACCACCCGGGCTGCTCACGCAGCTGGTTGTGCAGCTCGCAGACCGCGCGACCGTTGTCGAAACCGGTCGGGCCACCGTCGGCGGCCCGCACCACGTGATCGATGTGCCGGGCCGGAGCGTCGCAGTAGGGAGCGGTGCACCGGTGCCGGTCCCGGGCCCGGATCAGATCCGCCAGCCCGGCCGGGAAACACCGCGCCCGGGAGTCACCACCGATCACCGTGCCCCGCACCGTCAACAGCCGCCGCAACAGCCTGCGCCCGCGCGCCCGGGCCAGGAACCCGACCGGGATCGGCCCGAACCCCGGGACCTCGGCGGGCAACGGGCTGCCCTCGTCGAGCAACGCCTCCAGCGGCACGACGACCTGCACCTGCACGTCGACGTGCTCGGCGGTGACCCGCCCGGTCACCCGCTCCACGAACGTGTCGGCCATGACCTGCCCGCGGCTGCGGGTCAGCGGCTCGGGATCGACCTGGACCGCGTCGAACGCCCGGCGCAGCGCCGCATAGCAGGCCACCCCCTGCTCCACCGGCAGGTGCGCCCGCAGGTCGACCATCCCGTCCGGGGCCTGCCGCAGGGTGACCCGCCGCCCCGTCCGCGCGGCCAGGCAGCGCTGCCGGAACTTCTCCGGCGCCACCTCAGCGGCGAGCGCGGCGACCAGGCTGCGCAACCGCGCCGGCCCGAGCCGGGCGATGTCGTGCCCGGCCAGCCGCCGGTCGACCTCCGCCCGCTCCCCGGCATCGAGATGCGCGGTCGCGCCGACCACGATCGACACCCGGTACCCGTCGAGCTCCCCCGCCGCGAACAGGCCGCGCACATGCCCCAGACCGTCGTGCAGATCCCGGGCGGTGCGCATCCGGTTGCGCCCGACCGTCGGCGAGGCCCGGTTGGCCAGCCCGATCTCGGCGCCGATGCTGCGCTCGAGCCGCTCCGGGTCGATCACTGCGGCACTGTCGGCGGCGCGGCGACGGGCGAAGGCCAGCTCGGTGGCCACCAGCGCCGCCTCCACACTGTTGCGCACGGCGACCAGCGCGATCATCCGATCCACCAGCACCGGTGACGGCGACACCTCGTCGACCACCGCCGCCAACTGCTCGAACCGAGCCCGCACGGCGTACAGGTCCGGCACCGCCGACAGGTCCGGCACTGCCAACAGATCGGCGGCAGCCGGCGGATCAGAGACGGCAGGCCGAACAGGGCCGGCAGGCGGGTCGGGTGCGGCGGGGGCGTCGATGACCGTGGTCATGCGTCCATCATAGACGAACATATGTTCGAATACCAGGGTCCGGAATGGACGAACCACGCCCGCCATTTCATCCGCGGCCCCCGGTGCCCGGCCGGAGACGGACGGAACCGGACCGCGCCCGGCACATCGAGGAGCGGTGGGGTCCGCTGCCGGCCGCGGTCGACCGGGCGGGCCCGCCGTCGCGTTCGGCCCAGGCCGGCAGGTCCCGCAGAACGGCGACGTCCACACCCTGAGCAGCTGGGCGCGGCGTCGACCACCGGCGGTTCCGGTGGGACCGACGGCCACTACCCTCGCGCTCATGGCAGAGGCACCGGCGGGCGAGGTCGTGATCAGGGTGCGCGGCGAGTTCGAGCGCGAGGTACCCGCCGAGCGGGGCACCGCGAACCTGGTGGTGCTCGCCCAGGGCGCCGAGCCGGGGCCGGTGCGGGCCCGGGTCGAGGCCGACGCCACGGCCGCACTGGCCGACGTGCGCGGCTGGCACGACCCGGACGCGGGCCCGGTCCGCCGCTACGTCGTCGGCCAGGTCCGCACCTCGGTGCAGCAGCCGTCGCACAAGGGCAGGCCCCGCCCCGCCGTGTACCACGCATCGGTGTCGATCTCGGTGGAGTTCGACGACGTCACCCGGCTCGGCGGCTGGCTGTCCTCGCTCGGCGCGATCGAGGGCGTCACGGTACAGGGGATCGGCTGGGACCTGGCCGCCGAGCACCGGCGCGAGCTGGAGCGGGCGGTCCGCCAGGAGGCCCTGCGCCAGGCCCGCGAGCGCGCCCAGGACTACGCCGACGCACTCGATCTCGGCCCGGTACGGCCCCGCCAGGTCGCCGACGTCGGGCTGCTCGGCTCGCATCCGGCACCGTCTGCCCGCGCCGTCGGCCTGTCCTTCGCCGCCGCGCCGGAGAGCTCCGGCGACGGCCTGGGCGAGCTGCTGCGGCCCGACGACGTGACGGTGCAGGCCACCGTCGAGGCCGAGTTCACCGTCTGAGGCTCATCCCCGCTCGGCCGCGATGTCGGCGTGCGCGTCGCGCAGCGCCCGCTTGAGGATCTTGCCGCTCGGGTTCTTCGGGAGCGCGTCGGTGAACACCACGTACTTGGGCCGCTTGTACCCGGCGAGCCGTTCCCTGGCGTGCGCGTGCACCTGCTCCTCGGTGAGCGTCACGCCCTGCTTCGGCACGACGACCGCGGTGACCGCCTCGATCCAGTGCGGGTGCACGACCCCGAACACGGCGACCTCGGCGACGCCGTCGAGCAGGTAGAGGGCCTCCTCCACCTCGCGGGACGCCACGTTCTCGCCACCGGTCTTGATCATGTCCTTCTTGCGGTCGACCACCGACAGGTAGCCGTCCGGGGTCATCACGCCGAGATCGCCGGAGTGGAACCAGCCGCCGGCGAACGCCGCTGCGGTCTTCTCCTCGTCGTCGTAGTAGCCCAGCGCCGCGTGCGGGGAGCGGTGCACGATCTCGCCGACCTCCCCCGGCGGCAGCTCCACGCCGGCGTCGTCGACCACCCGGGTCTCGACGTTCAGCGACGCCCGGCCGGCCGAGCCGGCCCGCTCCAGCTGCTCATCGGGCCGCAGGATCGTCGCCAGCGGGGACATCTCGGTCTGCCCGTAGAAGTTCCAGAGGCGCACGTCCGGCAGCCGCCGGGACAGCTCGTGCAGCACCTCGACCGGCATCGCGGCCGCGCCGTAGTAGCCCTTGCGCAGGCTGGACAGGTCGGTCGAGTCGAAGTCCGGGTGGCGCAGCAGCGAGATCCACACCGTCGGCGGGCAGAACAGCTTGGTGACCTTCTCCCTGGCGATGGTGGCCAGCAGGGTCGCCGGGTCCGGTGCGGGCACGATGATGCTGGTCGCACCGAGGTAGACGTCGACCGAGAAGAAACAGTCCAGCTGTGCGCAGTGGTACATCGGCAGCGAGTGCAGCTCGACGTCGTCGTCGGTCATCCCGCCGTCGACGATGCAGGACAGGTACTGGGTGATCAGCGAGCGCGACGACAGCATCACACCCTTGGGCCGGGACTCGGTGCCGGAGGTGTACATCAGCCGGAGCGGGTCGTCGTCGCCGACGTGCACGTCCGGCTCCCCCGGGTTACCGGCACCGTCGATCCACTCCGCGACGTCGGCCCAGTCGCCGCCGGCGGAAACGCCGGACAGCCCGATCCGGCCGCGCACCCGCACCGGGGCGGACGAGTGCCCGAGCGCTTTCTCCGCGGTCTCGGCGAGCGCGTCCTCGACGACGAACGCGGCGGCCCGGGAGTGGTCGAGGATGTAGGCGATCTCCTCCGGCCCGAGCATGAAGTTCACCGGCACCAGGACGACGCCGAGCCGGGCGGTCGCGAAGGCGAGCACCCCGAACTGACGGCAGTTGTGCGACAGCAGGGCCAGCCGGTCGCCCTTGACCAGCCCGCGGTCGGTGAGCGCGGCCGCGCAGCGGTTCACCGCCGCGTCGAACTCGGCGAAGGTCCAGCGGGTGTCGGAGTCTACGACGGCGAGCCGGTCCGGGTAGCGCGCCGCGGTGCGGTGCAGGAGATCCCCCACCGAGTGCCGGCGGGCACGGGCGATCGCGGCGGTGGTCTGCTCGCTGAACTCCGAGGCGGCGCTGCTCATACGACGATCCTGCCCCAGCCCGTGGCCGACCGTCACCTGCCGGATCGCTCCGGATCGCTCCGGATCACACCGTGGCGATCACGGCATTCGCCCCGTATGTTCCGTTCGTCAATCTTATTGATCCAGATGGGAGTGGTGCACGGCATGGCCCGATCCGACACGAGCGTCCCGACCGGAACCCCGCTCTCCCGCGCGATGCGCCCGGTGAACGCCGTCGTCGAGCGGTACATCCCGTCGGCGCTGGTCTTCGCGATCGTCCTGACCTTCGTGGTCGGCCTGATGGCGGTGGCGCTCACCGACTCCGGCCCGGTCGACGTCGTCGCGAGCTGGGGCGACGGCCTCTCCGGCCTGCTCGACTTCATCACCCAGATGGCGCTGATCCTGCTGCTCGGGCACATGCTCGCGCACACCCGCCCGGTGCAGAAGCTGCTGCGGGCGCTCGGCTCCGTGCCGCGCACGACGATGCAGGCCTACCTGTTCGTCTTCCTGGTCGCCGCGATCGCCTCGCTGATCACCTGGGGCCTCGGTCTCGTGGTGGCGGCGCTGATCGCCCGCGAGGTCGCCGCGCAGGGCCGCGAGCGGGGCCTGGCACTGCACTTCCCGATGCTGGTGGCGGCGGGGTTCTCCGGCTTCGTCGTCTGGCACATGGGTTACTCGGGATCGGGCCCGCTGCTCGCCGCCACCGAGGGCTCCTTCATCGCCGAGCAGCTCGGCGCGCCGATCCCGGTCAGCGAGACGACCTACTCCACCTGGAACCTGATCGCGATCGTGGCGACCGTGCTGGCCGTCGCCGGCGCGCTCTACCTGGTCGCGCCCCGGCCCGGCGAGAAGATCCGGGAGTTCAGCACCGAGGAGCCGGTCGCCTCACCCCGCCCGGCCGACGACGAGCGCACCCCGGCCGACCGGGTGGACGGCAGCCGCGTCCTCACCGCGCTGCTCGGGCTGCTGCTGGTGGCCTATCTCGTGCACCACTACGCGACCGGCGGCAGCCTGACCATCGACATCGTCAACTGGACGTTCCTCTGCCTGATCCTGCTGCTGGTGGCGAACCCGTCGGAGATGATCACGCTGACCCGTAACGCCGCGGCGAACGTCGGCGAGATCCTGCTCCAGTTCCCGCTCTACGCGGGCATCCTCGGGATCATGACGGCCAGTGGCCTGGTCGAGATCATCTCGGCCTGGTTCGTCAACATCTCGACGCCGGTGACCTTCGGCCTGCTCGCGTTCCTGTCCGCGGGCCTGGTGAACCTCGCCATCCCGTCCGGCGGCGGTCAGGTGGCCGTCCAGGGCCCGGTCATGATCGACGCGGCGAACCAGATCGGCGTCGATCCGGCGATCGCGCTGATGGCGATCGCCTACGGCGACCAGTGGACGAACATGATCCAGCCGTTCTTCGCGCTGCCGCTGCTGGCCATCGCCGGGCTGAAGATCCGCGACATCCTCGGCTACACGACGGTCACGCTGATCGCGTCCGGCATCGTGTTCGGCGCGACGATGCTGATCATCTCCCTGTGAGCACCTGCTCCTCGACGGGTGTGTGGACCGGGGTGGGGGCGTCCCGCCCGCGCAGCGTGACCTCGGTTCCGGCCCGCCAGTGCCGGGCCTCGCGGCCGGCCGCGTCGACGGCGCGGGCGGCCGCGACGACCCGGCCGGGGACCGACTTGGCGAGCTCGGTGAGCCGGGCCGCCTCGTTCACCGGGTCGCCGATCACGGTGTACTCGTAGCGACGCGGATCGCCGATGTTGCCGGCGACGGCGTCGCCGGCGGAGACGCCGATCCCGGCCTCGATCTCCGGCATCTCGGCGGCCAGCCGCCGGCCCAGGCGGCGGGCGGCGGACAGCGCAGCGCCGGGGGCGTCGTCCAGGTCGGTCGGGGCACCGAAGACCGCCAGCGCGGCGTCGCCCTCGAACTTGTTGATCCAGCCACCGGCCTGCTCGACACACTCGACGACGACGCCGAAGAACCGGTTGAGCAGCGCGACGACCTCTTCGGGGGGCCGCCGGGCCGCCATCGTCGTCGACCCGACGAGATCGACGAACAGGACCGCCACCGGCCGCAGCTCACCCCCCAGCCGGATCCCGTCGCCATCGGCCGCGGCGGCCTCCGCGACGTCCCGGCCGACGTGCCTGCCGAACAGGTCCCGGATCCGCTCGCGCTCACGCAGGCCCTCGACCATGCCGTTCGTCCCGGCCTGCAGCTGGCCCAGCTCGGTGTTGTCGTAGACCGGGACCCGGACGTCGAGATCGCCGTCCTGCACCCGGGCCAGCGCCCGCCGCACGGTCAGCACCGGATCGGCGATCGCCCGGGCCGCGCCGACCGCGGTCAGCAGTCCGGTACCGATCGCGGTGCCGCCCAGCACCAGCATCGTCACCGCCAGCTGGGTCGGCGAGGAGTCCCCGTAGACCAGCGCGATCAGCCCGGCCAGCATCACCCCGCACAGCGGGACGGCGGTGCCCAGCGCCCAGAAACCGACCGAGCGCAGCATCACCCCGGTCACCAGGCGCCGTCGCTGCGGCGGACGCCCGGACAGCACCCGGGCCGCCGACCGCCGCAGCATCCGCTCGACCAGCAGGTAGCACAGCGCGCAGGTGGTGACCCCGCCGATCGCGACGGTCGCGGTCACCGAGAACGCCAGCCGCCCCGAGTAGCGCAGGTTCAGCAGGCAGAACAGCACCGCGGCCAGCAGCCACAGGAACGCGATCATCCAGGTGATCCGGGACGGGCCACGCAGCACCAGCCGGCGTTCGGCCTGGTCGAGATCCCTCGCGCGCCGCGGCAGGGTCAGCTTCCGGCGGCCGAACCAGATCCCGATCGGGATCGTGACCAGCAGGTATCCCGACAGCACGACGAGATTCACCAGCCGGATCTCGACCGCGTCCAGCAGCTCCTCGCGGGGCAGCACGAACGACGCGATCACCAGCACCACGGCGGCGCCACCGAGATTCGCCGCGACGACCACGAGCGCGAGCAGCGCGCGCACCGGGAGCCCGACGACCGGACGTCCCGGCTGCGCGGGCCGCTGATCCGTCATGAGGCGGATCCTAGGCCGAAAGGGTGATCGGGTCAGGTCCGCAGGGTGGCGAGCCGTTCGGCCGCCTCGGTGAGCACCTCGTCGCGCTTGCAGAAGGCGAACCGGATCAGCGGCCGGGTCGCCGCGACGCCCGCCTCGGACGCGCAGAACACCGACACCGGCACCGCGGCCACCCCGCAGCGCTCGGGCAGCTGCCAGGCCAGCTCGACGCCGTCGTCGTGGCCGAGCGGGCGCGGGTCGGCGACCACGAAGTACGTGCCGCGCGGGGTGAGCACGTCGAAGCCGGCGGCGCGCAGCCCGGCCGAGAGCAGGTCGCGCTTGCGGGTCAGGTCGGCGGTGATCCCGGCGTAGAAGTCGTCGCCGAGTGCGAGCGCGTCCGCCACCGCGGGCTGCAGCGGGGCCCCGCCGTGGAAGGTGAGGAACTGCTTCACCGCGCGGGCCGCGCCGACGAGCTCGGGCGGGCCGTGCACCCAGCCGACCTTCCAGCCGGTCACCGAGAAGGTCTTGCCGGCCGAGGAGATCGTCAGCGTCCGGTCGGCGAGCCCGGGCAGCGTCGCCATCGGGACGTGCCGGGCGTCGTCGAAGGTCATGTGCTCGTAGACCTCGTCGGTCACGATCACCGCGTCGTGCGCACGGGCCAGCTCGCCGATCCGGCTCAGCCGATCGGCACCGAACACCGCACCGGTCGGGTTGTGCGGGGTGTTGACCAGCACCACCCTGGTGCGGTCGGAGAACGCGGCGGCCAGCTCGTCGTCGTCGAAGTCGAAGTCGGGGGCGCGCAGCGGGACCGGGCGCAGGGTGGCGCCGGAGAGCGCGACGGTCGCGGCGTACGAGTCGTAGTTCGGCTCGAACGCGATCACCTCGTCGCCGGGGCCGCAGAGCCCGAGCAGGGTCGCCGCGATCGCCTCGGTCGCGCCGGTGGTGACCAGCACGTCGTCCGGGTCGACGTCGAGTCCGTAGAAGCGCCTCTGGTGTTCGGCGACGGCCTCGCGCAGCGCCGGTACGCCGGGGCCGGGCGGGTACTGGTTGAGACCGTGCTCGGTGATGTTCGCGGCGGCGCCGGCCAGCAGCGACGCGGGCCCGTCGGTGTCCGGGAACCCCTGACCGAGATTGATCGCCCCGGTCCGCGCGGCGAGCCGGGAGATCTCGGTGAAGATCGTGGAGGTGAACGGGCGCATGCGCTCGACCAGCATGACCTCACCGTAGTGCGGTGCCGCCGGGCCGGGTGGCACCGCTCCGGCAGAGCGGACCGGGATCAGTCCAGCCCGCGGACGATGTGCGCCTCGTCCTCGTGCTCCTCGACGTCGGCCCGCGTGGCGGTGCTCTCGGCGGTGTTCATCATGGCCTCCTCATGAGTGTCGGATGACGAATGGTGGACACAGGGGTGGACGCACGTCACCGGGTTTTGGTTGCTGTACCGGCTCATGGACCGATACAGATGCCCCGGCCGGGTGACTACCCGCCGATCCGGCCGGCCAGGTGGATCCGCTCCGGCTTGCCGGCGCCGCGGACCGCGAACCGCCACGCGTCCCCGTCGCGAGCGGTCACCAGCTCCGCGGCCGACGGGAGCAGCAGCGGCTTGCGGAACGTGACGTCGAAGGTCGGTGTGTCCGGCCACCTGCCCTCGAGTGCCGCGGCCACCCGCGCCGCGGTCCACATACCGTGCGCGATCGCCCGCGGGAAGCCCATCGCCTTCGCGGTGAGCGGGTGCAGGTGGATCGGGTTCACGTCACCGGAGACGGCCGCGTAGCGGCGTCCGATGTCACCGGGGACCCGCCACAGCGCGGCGGCCGGGCCGGTCGGCACCTCCGGGTCGGGGACCGCCGGGCCCTGCTCCACGGACGGCGCCCGCGACCCGCGGGACAGGTAGGTCGAGCGGCTCTCCCACACCGCCGTGCCAGCTGCTGACGCCACCCCGACCAGGTCGACCCGTGCGCCCTTCGGATGCGCGGTGAGGTGCTCGGCGTGCACCCGCACGTCGAGCGTCTCGGACACCCCGACCGGCCGGTGCACGGTGATCCGGTTGGCCAGGTGCACCAGGCCGGGCAACGGCAGCGGGAACGACCGCTCGGCCATCAGCGCGACCTGCAGGGGGAAGGTCAGCATGTGTGGGTAGGTGATCGGCAGCGTGTCGCCGACCCGGAACCCGCAGACCCGCGCGTAGTCGACCAGGTGCGCCGGGTCAACCTCGATCCCGCGGCGCACCAGCGCACGGTCCGGAAGGGTGGCCGCCCGACCGGGTAGCGCCGTCCGTACCGCCGCGGCGGCGTAGAGCGGGCCCAGCGCGGGCGGCCCGGACAGCTCGGTCACGTCGGTGTCGCCCGCCATCTCAGGCCCCCAGCATGGACTGGCCGCAGACCCGCACGATCTGCCCGTTGAGCCCGCCGGACTCGGCGCGGCCGAACCAGCCGATCGCCTCGGCGACGTCGACCGGCAGCCCGCCCTGGCGCAGCGAGTTGATCCGGCGGCCGCCCTCGCGGGTGGCCAGCGGCATCGTCGCCGTCATGTCGGTCTCGATGAATCCCGGCGCGACCGCGTTGATCGTGGCTCCGCGCTCGGCGAACCGCGGGGCCAGCGCGCGCACCATCCCGATCACCCCCGCCTTGGAGGCGGCGTAGTTGGTCTGCCCGCGGTTGCCCGCGATCCCCGACTGCGACGACACACAGACCACCCGGCCCGCCTCGCGCAGCGGCGACCCGCCGGCCAGCAGCGCGTCGTTGATCGCCAGCTGGGCACCCAGGTTCACCGCCAGCACCGCGTCCCAGCGGTCGGCGGTCATGTTCGCCAGCAGCTTGTCCCGGGTGATGCCGGCGTTGTGCACCACCAGGTCGACGCCGCCGTGCCGGTCGGCCAGGTGCGTGAGCAGCCGGTCGGCGGCGTCCGCGGCGGTGATGTCGAGCTGCAGCGCGGTGCCGCCGGTGCGGTTCGCCGTGTCCGCGAGCCGCTGCCCGGCGGCCGGGACGTCGACCGCGACGATCGTCGCCCCGTCCCGGGCCAGCGTGTCGGCGATCGACGCGCCGATCCCGCGGGCGGCCCCGGTGACCACGGCGACCCGCCCGGCGAGCGGCCGCTCCTCGGCCAGCGGGTCGTCCACCTCGGCGGGCTCCGGCAGCACACCGATCGGGGCGGCCACGTGCACCACCTGACCGTCGACGTAGGCGGACCGCGCCGAGAGGAAGAACCGCACCGAGGAGTCGATCGCCACCGGTGGGGCGCCCGCCGCGACCACCACCAGGTTCGCCGTGGCCCCGGCGCGCAGCTCCTTGGCGACCGAGCGCACCAGCCCGTCCAGCGCCTGGGCCACCGCGGCCGCCTCGGCACCACCGGACTCGAACGCGTCCGCGGGCTCGGCGCCGATCAGCAGCAGCCGGCCCGACGGGCCCAGTTTGCGCACCGCGGGCGTCAGGAGCTGCTGCGCCGCAGCGAGATCGGCCAGTGTGCGAGCTTCCGACAGATCGACGACGACGCCGTGCAGCCGCTCTTCTCCGGCCGCGCCGACGACGGGCTGCCCGTTCTCCTCGACGAACGCGGCGACGGCCTTCGCGAACCGGCCACCGGCCCCGCCGGCCGAGGCCACCAGGACCGGGCCCGCGAGCAGCGGATCGCCCGGACGGTGCCGGCGCAGCACGGGCACCCTCGGCACCCCCAGCTGCTTCGCGATACCGGTGTTGGACAGGGACGCCAGCACGTCGTTCACTTCTTCGCCTCCAGGATCGCGACGACGCCCTGGCCGCCCGCGGCGCAGATCGAGATCAGGCCGCGCTGGTCGCGGCCCTCGGTGTCGGCCCTCTCCCGCAGCAGCTTCGCCAGGGTGGCGACGATCCGCCCGCCGGTCGCCGCGAACGGGTGCCCCGCGGCGAGCGATGAGCCCGCGACGTTGAGCTTCGCGTCGTCGATCGCGCCCAGGGGGGCGTCGCGGCCGAGGCGCTCCTTGCAGAACCGGGCGTCCTCCCAGGCCTTGCGCTGCACCAGCACCACCGAGGCGAACGCCTCGTGGATCTCGTACAGGTCGAAGTCCTGCAGGGAAAGGCCGTTGCGCTCCAGCAATCGCGGGACGGCGAACACCGGAGCGGTGAGCAGGCCGTCCGGTCCGTGCTGATGGTCGGCTCCGCGAGCTCCGCCTCCGTGCTGATGGTCGGCTCCGCAAGCTCCGCCTCCGTGCACGTAGTCCACCCCGCTGGTCTCGGCGTCCACGACGTGCGCGAGCACCGGCAGCCGGTGCTCGGCGGCCCACTCGTCGGAACCGAGCAGCACCAGCGCGGCGCCGTCGGTCAGCGGGGTCGAGTTGCCCGCCGTCATCGTGGCGTCCGGGCCCTTGCCGAAGACCGGCTTCAGCTTCGCGAGCTTGTCCACCGACGAGTCGGCGCGCAGATTGTCGTCCCTGGTCAGCTTCAGGTACGGGGTGAGGAGATCGTCGAAGAACCCCCGCTCGTAGGCGGCCGCCAGGTTGCGGTGGCTGCGCACGGTCAGCTCGTCCTGCTCGGTGCGGCCGATGCCCCACTCCAGCGCGGTGCGGGCGGCGTGCTCGCCCATCGACAGTCCGGTCCGCGGCTCGGAGTTCTGCGGGATCTCCGGGACGATCTGCCCCGGCCGCAGCTGCCCGACCAGCTTGAGCCGGTCGAGCGGCGTGCGCGCCGCGTTGAGCTTGACCAGGACCCGGCGCAGATCGTCGTTCAGCGCGATCGGGGCGTCCGACGCGGTGTCCACGCCGCCCGCCACACCGGACTCGATCTGCCCGAGGGCGATCTTGTTGGCGACCGCGATCGTCGCCTCCAGGCCGGTGCCGCAGGCCTGCTGCACGTCGTAGGCGGCGGTCGCCGGGTTCAACCGGGAGCCGAGGACCGCCTCCCGGGTCAGGTTGAAGTCTCGCGAGTGCTTGAGCACCGCCCCCGCCACGACCTCGCCGAGCCGCTCGCCCGCCAGCCCGAACCGGGCCACCAGGCCGTCCAGGGTCGTGGTGAGCATGTCGAGATTGGACGCGCCGGCGTACGCGCGGTTGGCCCGGGCGAACGGGATCCGGTTGCCGCCGATGACGGCGGCCCGCCGAGTGCTGGCTGGCATGAGGTCGTCCCTTCTGGGGTAGGACCGGTGAGCTGGGAAGTGGTGGTCGCGATTACCACCGGGTAGCCGATACTCAAGGTACACGGTACTGTTGGTTTCGTGAAGGTGGGACGAGACAGGCGGGACAGCCGGTGGGACGCGCACCGCGAGCAGCGGCGCGTCCAGCTCGTCGCGGCCGCCATCGGCGCCATCCGCCACCAGGGGGCCGGCCTCGGGATGGACGAGATCGCCGCCGCGGCCGGAACCAGCAAGACCGTCATCTACCGGCACTTCGGCGACCGCAGCGGCCTCTACGCGGCGATCTGCGAGTCGGTCGCCGACGTGCTGCTCACCGAGGTCCGCCGGGCCACCGCCGACGCGCTGGCCGATCCGGCGGGTGGCCCACGGGCCGCCGTCGGCGCCGGCATCGACGCCTATCTACGGCTGATCGAGATCGACCCGGAGCTCTACCGGTTCGTGGTACACCGGCCGCTGCTCTCCCAGGGCCCGGCCGCCGGCCGGCGCGCCCCCCGGGATGACGGCAGCACCGACCCGGTCAACGACCTGGTCACCGTGATCGGCGACGAGATCGCCACCGTGATCGGCGCCCACGTCACCGGCGACGACGGCCCGTCCGCCGCCCGGATCTGGGGGCACGCGATCGTCGGCCTGGTCCGCGGCGCCGCCGACGACTGGCTGGCCCGCCCGGACGGCACCACCCGCGACCGGCTCACCGCCCACCTCACCGACCTCGCCTGGTCCGGACTCTCCGGCCTGGCACCGCACGTGCAGGAGGTTCAGAAATGACCCCGACAGGCACCCTTCCCGCACCGGACCGGATCCCGGCGGACGCGCTGCGCGACGTCGTCGACGGCCGCTGGGCCGACGTCCGGCGCGAGACCCGCGACCAGCTGGCCACCGCAGGCGTACTGGCCGATCCGGACGCGTCGTCCGAGGAGTACCGCGCCCGGATCACCGAGGCGCTCAAGATCCTGACCGCCTCCGGGCGCCCGCACAGCGGGTTCGCCCCGTCGGTCGGCGGGCGCGGCGACGTGGGCGGCGTCGTCACCGCGTTCGCGATGCTCGCCTACGGCGACCTGTCGCTGCTGGTGAAGGCGGGCGTCCAGTGGGGGCTGTTCGGCGGCGCCGTGCAGGTGCTCGGCACCGAGGGGCACCACGAGCGGTACCTGCGCCGGATCGTCGACGGCGAACTGCTCGGCTGCTTCGCGATGACCGAGACCGGGCACGGCTCGGACGTGCAGCACCTGCACACCACCGCCACCTACGACCGGGCGAGCGGCGAGTTCGTGGTGCACACGCCGTACCCGCAGGCGCGCAAGGAGTACATCGGCAACGCGGCCCGCGACGGCCGGATGGCCGTGGTGTTCGCCCAGCTCGTCACCGACGCGGGGACCCACGGCGTGCACGCCTTCCTGGTCCCGATCCGGGACTCCGACGGCAACCCGGCGGCCGGCGTCACGATCGGCGACGACGGCCGCAAGGCGGGCCTCAACGGCGTCGACAACGGGCGGCTGAGCTTCGAGCGGGTCCGCATCCCGCGGGAGAACCTGCTCAACCGGTTCGCCGACGTCGCCGAGGACGGGACCTACTCCTCGCCGATCGAGAACGAGACGGCCCGGTTCTTCACCATGCTGGGCACCCTGGTGCGCGGCCGGATCTCGGTGGCCGGCGGCGCGGGCGGGGCGACCCAGAAGGCGCTCGCGCTCGCCGTCCGGTTCGGGGAGCGGCGCCGGCAGTTCTCGAACCCGTCGACCGGCGAGGAGATCGCAGTCCTCGACTACCTCGCCCACCAGCGCAAGCTGCTCCCGGCGCTGGCGACGACCTTCGCGCTGCACTTCACGCAGGAGAGCCTGGTGTCGCGGATGCACGACATCCAGGCACCCGGCGCCGCCCCGGTCGGTGCCCGCGAGCAGCGCACCCTGGAGCAGTCCGCCGCCGGGATCAAGGCGATCGCGACCTGGCACGCCACCCGGACCATCCAGACCTGCCGGGAGGCCTGCGGCGGCGCCGGCTACCTGGAGGAGAACCTGCTGCCCGCGCTGAAGGCCGACACCGACGTGTTCACCACCTTCGAGGGTGACAACACGGTGCTGCTGCAGCTGCTGGCCAAGGAGCTGCTGTCGGACTACGGGCGGACGATCCGCAGGGGCAATCCGCTGCAGATCGCGCCGCTGCTCGGCCGCCAGCTCGCGGGCGTGCTGTCCGAGCGGACCGGGCTGGCCTCGGCGACCCGGCGGCTGCCGCTGCGCGGCCTGGACCTGTCCGACCGGGAGCGCCGCCGCGCGCTGATGCGGGTGCGCCGCGACGACACACTGGCCGCCGCGATCCGGAGCCTGGCACCGGCGATGCGCACCGGCAACGACGAGTTCACCGTCTTCAACGCCAACCAGGACCTGCTGCTGACCTCGGCCCGCGCGCACGTCGACACGCTCGTCGAGGAGTCGTTCACCGCGGCGCTGAGCCGGATCGACGACGACGGGGTGCGGTCGCTGCTGGAGCGGGTCTACGACCTGCACGTGCTCGACGTGATCGACCGCGAGCGGGCCTGGTACCTGGAGACCGGCCGATTGACGGCCGCCGAGTCCCGCTCGATCCGCCCGCTGGTCAACGAGCTGTGCGGGGAGCTGCAGCCCTACGCCCGCACGCTGGTCGACGCGTTCGGCATCCCGGAGAACCTGCTGGCCTGCCCGATGCTCGACGACGAGGCGTGGGCGCCCGCGCCGGGGAGCCCGGCCGAACCGGTCACGGACCAGGTCGAGACGGGCTGACCCGGCACGGGCGGACGCACCTCAGGCCGCGAGACCCAGTGCGTCGAGCACGCCGCCGACGGTCGACAGCAGGTCGGCGACGGTGGAGTCGACGTACTCGGCGATCGGGGTGATCTCGGCGGCGCTGGCCGAGCCGGCGAGGCCCAGCATCAGCAGCGGGGCGGCCAGGCCGGCGACGGTGATTCCGGCGATGCGGCGCTTGCTCATGGGGAGGTTTCCCTTCGGGGAGCGGATGTGACCGGGTCATCGTGTGTCGGCCGAAGCGGATCTTCCAGACATCCGACGGAGATGTAACCGCGCGCTTACACCCATTCGGCCGGGGCAATCCGCCCGACATACGGACTCCGTCTCACTGCCGGACGGCGCATCGTCGATTAGTCCTGGACTATTTGTATCCAGGACTAGTAGTGTCCAGGACATGCGGATGGGACGCGGCGTGGAGTGGGCACTGCACTGCTGCGTCAATCTCGCGTGGGCGGGCTCGCCGGTACCCACCGTCCGGCTCGCCGGGCTCTACGGCCTGCCGGCGGCGTACCTGAACAAGCAGCTCCAGGCACTCGTCCGGGCCGGGGTGCTCGTCTCGGTACCCGGTCCGCGTGGCGGCTTCGCCCTGGAACGGGATCCGTCGCAGGTGACGCTGCTCGACGTCGTCGTCGCCCTGGAGGGGCCCGAGGACGCGTTCCGCTGCACCTCGATCCTGGCCGCCGGCCCGGACGGCGATCCCGCCAGGGACTACGCCGACTCCTGCGCGATCTCGCTGAGCATGCGCGGGGCCGAGCTGGCCTGGCGGCGCGAGCTGGCGGCCCGCTCGCTCGCCGACGTCGCCACCGACGCCCTGCGCTACTCCCCGGATGCGGCCGACCGCGTCCGGAATGCACTCACCAGCTGAGGAGAGACCATGCAACCGCGAATGACCAAGCCGTACTCGCACGTCCCGGACAGCTACCGCGCGCTGTCCGAGCTGGAACGCTCCACCCGCGACGACACCGCACTCACCCACCGGGTTCAGGAGCTGGTGCGACTGCGGGCCAGCCAGATCAACGGCTGCGGGTTCTGCGTCGACATGCACTCGCACGACGCGCTCGCCGCCGGTGAGAGCACCGAGCGACTGCTCGCGGTCGCCGCCTGGCGGGAGGCGCCGTACTTCACCCGCGAGGAGCGGGCCGCGCTCGCGCTCACCGAGTCGATGACCCGGCTGGCCGACCGTCCGGACCCGGTGCCCGACCAGGTCTGGGACGACGCCGCCGCGGTGTTCGACGAGCGCGCGCTGGCGCTGCTCGTCACCACCATCGCGACGATCAACGCCTGGAACCGGATCAACGTGGCCACCCGGCAGCTCGCGGGCAGCCACCGCCGCGGGGCGGCCACCGCCGTGTGAGCCGATCCACCGTCGTTCAGCACGAGACAACGGCCCGGCGCGCTTAGGCTCGACGGTGAAGGTTGTTGTGTTCGACGCTGAAGTCTGTGCAGGTGAGGTACCCGTGTCCGTCTCCCCGATCCATCCCCCGGTCGACGCCGAGGAGTCCGAGCTCCGCGTCACCGAGCGGAAGACGAGCGCGGCCGGGGCGAAGGCCGTGGCCGTCTCGATGAAGCGGTCACTGGCCGAGCAGGGCGTGGTCAAGACGGCACGCAACCTGCTCACCCTGAACCAGGTCGACGGCTTCGACTGCATGAGCTGCGCCTGGCCGGACCCGGAGCCCGGGGAGCGGCACACCGCGGAGTTCTGCGAGAACGGCGCCAAGGCCGTCGCCTGGGAGGGCGACCGCCGCCAGGTCACCCCGGAGTTCTTCGCCCGGCACTCGATCGAGGACCTGCGCACCCGCAGCGCGCACTGGCTGGAGAGCCAGGGCAGGCTGCTGCACCCGATGGTCCGCCGCGACGGCGGCACACACTACGAGCCGATCAGCTGGGAGAGCGCGTTCGAGCTGATCGGTGAGCACCTGCGGGCGCTCGACTCGCCGGACCAGGCGAACTTCTACACCTCGGGCCGGGCCTCCAACGAGGCGGCGTTCGCCTACCAGCTCTTCGCCCGCGCGTTCGGCACCAACAACCTGCCCGACTGCTCGAACATGTGTCACGAGTCGACCGGCGTCGGCCTGTCGCAGTCGATCGGCATCGGCAAGGGCTCGGTGTCGCTGCGCGACCTGCACGAGGCCGAGCTGATCGTCATCTCCGGGCAGAACCCGGGCACCAACCACCCCCGGATGCTGTCCGCGCTGGAGCTCGCCAAGAAGAACGGCGCGCGGATCCTGGCGATCAACCCGCTGCCCGAGGCCGGGCTGCTCAAATTCGACAACCCGCAGCACGCGCGCGGCATGACCGGGATCGGCACCCGGCTCGCCGACGAGTTCCTGCAGATCCGATCGGGCGGCGATCTCGCGCTCTGGCAGGCGTTCGGGCACCTGCTGCTGGCCGCCGAGGAGCGCAACCCGGGCAGCGTGCTGGACCGCGACTTCGTCGAGCGGCACACCAACGGCTTCGAGGACTACGCGGCACACGTCAAGGACCTGGACCGCGACGCCGTCGTCGCCGCGACCGGCCTCGACTGGGAGCAGATCGAGAAGGCCGCCGCGATGCTGGTCTCCTCGGAGCGGACCGTGAACTGCTGGGCGATGGGCATCACCCAGCACCGCAACGCGGTCAACACCATCCGCGAGATGGTCAACGTCTCGCTGCTGCAGGGCATGATCGGCAAGCCGGGCGCCGGCCTGTGCCCGGTCCGCGGCCATTCGAACGTGCAGGGCGACCGGACGATGGGCATCTGGGAGCAGATGCCCGACCAGTTCCTCGACCGCATCCGCGACGAGTTCGGTTTCGATCCGCCGCGCGAGCACGGCAACGACTCGATCGCCACGGTGAAGGCGATGGCCGCAGGCCATGGCAAGGTGTTCGTCGGCCTCGGCGGCAACTTCTCGCAGGCCATGTCGGACACCGGGGTCACCGAGCCCGCCCTGGAGCAGTGCGCACTGACCGTGCAGATCTCCACCAAGCTCAACCGCTCGCACGTGGTCGCGGGCACCGACGCGCTGATCCTGCCCGCGCTCGGCCGGACCGAGAAGGACCTCACCGGGGGCCGGGCGCAGCAGGTCACCGTCGAGGACTCGATGTCGGCGGTGCACGCCTCGCACGGCCGCTCGCAGCCGGCCGGGGAGCTGCTGCGCTCCGAGGTCGACATCGTCTGCAACATCGCGCGCGCCACCCTGGGCGCCGACCACGTCGTCCCCTGGGCCGAGTTCACCACCGACTACGACCGCATCCGGGACCGGATCGGCCGGGTCGTGCCGGGCTGCGAGGCCTACACCGAGAAGGTGGCCCGCTCGGGCGGCTTCACGCTCCCGCACCCGCCCCGGGACTCCCGGGAGTTCCCGACGACGTCCGGGAAGGCCGAGTTCGCGGTCAGCCCGCTGACCGTCACCACACTCCCCGAGGGACGGCTGGTGCTGCAGAGCCTGCGCAGCCACGACCAGTTCAACACCACCGTCTACGGCCTGGACGACCGCTACCGCGGCATCCATTCCGGCCGCCGGGTGGTCTTCATCTCGCCCGCCGACCTGCGCGAGCTCGGCTACGCCGACGGCGACCGGGTGAACCTGGTGAGCGAGTGGACGGACGGCACCGTGCGGCGCGCCGACGACTTCCGGCTGGTCTCGTACTCGACGCCGAAGGGCTGCATCGCCGCGTACTACCCGGAGACCAACCCGCTGGTCGCCCTGGACTCCTACGCCGACGAGTCCCGCTGCCCGACCTCGAAGTGGATCGAGGTGCGACTGGAGCCCGCGACCCGGGCGCCGGTCGCGTGAGCGCGGTCACCCGATCGCCGGACCGCCGCCGGAATCTCCGTCACCGCCGGTGGGGTTGGACGTTGCGGGGCCACACATCCGTGGCCCCGCAGAGGGGGACCGGGTGACACTCACGACCACCGCGGCACCGAGCAGGCTGCGGATCGCACTGATCCTCGGCGCACTGATCGCGCTCGGGCCGCTCACCATCGACACCTACCTGCCCGCACTGCCCCAGGTCGGCCAGGACCTGGGCGTGTCGGGCACGACGGTCCAGCTGACGCTGACCGGCACGCTGGCCGGGCTCGCGCTCGGTCAGCTGCTGATCGGCCCGCTGTCCGACGCCTACGGCCGCCGGCTGCCGCTGCTGATCGGCACCGGCCTGCACGTGCTGGCATCGGCGCTGGTCGCGGTGGCGCCCTCGATCGAGGTGCTCGCCGTGCTGCGCGTGCTGCAGGGGGTCGGGGCGGCGGCCGGCGCGGTCGTCGGACTGGCGGTCGTGCGGGACCTGTTCACCGGCCGGGCCGCCGCGACGATGCTCTCCCGGCTGATCCTGGTGATGGGCGCCGCGCCGGTGCTCGCGCCGACCCTCGGCGGGCTGCTGCTGACCTGGACGTCCTGGCGCGGAGTGTTCCTGTTCCTGGCCCTGTACGGCCTGGTGATGCTGGCCGTGGTCACCGCGGGGCTGCCCGAGACGCTGCCCCCGGAACGCCGCCGGTCGGCCCGGTTCGGCTCCACCCTGCGCACCTACGGGATGCTGCTGCGCGACCGCGCGTTCGTCGGTCTGGTGCTGGTCGCCGGGCTCGCGATGGGCGCGCTGTTCAGCTACGTCTCCGGCGCCGCGTACGTCTTCCAGGAACAGTTCGGGGTGGACCAGCAGACCTTCGGGCTGCTGTTCGGCGCCGGCGCCATCTGGCTGGTCGTCGGCACCCAGCTGAACCCGGTCCTGCTCCGCACCCTGGAGCCGCGCCGGGTGATGACCGTGGCGGTGGCCGCGGGAGTGCTGGTCGGGCTGGTGCTGGCCGTCCTGACCACGACCGGGACCGGCGGATTGCCTGCCGTGCTCGCCGGGATCTGGGCGCTGCTGCTGACCTGCGGCTTCATTCTGCCGAACGCTCCGGCGCTGGCCCTGGCCCGGCACGGCCGGACGGCGGGCACGGCGGCCGCACTGCTCGGCTCGCTGCAGTTCGGTATCGGCGCCGCGACCTCCCCGGTGGTCGGCCTGCTCGGCAACGACGCCGCCGCGCTGGGCATCTCGATGTTCGGCGCGATCGCGCTGGCCGGGCTGGCACTGGTGCTGGTCGTGCGGCCCTGGACGCTCCCCGACCTGGAGGAGTCCTGATCCATTGACCTGAAGTGAACTTCAGGTCATAGCGTCCGTCGTATGGACGCGAGCATCTACATGGCCATGCGCAACGCGGGCACCGAGCCGGGGCACCGGCAGCGGCCCGCCGGGGAGACCGGGCGCCGGATACTGCGGCTCGCCCGCCCGCACCGCAAGCGGATGGCGTGGTTCCTCGCCACCAGCACCCTCGGCGCGGTCCTCACCGTCGTCACGCCGCTGCTGGCCGGGCGGGCCACCGATGCCATCACCACCGGCGCCCCGCTCTCGGTGCTCGGCGTCGTCGCCGGACTGATCGCCGCGGCCGCGGTCGCCGAGGCCGCACTCGGCCTGGTCACCCGGTGGCTCTCGGCGAACCTCGGCGAGGGGCTGATCCACCAGCTGCGCACCACCGTGTTCGACCACGTGCAGCGGATGCCGGTCGCGTTCTTCACCCGCACCCGGACGGGCGCACTGGTCTCCCGCTTGAACTCCGACGTCCTCGGGGCCCAGCGGGCGTTCTCCGACACCCTCGCCGGTGTGGTGTCCAACCTGGTGACGCTGCTGCTCACGCTCGGCGTGATGCTCGCGATCTCCTGGCAGGTGACGGTGCTCGCGGCGCTGCTGCTGCCCGCGTTCCTGCTCCCGGCCCGGCTGATGGGCCGCCGGCTGGCCGCGCTCGAGCGCGCCGCCGCCGACCACAACGCGGCGATGAGCACCCGGATGACCGAGCGCTTCTCGGCGCCCGGCGCCACCCTGATCAAGCTGTTCGGACGGCCGGCGCAGGAGTCCGCCGAGTTCGCCGACCGGGCCGAGCGGGTGCGCGCGATCGGGGTGCGCTCGGCGATGCTGCAGTGGGTGTTCGTCACCGCGCTGATCCTGGCGTCGTCGCTGGCGGTGGCACTGGTCTACGGCGTCGGCGGCGGGTTCGCCCTGGCCGGCGCGCTGTCCGCGGGCCAGGTCGTGTCCCTGGCGATGCTGCTGACCCGGCTGTACCAGCCGCTGACCGCGCTGGCCGGGGCGCGGATGGAGATCATGACGGTGCTGGTGAGCTTCGAGCGGGTCTTCGAGGTGCTCGACCTGGAGCCGGCGATCCGGGACCGGCCGGACGCCCGGGAGGTGCCGGACGGGCCGCTCGACGTCGAGTTCGATCGGGTGTCGTTCGCCTACCCGACCGCGGACCAGGTCTCGCTGGCCTCGCTGGAGGAGGTCGCGACGCTGGACACCCGCGGCGGTGAGCAGGTGCTGCACGACGTCTCCTTCACCGCACCGGCCGGCCGGATGGTCGCGCTCGTCGGATCGTCCGGCGCCGGCAAGTCGACGGTCGCCCAGCTGGTCGCCCGGCTCTACGACGCGAGCTCCGGCGCCGTCCGGATCGGCGGCGTCGACGTGCGCGACCTGACCGCCGACTCGGTGCACCGGGCGGTCGGCTTCGTCACCCAGGACGGGCACCTGCTGCACGACACGGTCGCCGCGAACCTGCGGATCGGCGCCCCGGACGCGACCGGCGCGCAGCTGTGGGAGGCGCTGCGCCGGGCCCGGCTCGACGAGATGGTCGCGTCCCTGCCGGACGGCCTGGACACCGTCGTCGGTGAGCGGGGTTACCGGCTCTCCGGTGGTGAGCGGCAGCGGCTGACGATCGCCAGGGTGCTGCTCGCGAAGCCCCGGATCGTGGTGCTCGACGAGGCCACCGCCAGCCTGGACACCACGTCGGAGGCCGCGGTGCAGGCGGCACTCGCGGAGGCGCTCGAGGGCCGGACGGCGATCGTCATCGCACACCGGCTGACCACGGTGCGGGACGCCGACGAGATCCTCGTCCTGGAGCACGGCCGGATCATCGAGCGGGGTGCGCACCACTCGCTGCTGGAGCTCGGCGGCCGGTACCGGGCGCTGAGCGCTACTTGAAGTCCTCCGGCGAGACGTCGTCGATGAACTCGCGGAACTCGCGCAGCTGCTGCTCGGGATGCTCGGACTGCTCGCCGGGAACCCCGCCGGTGGCTGCGCGGGCCTGCGCGGCGATCCCGCTGGCGTCCTCCGATTCGGGCGGCAGTACCTCGTCGATCGGCTGGCCGACCTCGTCGAGCACGTGCTCGGCCATCCCGATCGGCAGCCCCTCGCGGACCGCGATCGACAGCGCGTCGGACGGCTTGACCTGCACCCGGACGTCGCCGTCGAACACCAGCTCGGCGGTGTAGACGCCGTCGGCGAGATCGCTGATCTCGACCGACTCGCAGGTCCGCCCGAGCGCCTCCAGCACCGGGAGCAGCACGTCCTGGGTGAGGGCCACGCTGGAGTCGTCCCGCCGGCCGGCCGCGATCACCTCGGCCTGCGGCGGTCTCAGGAATACCGGGACACAGCGGTCCCCACCGGCCTCGCCGAGCAGCAGCACCGGCTGCCGTGAGCGGGCGTGAACGATCAGTCGCAGGACGTGCATCGTCCGGGCCATCAAACCCTCCCGTGACAGGGGTCACGGAAGTATCCCACCCCGGAGGCCGGTCCGTGTCTCACAACGAGACGCTTTCCACCGGCCGGCCCACAGCCGTTCCGGACGATCCCAGGAGATCCCATGAGCAGCACCGACACCACCGGCGTCAGCCACCTCGGCGGTTCCACGATCGGCTTCCGCTTCGGCCGGCCGTACGACCCGGCGCTCCCGACGCTCGTCCTGGTCAACTCGTTCACGACCACGGCCGACCTGTACCGCCCGCAGTTCGACGACCCGGCCCTCGCCGGGGTCGTCAACCTGCTCGCGATCGAGCCGTACGGGCACGGCGCGACGCAGGCCGGGCACCGGCACTTCACCTACTGGGACAGCGCCGTCGCGAACCTGCAGGTGCTCGACGCGCTCGACATCCTGGACGCGTTCGTGCTGGGCACCTCGCAGGGCGGCTGGATCGCCGCCCGGATGGCGCTGCTCGCGCCCGACCGGATCCGCGGGATCATCCCGCTCGGCACGTCGATGGACTTCGAGAGCCCCCGCAGCCGCGAGCTCGGCTGCTGGGACGGGATCGAGTTCTGCTCGCCGTCGGTGGACGCACTCGCCGAGCCGGTCGGGGACGACTGGGTGGTGCCGGGCGAGTTCGTCGACGCCGTACTCGCCGCCGGCCTGGGCGACACCGTGTCGGACGCGGACCGCGCGTTCTGGCGCGCCACCTACCAGGCCACCTACACCGGTGACGACGGCAGGCACCGGCTGCGGGTCAGCACGGTGAACCTGCGGGACCGGGACGGCCTGCACGGCAGGCTGGACGACGTCCGCTGCCCGGTGCTGTGGATGCACGGCACCGCCGACGCGGTCTACTCCGTCGCCAACGCCGAGGACGGGATCGCGCGCTTCGTCAACTCCCCCGGCGCCGAGCTGCGGATCGTCGAGGGCGGGCAGCACTTCCTCAGCGCCTCCGATCCGGCGGAGGTGAACGCCGCCGTCGCCGACTTCGTGAAGCGGTGGTCGTAGCGGCCCGCTCAGCCGCGGGCGAGCCACGGCATCGTCGTCGCGGCGATGGTCAGGAACTGCACGTTCGCCGACAGCGGTAGCCCGGCCATGTAGACCACCGCCTCCGCGACGTGCCGCACGTCGAAGGTCTGCTCCGGGCGGACCGTGCCGTCCGCCTGCTTCGCGCCGGTCGCGATGCCCGCGGTCATGTCGGTCGCCGCGTTGCCGATGTCGATCTGCCCGCAGGCGATGCCGAACTCCCGGCCGTCCAGCGACAGCGACTTGGTCAGCCCGGTGACCGCATGCTTGGTCGCGGTGTAGGCGGCGCTGCCGGGGCGCGGGGCGTGCGCCGAGATCGACCCGTTGTTGATGATCCGGCCGCCCTGCGGCTGCTGGGCGCGCATCGCGCCGAACGCCGCCCTCGCGCACAGGAACGAGCCGGTCAGGTTGGTCGCGACCGTCGCCGTCCAGTCCTCGACGGCGATCTCGTCGACGGTGCCGCCGGGGCCGAACGTGCCCGCGTTGTTGACCAGCAGATCGACCCGGCCCCAGCGGCCGGTCACGGCGGCGAACAGCTCGGCGACCGATCCGGGATCGGTCACGTCGGTGGCCACGGTGAGTGCCTCGGTGTGCCCGGCGGCGACCGCGTCCAGCCGGTCGGTCCGCCGGCCGGCGAGTGCGACCCGCCAGCCCGCGTCGAGGAGCCCGCGTGTCACCGCCGCCCCGATGCCCGATCCGGCCCCGGTCACCACCGCCACGCCACTCATGGCCCCACCCTGGCATGCACACCGAAGTGACCCGTGCCACACATTGTCACGCCGGGGCGGCCCGCCGGTGTCTCCATCCCGACCGACGACGACGGAAGGGGACGGTCATGGGACGTGCGGTGGTGGTGCTCGGAGCGGGCTACGCCGGTGTTGCGGCGGCGAACCGGATCGCGGCGGGTTCGGACGCACAGGTGACGGTGGTCGGCCCGCGGGACGTGTTCGTCGAACGGATCCGGCTGCACCGGCTCGCGGCGGGCAGCGGGGAGGCGACGGTGCCGCTGCGGACGGTGCTGCACCCGCGGGTGCAGCACCGTCCCGGGCTCGCCGTGTCCGTCGGCGACGGCACGGTGACCCTCGACGACGGCGCCGTACTGCGGTTCGATCGGCTCGTGTACGCGGTCGGCAGCGGCAACCCGGAGCCCGGCGCCGGGGCGTACCGGGTCGACTCGCTGGAGGACGCCCGCCGGCTGCACGCGGCAGTCGCCGCGCTGCCTGCGGGGCGCGCCGTCACCGTCGTCGGCGGTGGCCTGACCGGGGTGGAGACGGCCACCGAGCTGGCCGCCGCGCGGACCGACCTGACGGTCCGGCTGGTGACCGACTCCGTGGTCGCGGCCGGGTTGCCGAGCCGCAGCCGGGAGCGGGTCCGGACCCGGCTGCGAGCACTGGGCATCGAGCTGCGGGAGCGCACCCGGGTCACCGGCGCGACGGACCTCGGCGCCGACGTGGTCGTGTGGGCGACCCCGCCGGCGGTCCCCGAGCTGGCCCGGCGCAGCGGGCTGCCGACCGATGACGCCGGACGGCTGCTGGTGGACGCGACGCTGACCGGAATCGGCGACCCGCGGATCGTCGGCGCCGGAGATGCGATCAGCGCTCCGCCGGAGGTCGGCTTCGTGCGGGCCAGCTGCCAGGCGGCCGTCCCGCTCGGGAACGCGGCGGGGCGCACCGTGCTGGCCGGTCTCGCGGGGCGGGCGGCACCGGCGGCCTCGGTCGCCTACGGCGCGCAGTGCCTGGCGCTCGGCCCGGGCGTCGCGCTGGTGCAGTGGGTCGACACGCACGACGCACCGCGACGGATCGCGATCGGCGGCCGCGCCGGGGCGGCGGTCAAGGAGCAGGTGGTCCGCTACACGCTGCGCGCGATCCGGAGCCGGGCGGCATGACCGGCCAGGACGCGGATCCGCTCGCCCAGTTCGGCGCCCACCGCGGACTGCTGTTCCGGCTGGCCTACGACATCCTCGGCAGCGTCGCCGACGTCGAGGACGTGCTGCAGGACAGCTGGCTGCGCTGGACCGAGGTCGACCACGCGCAGGTGCTCGATCCGCGCGCCTACCTGGCCCGGCTGGTCAGCCGGCAGGCGCTGAACCGGCTGCGCAGCACCGCCCGGACCCGGGAGACCTATCCCGGCACCTGGCTGCCCGAGCCGTTGCCCACCGGCGGGGACGCCTCCGACCGGGCACTGCGCACCGACGACATCACGGTCGCGATGCTGCTGGTGCTGGAGAGCCTGTCGCCGGACGAACGGGCGGTGTTCGTGCTCCGGGAGGCGTTCGGGATCGACTACGACGAGATCGCGGTGACGCTGGACCGTCCGGCTGCCACCGTGCGGCAGATCGCGCACCGGGCACGCGAACACGTACAGGCACGGCGGCCGCGGTTCTCGGTGCCGGCGGACCGGGCCCGGCGGGTCGCCGAGGCCTTCGTCGGTGCGGCGCTCGGCGGGGACGTCGCGGCGGTGACGGCCCTGCTGGCGCCGGACGCCGTCCAGATGTCCGACGGCGGCGGGCGGGCATCGGCCGCCGCCCGGCCGATCGTCGGCCGGGACCGGGTGGCCAGGTTCCTGATCGGGATCACCCGGTGGCCGATCCCCGCGCCGGGCCCCGAGTTCGGCGTGTTCAACGGGATGCCCGGCGTGCTCGTGCGGGACGGCGGCGCCGTGGACACGGTGATGCTGTTCGAGGTGGCCGAGGTGGACGGGCTCGACCTGGTCACCGCGATCTACGCGGTCCGCAACCCGGACAAGCTGGCGCACCTGTAACCGGCTCGATCAGACACCATCGCGCTCTCTCGGATCAGCACTAGAGAAGCGCAGACGACGGCATCGGAGCGACTTGATGCCGTCGTCTACCCGTTTCTCGGACTTCTCCGAGAAACCGGCATGGACCGGCATCGACGCTCCGATCGGATCCTCTACCACTTTCTAGCCCGTGGCCGAGACACGTCGATACATCGCCATCGAGCACGCTCGATGGCACCGCATACCGCTCTCTACTGCAGTCGCGATATTGGCCGATAGCGGGCAATCGACCAGTACCGGCGGCCGCACCCGGGCCGCGTCGTCGCAGCGTAACACCCCTGCGTCGAACGTGTGTGCGACACCCCGAGCTCTCGGACGAGCGGTCAGATCGCGTCGGCGAACGCACCGAGCCCGGCCGGCCCGCGGCCCGCGGTGCGCCGTCGCACCCGCCCCGCGGGCTCGCCGACCACCCGCACGAAGGCCCGGGCGAACGCCGCCTCCGACCGGTAGCCGAAGCGGCGGGCGACCTCGGCCACCGTGGCATCTCCCCCCGACAGGACGTCGACGGCCGCGTGCATCCGCCAGCGCGTCACGTAGCCCATCACCGGCTCACCGACCAGCTCGGTGAAACGCGCGGAGAACGCCGACCGGGACATCGTCGCGGTGGCCGCCAGCGACGCGACCGTCCAGCCCCGCTCCGGCTCCCGATGCACCGCGGCGAGCGCCCGGCCGATCCGCTCGTCGGCGAGCGCGCCGAGCCATCCGGTGCGGGCCGCCGCATCACGCTCCAGCCAGCCGCGCACGGCCTGGATGACCAGCACGTCGGCCAGCCGGGTGATCACCGCGGCGGCACCGGGGCGGCCGTCCTCGACCTCGGCGGCGATCAGCCGCAGGGTGTCCTGCACCCGGTCGCCGACCGGCGAGGGCTCGACCCGGATCAGGCCGGGCAGCCGATCGACGAGATCGCCGGCCGCGGGATGGCCGAACCGCACGGCGCCGCACACCATCCGGGTCACCGGGCCGTCGCCGCCGTGCCGGAGCAGCGCGTAGCGGCCGTCGAGCATCGGATGCGGGATCGACCGGATGTCCGGCGCGAGCACCTCCGGGGCGCTGCGCAGCACGTGCCCGGCGCCCTGCGGGACGAGCGCGAGCTCGCCGGGCCGCAGCAGCACGTCGTGCCCGCCGTCCCGGCCCCCGACGGTCAACCGGCAGCCGCCGGAGGTGACGACGTGGAACCAGAGACAGCCGGGTGTCGCGGGCAGCGTCATCCCCCACGGCTCGCCGAGCTCGGAGCGGCAGTAGAAGACCCCGTCCATCCGCAGGACGTGCAGCGCCTCGCCGACCGGGTCGGCGACCGGGAACGGTGGCGCGGCGTGCATGTGTACAGCATGACAGTTCATCCACAGACGATCCCCAGCTGTGGACGAATGAGCATGAAACCCGGATGGATGGGGATCGTCCGTCCCGTCGTCGCCGTCGATGCTGGATCTACATCGACGAGGGGAGAACATCGTGATCACCGTTCTGGGAGCGACCGGGAACGTCGGCTCGCAGGTCGTGCACGAGCTGCGGGCGGCCGGTGTCGCGGTACGGGCCGTCGGGCGCGATGCCGGCCGGCTGGCCGCCGCGACCGCGGCCGGCGCCGAGCCGTGCATCGGCGACCTGACCGACACCGGCTTCCTGCTCCGCGCGTTCGACGGCGCGGCGGCCGCGTTCACCCTGCAGCCGCTCGACCCCGGCGAACCGGACTACGCCGCACACCAGCGCCGGATCGGCGAGTCGGTGGTCGCGGCGCTGCGCGGCGCTGGTGTCGGCCGGGTGGTCGCGCTCAGCTCGCTCGGCGCCGAGGTCCCCGGCGGGCCGGATCTGGCCGCGACCGGTTTCCTCGGCGGCCTGTACGAGCAGGAGCAGCGGCTGGCGACCCTGGACGCCCGGGTCACCCGGATCCGGCCGGGCCTGTTCCTCGAGTCGTTCCGGCCCGCGTTCGACGCGATCCGGGAGCACGGTGCGCACGCCGACTCGATCGACCCGGATCTCGCGCTGCCGATGGTCGCCACCCGCGACGTCGGCCGGGCCGCCGCGGCCGCGCTGCTCGATCCGGCCGCACCGGCGGTCGTCGAGGTGCCGGGGCCCGCGGACCGGACGGTGCCCGAGGTCGTCGCCGCGCTCGGGCCGGCGCTCGGTGTCCCGGACGCGGGCTACACCCGGCTCCCGGATGCGGAGCTGATCGGGCTGCTGCGGGAGGTGGGCCTCCCGGCCGACGTCGCCCGGCTGCAGGTGGCGATGAACCGGGCGTTCAACGAGGGGCGGGTGCGCGCACACGATCGGCGCGCGGACACGACGGGCGTGCTGACCGTCGAGGAGTGGGCGAAGGAGGTGGCCGCGTGAGCGCCGCGCTCGCCGCGGCCGGGTCCGGCCTGCTCGGCGGGGTCTATCTGGCGTTCTCGACGGCGGTGCTGCCTGCCCTGCGCCGGCGTCCGGAGGCCGAGGCGGCCGCGACCATGCGCGAGGTCAACCGGGTGATCCTGAACCCGGTGTTCGGGACGCTGTTCGGCGGGACCGCGCTCGCCTGCGGCGCGGCGCTGGTCGGCGGGGCGCTCGACGGCGAGCCGCTGCGGATCGCCGGGGCGGTGGCCGGGCTCGCCGGCTTCGCGGTGACCGCGGCGGTGAACATCCCGCTCAACTCCGCGCTGGACCGCGGCGGTCCGTGGTCGGCGTTCGACCGGCGCTGGACACGGGCGAACCACCTCCGGACCGCCACCTCGGCACTCGCCGTGGCACTGCTGTCGCTCTGAGTTCCGCTCCACTCGAACGTGTGTGCGACATCTCGGGGACACGCCTGGCGGTGGGGCGGGGCCGGGAGGCACCCTGGTCCCGGCCCGCTCCCCCGGGCCGGACCCGGAACGCCCACCCACGGGGGAGCATGAACGCCCACGAACGACGTCGGTCCGCCGCGCTGCGCGCGGACCGCGAGACGGTGCTCGCCGCCGCGGCCCGGTTGCGCCACGAGGCGGTCCAGGCGCACTACGCCGGCCTGGCCCGCCCCGAGTTCGCCTTCGGCCTGGCCTCGATCCTCGAACTGCTGGCACTGCGGGTCGCGGACCTGGATCCGGACGTCCGCGCGCACGTCGTGCGGGTCTCCCGGGAGATGACCGGGAGCGGACTGGACCTGCCGTCGGTCCGGCGCACCCGCCGCCGGTGAGCGCCGCCCACGGACCGGCCGAGTTGTCCACAGGTGTGCACACAGCTGGGGACAACTCGAACCGGTGTTCGATCAGCGGACGCCCTCCATCAGGATCTTCAATCGCGGGACCATCGCGACGACGACCAGCCCGACCACGATCGCCGCCGCGCCGGTGACGCCGAAGTACGCAGCCTCGTTCTCCGCGCTGTAGAACTGCGCGAGCACCCCGGCGAGCACGGTGCCCATCGAGACCGACAGGAAGAACAGCGCCACCATCTGGGTCCGGAACGCCTGCGGCGCGAGCTTGGTGGACAGCGACTGGCCGACCGGTGAGGTGAACAGCTCGGCCAGGCAGAAGACCAGCAGGATGCCGGCGACCGCGAGCAGCGGGGTGCCGTTCGGGCCGGTGCCCGCGAGCGGCACGAACAGCAGGAACCCGACGCCGACCACGATCGTCCCGATCGCCATCTTCATCGGCGACGACGGCTGGCGCGGTCCGAGCCTCGTCCACACCGCCGCGAACACCCCGGCGAGCAGCACCACGAACAGTGGCTCGATCGCCTGCACCGACCCCGCGGGCAGCACGAAGAGGCCGAACACCGACCGGTCGAGCCGCTCGTCGGCGTAGATCGTCAGCACCGTGAAGATCTGCTGGAAGATCACCCAGAACACCACGCTGGCGACCCACATCGGGAGGAACGCGAGCACCCGCCTGCGCTCGGTCCGGTCCACCTTCGGGCTGGCGAGCAGCAGGGTGAAGTAGCCGACGGCCGCGACCGCGACGATCGCGGTGACGATGTAGTCCAGCCGCCCGGCGGTGATCACCCCGGTGAACGTCAGCACCAGCAGACCGGCGATCGCGACGGCACCGATCAGGCCGGCCCGCACGCGTCCGGCGCGCGGGAGCGGGTTGGGGACGATCCGCCCCTCGGGCGGCAGGTTCCGGCGGAAGACCGTGTACTGGGCCAGGCCGAGCGCCATCCCGACGGCGGCCAGGCCGAAACCCCAGTGGAAGCCGGCGGCCGTCTGCAGGACCGGGGTGAGGATCTGGCCCGGTCTACACCCGGCGTTGCGCCGGGTAAAGATCATCCACCCGACCGGTCACAGGGTGGCGGGACCCTCCTCCGGGATCATCCCGAGCTGGTCGGCGACGGCCGCCATCACGTCCTGCACCGCGATCGTGTCGGCCAGCGGCATCACCGGGCTCTCCTGCTCCCCGGCCGCGACCCGCGCGGTGACCTCGGCGATCTCGTGCGCGTAGCCGCCGCCGGTGGCGGGCAGCACGATCTCCTCGGGCTCGGCGCCGTGCCGGTGCAGCTCGATCCGGTCCGGATGGTGGAAGCGCGGCGGGACCTCGATCCAGCCATCGGTGCCGATCACCCGGGCCGAGCCGGGCATCGCGCACCGGAGGCTGGCCTGCAGGGCGGCGCTGCGCCCGTCCGGCCAGCCCAGCAGGATCGACTCCTCCAGGTCGACGCCGGTCGGGCCGAGCGCCCCGGTCGCGGCGATCACCGAGGGCTCGCCCAGCACCATCTGGGCGAACGAGATCGGGTAGACGGCGAGATCGAACAGCGCGCCCCCGCCGAGCTCCGGCGCGAGGTAGCGGTCGCCCGCGTCGGTCAGGTTCCGTACGCCGAGATCGGCCTGCACCGACCTGACCTCGCCGATCGCGCCGTCGGCGAGCAGCTCACGGAGCCGGACGACGGCCGGGAAGAACCGCGTCCACATGGCCTCCATGGCGAAGACTCCGGTGCGCCGGGACGCGGCGGCGATCTCCCGGGTGGCGACCGAGCTGACCGTGAACGCCTTCTCCACCATGATCGCCTTGCCGGCCTCGATCGCGGCCAGCGCGACGGCGCGGTGCTGCGGGTGCGGGGTGGCGATGTAGAGGACGTCCACCTCCGGGTCGTCGAGGATCGCGCGGTACCCGGTGTGCGTGCGGCCGATGCCGTGCCGGCTCGCGAACGCCCCCGCGCGTTCCGCGGAACGCGACGCCACGGCCACCACCTCGGCGTCGGGCACGTGCGTGAAGTCCCGCACGACCATCTCGGCGATCCGGCCCGGCCCGACGACTCCCCATCTGACGGTCATGCCCCGATCCTGCCCGAGGACCCCGTGGGCTCCGGCCGCCGGGCACCCGCCGCCGAGATCCGTCCCGGGGGCACCGATGAGTTCCCGCAACGGTCGCGGTCAACTCCTTCGTACGGCGCCGGGCCCCGGCGCCACCGATCCCCCGGGGGACCCGCGATGCCCAACATGATCTTCGTCAACCTGCCGACCGCCGACCTGGACGTCGCGAAGACCTTCTACGGCGCGCTCGGGTTCACGCTGAACGAGCAGTTCTCCGACGAGCAGACCGCCTCGTTCGTGATCAGCGACGCGATCGTCGCCATGGTGATGACCGAGAAGCGGTTCATCGAGTTCACCAAGCAGGCCGGCACCGCCGACCCGGCCGGCGCCCGCGAGGTGATCAACGCGCTCGGCGTCGAGACCCGGGACGAGGTCGACCGGATCGCCGACGCCGGCCTGGCCGCCGGTGGCAGCCCGGGCGGGGAGACCCAGGACCACGGCTTCATGTACGGCCGCAGCGTCGACGACCCGGACGGTCACCGCTGGGAGTTCGTGTGGATGGACATGTCGGCGATGGAGGGGTGAGCCCTCAGGCGGAGCGCACCGGCCGGAGCTTGCGGACCAGGCCGTCGATGGCGAGCGCGTAGCCGTCCACCCCGAACCCGACGACGATCCCGGCTGCCACCGGCGAGACGTAGGAGTGGTGCCGGAACTCCTCCCGGCCGTGCACGTTCGAGATGTGCACCTCGACGGTGGGCAGCTGGGCACCCTCGATCGCGTCGTGCAGCGCCACCGAGGTGTGGGTGTAGGCGGCGGCGTTCAGCACCAGGCCGAGCGCCTCGCCCCGCACGACCGCGGCACCGGCCTCCTGGATCCAGTCGACCAGGGTGCCCTCGTGGTTGGTCTGCCGGAAGTCGAGCTCCAGGCCGTGCCCGGCGGCGGCCGTCGCGCACAGCGCCTCGACGTCGGCGAGCACGGTCGTGCCGTACACCTCCGGCTTGCGGACGCCGAGCAGGTTGAGGTTCGGACCGTTGAACACGTACACGGTGGTCACGCCGTGATCCTGCCACCTCATCCGGTCCACCCCGGGCGGACCAGCCCGGACTCGTAGGCCAGCACCACCAGCTGCGCGCGGTCCCGGGCGCCGAGCTTGCTCATCGACCTGCTGACGTGTGTCTTCGCCGTGGTCGGGCTCATGTACAGACGGGCGGCGATCTCGTCGTTGGACAGTCCGGCGGCGACCTCGACGAGCACCTCCCGCTCCCGCTCCGTCAGCGCGTCCAGCCGGGCCGCCCCGGCCGGGCCGCTGCGGGAGCGGGCCGCGAACTCGGCGATGAGGGTGCGGGTGACGCCCGGCGCGAGCAGCGCCTCGCCGTCGTGCACGACCCGGATCGCGCGGATCAGGTCGGCCGGCTCGGCGTCCTTCACCAGGAAGCCGCTGGCGCCGCCGCGGATCGCGTCGAACACGTACGAGTCGTCGGTGAAGGTGGTCAGCACGATCACCTTCACCTCGCTCAGCGCGGGATCGGCGCTGATCTCGCGGGTCGCGGTGATGCCGTCGGTGCCGGGCATCCGGATGTCCATCAGCACCACGTCCGGCCGGTGCTCGCGGGCCGCCGCCACCGCCTGCGCGCCGTCGGCGGCCTCGGCGACGACGGTGAGATCCGGCTGGGAGCCCAGCAGCGCCCGGAAGCCGGAGCGGACCAGGGCCTGGTCGTCGACGAGCAGCACGCGGATCATGACTCCACCCTGCCCGCGGGGAGGGTGGCGAGCACCCGGAACCCACCCGCCGGGCCGGGCCCGGCCTGCAGGGTGCCGCCGACCGACCGGGCGCGCTCCCGCATGCCGGTCAGCCCGGTGCCGTCGGTGACGCCGTCGGCGGGGCCACGGCCGTCGTCGTCGATCCGCAGCTCGAGGGCGTCCGCGGAGTAGGTCAGGGTGACGACCGCGGTCGCGGCACCGGCATGCCGGCGGGTGTTGGTCAGCGACTCCTGCACGATCCGGTACGCCGCGAGATCGGTACCGGTCGGGAGCGGCCGCGGCTCGCCCGTGGTGTGCCGCTGCACCGGCAGCCCGGCGGCGCGGGCCTCGTCGAGCAGCGCGTCGAGCCGGTCCAGGCCGGGGGTGGGCAGCCGGGGGGCCGCCTCGTCGACACCGCGCAGCACACCGAGGGTGGAGCGCATCTCGCGGAGCAGATCCCGGCTGGACCGCTTGATCTCGGTGAGCGCGGTGCGGGCCTGCTCCGGATCGTCGTCCATCAGGAACAGCGCCACCCCGGCCTGCACGTTGATCAGCGACACGTGATGGCCGAGCACGTCGTGTAGCTCCTGGGCGATCCGCAGCCGCTCCTCACCGACCCGGCGCCGGCGCTCCTCCTCCGCGGCGCGGCGGGCCTGCTCGCTCCGCTCCCGGCGGACCCGCCACAGCAGCCCCGCCGCGATGAGCGCGGCCAGCCAGGCGAGCACCGGACCGACGGCCGCCCACGGCACCTCCCGGCCGGACAGCAGCACCCAGCCGAGCAGCACCGCCGCCGCGACAGCCACCACCGCGAGCGCCCGGTGCTGGGACCCGGCCGCCACCGCGGAGACCAGCGCGACCGCGAACGCGAGCCCGGTCGGCCCGGTGGGCGGGTAGCCCAGCCCGAGGTAGCCGACCACCGCGCCCGCGGTCACCGCCAGCGCGGCGACCCGGTTCGCCCGCCGGAACACCAGGGCGAGCGGCCCGATCGCGAGCAGCGCGATCCCGATCCCGTCCAGCGCTCCGCCGGGCGGCCCACCCCACGGCCGGTTCAGCGCGAACGCGGTGCCACCCGCGGTGAGCAGCGCGACCACCGCCGGCAGGACGAGGGTCCGCAGCACCCCGCCCCACCAGCTCGGACGGGTCGGGGTGGGCACGGGCGTCACGGTAGACCGGGGGACCGACGACCTGCGTCGTCCACGCGGAGACACCGGGGCTACCACTGCGGGAGTATCCGGGGCGGCCGGACCGGCACCGGGGCAGCAGGCCGATCGGCGACCGCGGACGGACGCGCGTACCCACCCCCGGCGACCAGGCTTCCCGGCATGACCGACACCGAGACGACCGCCCCACAGCCCGCGCACCGGACCGTCCCTCCCGGCGGTGCCGCCGTCCTCGCCTCCGACACCGAACGCGAACACGTGACGGACCGGCTGCGGAGGGCCGCCGCCGAGGGCAGGCTGACCCTCGCCGAGGCCGACGAGCGGCAGGCCACCGCCTACGCCGCGCGGACCCGCGACGAGCTGGTCCCGCTGGTCTCCGACCTGCCCCGGCCGGCGCGGCCACCGCGCCCCCGCCGCGGGCCGCTGACACCACGGGCCCGCCGGCTGCTGGCGGTGCACGCCGGGGTGAGCGCCGCGGTGTTCCTGCTCATGCTGCTGACCTGGCTGATCGGGCCGGCGCCGTTCGTGCCGGTCGGGCCGCTGCTGCTGATGTCGCTGATCCTGTTCGTGCACTCCCGCCGGGCCGAGCGCGAGCCCTCGCCGGACGGGTCCGTGCCCGACGAGCTGCGATGACCCGGACCGTCGACCGGCGTGTCGCGGCCCCGCCGCGCCGGCTGGCCCGCCGCCCGCGGGCCGCACTGCGGATCGCGCACGTCGTGCTGGCGATCGGCTGGACCGGGCTGGCCGCGGTGATGCTGGTGCTACCGGCCGCGGTGCTCCTCCAGGGATCGGACGCCGGGTTCGCGATACCCACGATGGCGCTGGTCGGCGGGGGCGTCATCCCGTTCTTCGCGGTCGGGACCGTGCTCACCGGGGCCGCGCTCGGCATCGGGACCCCGTGGGGGCTGTTCCGGTACCGGTGGGTCGTGGTGAAGACCGTCCTCGCACTCGCCGTCATCGCCGGCTCGGTCACGCTGAACAGCGGCTGGATCGACGCCGCGGCGACCGATCCGTCGCTGCTGTGGCCGCTGCTGCTCAGCTCGGTGCTGCACCAGGTGATGCTGGTGTCCGCGTCCGTGCTGTCGGTGGAGAAACCGTGGGGACGGCTGCGCCGCGGTTGACATGCAACCATTTGGTTGCATAATTGGCTGCGTGACCGACGTGGACGCCGTCTTCCGGGCCCTCGCGGACCCGACCCGGCGCCGCATCCTCGACCGGTTGCACGAACGGGGCGGGCAGACGCTCGGCGAGCTGTGCGACGGACTGGAGATGAGCCGGCAGGCCGTGTCCAAGCACGTCGCCCAGCTGGAGTCGGCCGGACTGCTGTCCGTCGTACGCCGTGGCCGGGAGAAGCTCCACCATCTCGACCCGGTGCCCATCCAGGAGATCCACGACCGGTGGATCGGGAAGTTCGAGCGCAGCCGGGTGCAGGCGATCACGTCGCTGCGCGCCGCGCTGGAGGATCGCGATGACCGAACCGAGTGACCGCACGTACGTGTACACGACCTACATCCGCAGCACCGCCGAGCAGGTGTTCCGGGCGCTGACCACGCCTGCGTTCACGATGCAGTACTGGGGCGGCTCCGAGCTGACCTCGGACTGGCAGGTCGGCAGCAGACTGGAGGCGCTCCATCCGGACCGGGAGGACTTCGTCGGCGAGATCGTCGCCGTCGAGCCGCCGCACCGGCTCTCCTACACCTTCACCGGGCGCGCCGAGGAGCAGCGCGGACGACCGCCGACGCTCGTCGAGTTCACCGTCGAGCCGTTCGGCGACGAGGCGGTACGGCTGCGGGTCGTGCACACCGGTTTCACCCCGGACGAGCAGGGCGACCAGGACATGCGCGATGTCGGCGAGGGCTGGCCGGCGATCCTCTCGGCACTGAAGACGCTGCTGGAGACCGACCGGCCACTGGCCTCACCCGGGCACTTCGCACCCCGGGACCCGGCGCGCGCCTGACCCGGGCCGCCGCCCGTCAGCGGCGCCTGAGCCGGTGCCACCATCGGTCCCGGACCGGCTCCGCCGCGCTCCCGGCGCTGTCGTGGGGCACGGGCGCCGGCCGACCGCGCCGCACCCGGGTGGCCCGCCATCGGGCGACCACCGCGTCGGCGTCGGGCCTGTGGATCGGCACCCGGGGCCCGACCGGGTACCGCATGTGGTCGACGACCCGGGCGTCGATCTCCGCGACGTGCTCGCGGACCCGTCGCTCGTCGGTGAACCGGGCGACGGTGTCGTCGATCCGGTCGAGTTCCTTGCGGAGCTGGACCGACGGTGGGAGCAGCGCCTCGCCCGAGAGCCCCTCGCGCTCCAGATAGCCGCGCACCCACCAGTTCTCCTCCACCGGGCCGGTCCGACCGGCCCCCGGCAGCGGCTGCCCCTTGCCGGGCAGGTCGTCGAAGTCACCCCGCTCGACGGCCTCCCGGATCGCCCGGTCGACCGGAGACTCGAATCGCGGGTCCGCAGCACCCAACGCCGATCACCTCCCGACGCCCCTCGACCGACGACGGTACCGCCGTGGGAGCCGTTCCTGTCGGGGGTCGGGACCACACTCGCGGACATGACCGACATCAGCCCGTTGATCGACCGCTCCCGCACCCTCGACCTGGCCCGCCACCACCCCGGGCGCCGGGCCGGGCACGTCGCCGCGCACGTCCGCGGCACCGGCCTGCCGGACCGCAACTGGCGGCTCGGCGCCGACGGCGAGCTGCGCACCGCCCGGCTCCTGGAACCGCTGACCGGCCGCACCCGCCGCGACCGGCTGCTGCACCGGCCGCCGCGCTGGCGGGTGCTGCACTCCGTCCCGCTCGACGGCGGGGCCGCCGATCTCGATCACGTCCTGATCGGGCCGCCGGGGATCTGCGTGATCAACACCAGGCACCACCGGCACCGCACGGTGCTGCTCGACGGCGACCGGCTGGTCGTCTCCGGCACCGCGACCGACGCGGTGCCGCGTGCCAGGGGCGAGGCGGCCCGGGTGCGCGAGCTGCTGCTCCCGCGGCTCGGGCCGGGCGGTGCCGACGTGCCGGTGCGGCCGGTGATCGCGGTGGTGGGCACCCCGGTCCGGGTGCGCCGCTGGCCGGACGACGTGGTCGTCGCGACCGAGGGTGCGCTGGTGCACGCCCTGCGCGGGATGACCCCGGTACTCGATCCCGGGGAGGTGGACCGGATCCACGGGATCGCCCGCCGGCCCGCGAGCTGGGTCTGAGACCGCCGGCGCGGACGTGCACTACGCCACCGGCCCCTTCCCGGCCATCGATCGGGTCAGCATGCTCTGGCGGTGACCTCCACCGCACCCGCCCCGGCCCGGCCCCGGCTGCACGCACGGCCGCTGCCCGTCACCGCGGGGACAGCCGAGCTGGTCCGCCGGCTCGCGCACCGCGAGCGGATGGTCGCGTTCGACGGCGGCTGGGCCTGGGGAGCGCTGGTGGCCTGCGATCCGGCGCTGGTCGCGCCGTCGGATGCGGACCCGTTCGCGGTGCTCGGCTCGATCCCCCGGCCGGCGAGCGGCCCGGAGCAGCGGGCGGTGGGCGGCGGCTGGTTCGGCGCGCTCGACTACGCCGAGCCCGGGGCCCGGCCCGGTTCGGTGCTGGGCTGGTACCGGGACGTGCTGCGGCACGACGGGGAGCGCTGGTGGTTCGAGGCACTCGTCGCAGAGCAGGCCGACGGCGCCCGGCCCGGCGAGCTCCCGATCCATCCCGACGAGGACTCGGCGCAGCGGCGGCTCGCCGCGCTGCTCGCGGACCTGGAGCGGCCCGGTCCCGGTGGGGCGCCGGTGCGGCTCGAGGTCGAGCGGTGGCCGGACCGCGACGCGCATCTGGCCGCCGTCGAGCGGTGCATCTCCGAGATCCGGCGCGGCGAGATCTTCCAGGCCAACATCGCGACCGAGCTGCGGGTCCGGCTGCACGGCGACGTGCACGAGGCGTGGGCGTCGCTGGTCGGCGCCGCGCCACCGGCGCGCTCGGCACTCGTCGTCGCCCCCGATCGGGTGGCGCTCAGCGCGAGCCCGGAGCTGTTCCTGCACCGCAGCGGGAACCGGGTCCGCACCGCGCCGATCAAGGGGACCCGCCCGCGCACCGGCGCCGACGACGAACGGGAACGCCGCCACCTCGCGGCGTCGGTGAAGGACGCCGCCGAGAACGTCATGATCGTCGACCTGATGCGCAACGACCTGGCCCGGGTCGCGACGCCCGGCGGCGTCCGGACCGGCCGGTTGCTCGCCGTGGAGCCGCATCCCGGCGTGTGGCACCTGGTCTCCGAGGTGTGCGCGACGCTGCGCGACGACGTCACCGACCGCGACCTGCTCGCCGCGTCGTTCCCGCCCGGCTCCGTCACCGGGGCCCCGAAGATCCGGGCCTGCGAGGTGATCGCCGACTGCGAGGACCGGGAGCGCGGCCTGTTCACCGGTGCCGTCGGCGGGGTCAGCCCGCTGGCCGGGCTGGAGCTGAACGTCGCGATCCGCACCCTGGACCTCGGTCCGGCCGGGCCGGACGGCGACCGGCGCGGGCGGCTCGGTGTCGGCGGCGGGATCACCGTCGACTCCGATCCGGCCGAGGAGTTCGCCGAGTGCCTGACCAAGGCCGCACCGGTGCTCGCGGCGCTGGGCGGCCCGCCGCCACCGCGGCCGGGCACCGTGACCCGGCCCGCGGACCGCGCCGAGGGCCTGTTCGAGACGCTGGCCTGCGTCGACGGCCGGGTGCGCCGGATCGGGGAGCACACGGCCCGGCTGCGGCGCAGCTACCTCGCCGTCACCGGCCGGGTGCTGACCGCTTCGCTGGAGGCCGAGATCACCGCCGCCGCCGACGGGCTGACCGGGCACCACCGGCTGCGGGTCGAGGCGCTGCCCGGTGATCCGGCGCGGGTCGTCGTGCACGCGTCCGCCTGGGCCGGGCCGGTACCGCTCGGCGACCAGCCCGGCCTGGTCCTCGCCGTCCGCCGCGGCACCGACGGCGAGTCGCACAAGTTCGCCGACCGGCGCTGGCTGACCGGGCACGAGGCCGCGACCGGCGAGCACACCCCGCTGCTGTGCGACCCGGCCGGGAACGTCCTGGAGTCCACCCGCTCCGCGGTCGCCGCGATCCACCGTGGACGGCTGTGGGTGCCCCCGCTGGACGGCCGGATCCTGCCCGGCACCGGCCGCCGCGCGGTGCTGGACCTGCAGGCTCCCGGGGCGATCCGGATCGCCCCGCTACCGCTCGGCGCGCTCCGGCAGGCCGACGGATTGTTCCTGGTCAACGCGCTGCGCGGGATCCAGTGGGTGCGCGAGGTGCAGGAGGGCGGGGTGCCGGTCGCCCGGTGGGCCGCTCCGGACCCGCTGACCAGCCGGTTGGCCGCCGGGCTCCGCCGCACCGCCTCCTGAGCCCGCCCCCGGCCGTCCGCACCGGCTCTCGGATCCCGCGCTCACCCGGCCAGATCGAGCAGGATCCGGGCGAGCTCGTCCGGCCGGTTCTGCGGCACCAGATGTGTCGAGTCGATCTCGGCGTAGTGCCAGGCGGCGGAGCTCCTCGCCCGGGCGGCCGCGGCGGCGAAGGCCCCGCCGGTGACGTCCTCCCGGACGGCCCGCAGGTAGGTCCTGCGCAGCGGCCACTCCTCCACCGGGCGGGAGATCCGCACCGGCTCGGTGAACGTCCGCACCGGCTGCGGCGAGCGCCGCGGCGCGGACCACGCGGCCTCCGCCGGATCGTCGTAGTGCCGCTCCGGACCCGGTACCAGCCAGGGCGCCCCGAGCCCGTCCGCGCCGGGCGCGGGCACGACCGCGGCGAGCGCCGGCGCGAGCGTGACGACCGAGTCGCCGTCGTCCGGGACGAACGCGTCCAGGTAGACGAGCTCGCGCACCCGGTCGCCGATCTCGTCGAGCGCCCCGGTGACCACCATGCCGCCGTAGGAGAACCCCAGCAGCACGATGTCGCGCAGGTCCTCGTGCAGCACCACGTTGACCACGTCGCGCACGTGCACCGACAGGTCGACCCACGGCCCGGCCAGGTGCACCCGTTCGCCGATCCCGGTCAGCGACGGCGTCACGACGTCGTGACCGGCCGCCCGCAGCCGCGGGCGCAGCAGGTGGAAGCCGTGCGCGCCACCCCAGGCGCCGTGCACCAGCACGAAGGTCGTCATGGGGGCAGTGTGTTCCACCGCAGCGAGCATTGACCACCCGTCGTGCCGTGACGGACGATCCGGTCGAGTTCGATCCGATCGACGGCGGGGCGCTCCCATGACGACCGACACCTTCATCCTCGACGGCCGCGACGGCACCGCCGTCACCGCCTACCGCTGGCTCCCCGAGGGCTCCGCCGTGCGCGGGATCATCCAGCTCACCCACGGCATGGGTGAGCACGCGCTGCGCTACGTCGCGCTCGCCGAGCAGCTGACCGGGCGCGGCTTCGCCGTCTACGCCCAGGACCACCGCGGGCACGGTGCGACGGCGGGCGGGCCCGAGGGCTACGGCGTGCTCGGCGAGGACGGCTGGGACCGGCTCGTCACCGACGTCGGGCTGCTCTCGGATCTCGCCCGGTCGGCGCATCCGGGCGTGCCGCTGGTGCTGCTCGGGCACAGCATGGGCTCGTTCGCGGTGCAGCAGTTCCTGATCGCCGACGCGGACCCGCCGGACGCGGTCGTGCTCTCCGGCACCGCCGTGCTCGACCTGATGGAGCAGGGCCTGGACCTGTCCGGCCCACTGGACCTGTCCTCGTTCAACGCGCCGTTCGAGCAGCGCACCGGATACGAGTGGCTCTCCCGCGACCCGGCCCAGGTCGACGCCTACGTCGGCGATGCCCGCTGCGGCTTCGGCCTGGACCTGCCCGGCACCCGGGCGATGTTCGCCGCGGCCCGCCCGCTGGCCGAGCTCGGCACGCTCAAGCGGATCCCCGGCGGGCTGCCGGTGTACGTCGTGGTCGGCGACGAGGACCCGGTCAACGGCGGCCTGGCACTCGTCCGCCCGCTCACCGAGCGCTACGCCGCGGCCGGGCTGCACGACGTCACGCTCCGGATCTGGCCGGGCGCCCGGCACGAGGTGTTCAACGAGACCAACCGCGACGAGATCGTCGCCGATCTGCTGACCTGGCTGGACCGGGTCGTCCCCGAACGGAAGGACGGATAGTGCGCGTCGACACCACGGGGGGCTTCTCGGCCGGCCCACTGGAGACCGAGCAGTCGGCGATCGAGGCGGAGAAGGACGGCTACGACACCCTCTCGGTGCCGGAGACCTCGCACGACGCGTTCGTCGCGCTCGCGCTCGCCGCCCGCGCGACCAGCCGGATCCGGCTGCAGTCGGCGATCGCGGTGGCCTTCGCCCGGAACCCGATGACACTGGCCTACCAGGCCAACGACGTCACGCTGGTCTCCGGCGGGCGGTTCGATCTCGGGCTCGGCTCGCAGGTGAAACCGCACATCGAGCGCCGGTTCGGAATGCCGTGGAGCAGGCCGGCCGCGCGGATGGAGGACTTCGTACTGGCGCTGCGCGCCATCTGGGAGGCCTGGGCCACCGGTGACCGGCTGCACTACGAGGGCGAGTTCTACTCGCACACCCTGATGACCGAGTTCTTCTCGCCGGGACCGAACCCGCACGGGCCCCCGCCGGTGATGCTCGCGGCGGTCGGGGAACGGATGACCGAGGTCGCCGGACGGGTCACCGACGGCCTGCTCGCGCATTCGCTGACCTCGCCGTCGTACCTCGCGGAGGTCACGCTGCCCGCGCTGCGCCGCGGCCGGGGCGAGGACGGCACGGGCGGGCTGGACGGGTTCGACGTGTGCCTGCCGGTGTTCGCGGTGCTCGGCGCCGACCCGGACGCCAGGGCCGCGGCCGCGGCCGGGGTGCGCAGGCAGATCGCGTTCTACGCCTCCACCCCGCCGTACCGGCCGGTGCTGGAGCATCACGATCGCGGCGAGCTCGCGGACCGGCTCAACCGGCTGTCCCGCCGGCAGGCCTGGGACGAGATGGCCGGTCTCGTCGACGACGACGTGCTGGATCTCTTCGCGGTCTCCGGGACCCCGGACGAGGTGTCGGCCGGGATCGTCGCGCGCTACGGCGAGCTGGTCGACCGGGTGTCGCTGAACACCCCGTACGACGCCGATCCCGCACTGGTGCGTGAGGTCGTCGCCGGGCTGCGCGCCGCCTGAGCGGCCCCGCACACGACCACGGGCGGCGCCGGTGAACACCGGTCGCCGCCCGTGGTCGGGGTGCGCTGGGCTCAGCGCAGGCCGAGCTGGCTGGAGCAGGACGGCCATGCGCCCCAGCCCTGGCCCTCGAGCACGTTCTCCGCGACGCGGATCTGCTCGGACTTGCTGGCGTTGTGCGCCTGCCCGGAGCCGCCGAACGCCTTCCAGGTCGTCGGCGAGAACTGCAGGCCACCGGAGTAACCGTTGCCGGTGTTGATGCTCCAGTTGCCGCTGGACTCGCACTCGGCGAGCTTGTCCCACGTCGAGGTGGGCACCGACTGGGTCGGCGCGACAGCGGCGGCCGGCGCGACGGGGGTCGAGGTCTCGGGGGCGGCGTTCGCGGTGCCGGCCAGGGCGAGCGGGGCCCCGAACGCCAGGATGCCGGCGGTCAGAGTTCCGACAAAACGCCCACGGATGGACATACGGGTGCTGCTCATCGTGATTCTCACCTGGGTCCGGACCCACGACTTTCCGGGCGGGCCGTCCGACGCGGGGAGCGACGTCCGGTCTCACAGGCGATACGCCCGTGGCCCGCGGCCCCGTCCCGTCCGTGACGGATAGACGGACCGGCGACCATGGGACGGGGCCGTCCTGGCGTGGTGGTGCCGGCGCTTCGGTGCACGCCCCGGCCGAAGACGACCGGAAGCGACCCCGAAGGTCGCCGACATCCCGAGATCGGGTCAAGCCGAACGCCGGTGACGTATCACACCGGTATAACGACAATAGCCATCGCCGCAGGTCAGAACTGGTGAACGCCGATCACGAGCGATCTTCGACCGACGTCTCTTGCTTTCATTCCGGAGATGTTCACGGGGTCTTCGAGCCCGGGTCACCGACCTTGCGCATGGTGAACACGGCGATCCGGACCACCATCGCGTCCAGCAGCAGCGCACCGAACATCCACGGGTCCAGCCAGGCCGTCCAGGAGCTGCCGCCCGCGATCGCGACCAGGCCGGGCACCAGGAACAGCGCCACCCCGAGACCGCCGGCCACCGCGGCCGTCAGCAATGCGGGAGCGTCGGCCCGGCGGACCACCATCGCCAGCGCGACACCCGCGACGATGGCGACGATCCCGTCCAGCGCCGCCAGGATCGGCCCCTCGGCCCCGGTACCGGCGGCCAGCCGGGCGTGCACCAGCGCGGTCAGCGCCAGCAGCACGATCAGGATGCGGCGCCCGACGACCGGGCCACGGTCGGTGCCCGTGGAACTCATCGCTACCGCACCCTCAGGACCAGCAGCCGGCAGTCCACCTGCTGAGCCGAGCGGTACGGGGCGATCTCGATCGAGACGGCCTCCAGCAGATCGCCCGCGCACAGCCGGTCCACCTCGGCGCGGTAGCCGCCGGACTCCCAGACGTCGTCCAGCACGGTCGCGACCAGGAACCCGCCCGGCCGGATCACCCGGGCGAACTCGGACAGCGCCGACGGCCCGACGTGCGCGTGGGTCAGCGTCCCGACACAGACGACGACGTCGTAGCGGTCGTCGGGGAGCTCCAGGGCGGCCGTCAGGTCGGCCTCGCGCAGATCGCGGTAGACGCCCGTCGCGCGGGCCTGCTCCAGCATGCCCGGCGAGAGGTCCAGGCCGTCGATCGTGCCGACACCGCGCCGGTTCAGCTCCACCCCGACCAGACCGGTGCCACAACCGGCGTCCAGCACCTCGCCGCCGGCCCCCGCCGCGGCGACGACGGCGTCGGCGCTCACCGACGGCGCGACGTAACCCTGCGCCTCGCCGGTGAGATCGGCGTCGTAGGTGGCTGCCCAGTCGTCGTAGAGCGCCCGGGCGTCGTCCGGGCCGCTCAGCGTGTACGCACGTTCCAGGTGGGGGTCGCCCCCGGTACTCGTGGCCATCCGACGATCATCGTGGAGAGCGGCGCCGCTGTCATATGCCGGGGTGGCAGTCGGTACTCCTCAGCCCCGGCGTGCCGGGCGGTCCGCGGCGAGCAACGACAGCGCGCAGAGCGCACCCCAGCCGGCGGCGACCATCGTCGCCTTCTCCCGGGCGTCGCGATCGGGCAACCGGGAGCCGAGCACGGCCAGGTCGGCGACGTCCGCGCCGACCCGGACCGCGATCGCGGTCTTCAGCGGTGTGCCCGCCGGGGCGAACACCATGGCCAGGCCGGACGCGAGGTCCCGGCCGCCGATCGCCATCGTGAACGTCCGCTGCTCGGACGTCGGCTCCCCGCCGTCCTCGACCAGCTTCGTCGGCCGCAGGAACAGCTCCGGCTTGGCAGTGATCGCCGCACCGTAGGCGGCGGTGGCCACGCCGAGCAGGCGCGGGATCCAGGTCAGGTCAGGTCGGGGCATGTGCCCGGCATACCCGCTCCGGGCGCCGGCCATCCCACCGCCCGGCGACCGGCACGGCCGGCAGCACCATGGTGCCGAGCACCAGCAGCGCACCCCACGGGCCGAGCACCCAGAGCGGCCAGGCGTGCACACCCCCACCGGCGAGCGCGACGGCCGCCCAGACCACCAGGCAGACCACGCCGGTGACCAGCCACGGACCCCAGGTGACTGCGAGCACGGCCCGCCGGGCCATGGCGGCGCGCGCCGGATCCGGCAACCGCGGCAGATCGGCCAGCACGGCCGTCAGCTCCGGCCGGGTGCGCGCCGCGGTCACCCGCCCGCTCCGCTCGTCGAACTCGGCCAGGTCGAGCCGCCCGTCCCCGACGTGCCGCCCGAGCTGCTCGATCGCGTGTTCCCGCTCCCGGTCCCCGATCCGCATGTCCATCCCGACCGCTCCCTCATAGTGGATACCAGAACTATCCGGTATCCGTTCGAGGTCGTCAAGCCCGGGTCACATCTGGTCGAGGAAGGCCAGCGCGGCCTCCGCCGAGACCAGCCGCCAGGTGACGAGCATCCGATCGAAGTCGTCGATCTCGCCCGGCCCGGTGCCGCCGTCGCCGGTGCCGTCCCGCTCGATGCGCAGCGCCTCGACGATCGGCTCCAGCTCCCGGCGCTGCGCGGTGACCAGCGGCGCCGGGTCCTCGCCGCGCCGGTGCAGCACCGCCAGCTTCAGCAGGAACTCCGACCGCAGGTCCCGTACGTGCGGCACCGGCGCGGCCAGCCAGGCGTCGACCTGCTCGCGGCCCGCCGCGGTGGACGCGTAGAGCGTCCGCGGCGGGCCGCCACCGGTCTCGACGGCCTCCGCGGTGATCAGGCCGGCGTCGACGAGCCTGCCGATCGCCCGGTAGACGACCGGGCGCGGGATCTGCCAGACCCGGCCGAGGTGCCCGTCGGCCGCGGTGAGCGCGGCGATCGCGAATCCGTGCACCGGCCGCTCACCGGCGACGGCGAGAACCGTCCACTCGGCGAGCCCGAGCCGGACGTGGGTCATGCCCCACAGCCTAGGTTCACCGGTTGACGGCGGCCTCGTTGCCCACGTTCCAGGAGAAGCCGCGGTCGTAGAGGAACCTCAGCTCCGGATCGCTCTCCAGCAGCAGGTCCTGCCCGTCGCCGCGCAGCGCGACCCGCCCGTCCGGCCGGACCTCCCAGCTCAGCTCGACGGTGCGGTCGACCTCGCCGAACATCGACTGCGCCCCGGAGGTCACCTCCCGCAGCGTCAGCTCGACCACTCCGTCGCGGACCGGCCGGTAGTTCCCCACGACGAGATCGCCGTTCGCGGCCCGGATCGACAGCCCGGCCTCCCCGGGGACCGGGAAGCTCGGGATCGGGACCTCCGGGCCGTCGTAGACCCACTGCCCGAACGCGACGGACTGCCAGCGGGTGTCGTCGGCGAGCCGGGCCACGGGCGGTGCCGGGTCCTCGACCACCCGGTAGACGCCCGGCAGCGCCAGCTCCGACCCCACCCGCGGCGGCTGCACCTGCCAGAACAGGACGCCACCGAGCAGCACGACCAGCACGCCGAGCACCGGGGAGAGCCACCGGGTCACCGCACGCACCCGCGGCCACGGCAGCAACCGGGGGACGCCGTCGGTCCCGGCGACCGGCCGGCCGGCCACGAACCGGAGCACCCGCCCCAGCTCCGGCACCGCGACCAGCAGGAAGCCGATCGTGAGGATCAGCGCCGGCTGCTTCACCGGCACGTCGAAGGTCATGTTGAGCAGGAACACCGTGCCCAGTGCAGCCGTCCCGAGCACACCGCCGAGCCACGCGGTCCGCCGGAACACCAGCAGCAGCATCACGACCAGCTCGGCCAGCCCGGCCAGGAACTGGATCAGCGGTGAGTACGCCATGAACGTCCACAGCAGACCCATCGGGCTCTTCTCGCCGATCGTGGTCAGCGCCGCGGAGTAGTCGAGCTGCCCCATCTGCGTCAGGTTCAGCTTTGACCAGGCGTAGGGGATCATCCAGACGATCAGCAGGAACCGGAGCAGGCCGTGCAGGAACCACAGCACGGTCCTCCACCGTGGACGAGCGGACGACGGGCCGGCCACGGGAGTGCTCACAAGCGCCCGACCCTAGGCCGGACGGAGCACACCCGCACCCGATTTCCCGCCCGGGACAACCACCGGGCGTCCAGCATTGAGACGCTCGGACGGGTGCGGTCCGTGGAAGGATCGCCCGCGACGTTCCCGACGACCGTGAACCGACGACCGTGAACAGGAGGCCGGCGTGATCCTCATCGTCCTCAAGGCGCAGATCCGCCCGGACAAGCGCGACGAGTGGCTGTCCGGGATCTCCGAGTACAAGAAGAACGTGAACTCGGAGCCGGGCAACATCTCCTTCGACTACCACGAGAACTTCGAGAAGGAGAACGAGTTCGTGATCGTGGAGGTGTTCCGTGACGGCGACGCCGGCACGGCGCACGTCCAGACCGATCACGCACAGAACTTCTTCCCCTTCATGTCCACCGTGGTCTCGGAGAAGCCGAAGATCAACTACCAGGACATCGACGGCGACGCCTGGAACGAGATGGCCGAGGTGACCCCGCAGTAGGGCTCGGCACGCCCCGCCGCGACGCCGGCGCCCCGTCCCGGGGTGCCGGCGTCGTCGTGTCACCGCATCGGGGATTGCTCGGCCGTTCGGGTAACGCCGGACCCGCCCACGTGCGACACACCGGTCGTACCCCCGCCCGTTCCCCACCCTCCCCGGAGCGCCCGATGGCTGATGACCAGACCGCACGCCCGTCGCCGGTCGCACTCGCCCGCCGGGCAGCCCGGCTGACGCTGAGCGCAGGGGTCCGGGCCACCGCGGCGCCGATCCGCGGGCTCGCCCGGATCGGCCGGGACGACGCGGACCCCCGCTGGGCCGGGCAGACCTGGCTCTGGCAGCCCGGCTGGGGGCGGCGCACGCACGACCGGCTCTACCGGCATCCCGATCCGTACTCGATCGGTCTGAATCCCTACGAGCAGCAGAAGTACGCCGCGGTGATGGACGCGCTGTCCGGTCGCCGCTTCCGGCGGGTCCTGGAGGTGGGCTGCGGCGAGGGCGACCTGTCGGTGCGGCTCGCCGGGCACGCCGACTCACTGCTCGGCGTCGACATCTCCACCGCGGCCGTGCAGCGGGCCGCCGCCCGTGTCCCGTCGGGGACGTTCGTCCGCCGGACACTGCCGCGCGAGATGCCGGACGGCACGTTCGACCTGATCGTCTGCAGCGACGTCCTCTACTACTGGGAGCCGGTGACCCTGCGGGTCGGCATCGCGGCCCTGCTGGACCGACTGCGGCCCGGCGGCGCGCTGCTGGCGTACCACTACCGCGGCGACTTCGGCCAGGTGAACACCGCGGACGCGGTGCACGACGGGCTGCACGCGGCGGCCGCGGCACGCGGCCTGGACGCCCGCCGGCACGAGACCGTCGACGGGGTCGGCCCCGGAGCGGCGGGGGCACGGTTCGCGCTCGTCGTCCGGCCGGTCACGCTGCCGGCGCAGCCCGGCGGCGGGTCCGCGGTTCCGCAGCCGCGTACCGGGGGAATCGGCGCCCCGGCCCGCACCCGGCGTTCCTGAGTATCCGGCTGCACCGGACGGCGGAGCATCGACTGAACCGTCCGGCAGTTGTCGTCAGGGCGACGTGGACCTGTCGCAGCCTGCGTGAACACCGTTAGCGTTGCGCCCCATGACGGTCGACGCGGACGGTCCCGGCGGTATGGCCGACGCCCAGCGGGTGGTGACGATCCCCGAGCTCTCGGCGCCCAGCTACCTGCAGGCGGTGCTCTCGATCGCCTACCGGGACGAGCGCAACAGCGTCCCGCTCACCGTGGCCACCCCGGCCGGGCTGGTGTTCGGCAACGCGGTGCATCCCGCCGCCTGGCTGCATCGCCTCGGTGATCAGCTGCGCGGTCTCACCGCCGACGACCCGCGCAACGAGTCGGCGCAGGCGATGGCGCAGATGTTCGACGAGATGGCCGAGGGCCGCGGCGACGAGCGGCCCGGCCGGGACATCCCGGTGAAGGACATCCACTGGATCTACTTCACCGACGCGCTGATCGTGCCGACGGCGGCGGCCGGGCCGAACTACGTCGATCCGGCCTGCTGGCAGGTGGCGCTGCGCGAGGTCAGCGCATGGACGATCGGCCTCCCGCCACGATAGTGACCACTGTCACTCACACCTTCGCGTGAGGATCCACCGTTGCGACACCTCACACGTGTGTCGGGCGGATCAACTGGGCACTGGAAGTCATCCAGGCCCGATCCGGTTCCTCACCCGGCCCGACGGATCTCGGGCCACGACCAGGAGGCGTGAACAACCATGAGCACCACCGACGCGAAGACCCCCGCCGTCACCGGCACCCCGTCGGCTCTGCAGTCCGAGCACGGCAGCACCCGGATCGCGGAGACCGTCGTCTCCAAGATCGCCGGGCTGGCCGCTCGTGAGGTCAACGGCATCCACGCGCTGGGCGGCGGGGCGGCCCGTGCCTTCGGCGCGCTGCGCGAGCGCATCCCGGGCGGCACGACCAACGCCTCGCAGGGCGTCTCGGTCGAGGTCGGCGAGAAGCAGGCCGCGGTCGACATCAACGTCGTCGTCGAGTACGGCGTGTCCATTGCGGACCTGGCGAAGGCCGTGCGCCGCAACGTCATCTCCGCCCTGGAGCGGATGACCGGGCTCGAGGTCGTCGAGGTCAACATCTCCGTCGACGACGTGCACCTGCCGTCCGAGGACGACCACGAGGACGCCAAGGAGACGAAGCGGATCGACACCCCGTCGCGGGTGGCGTGAACGCGCCGGTCGCCGCGGCCGGAACCGACGCCGACCGGATCGCCGTCGCCACGCTGAGCTGCCCCGCGGTGGCCCGGCTGCACGGCGGCCGGTTCGGCGAGGTCGCCACCTACCTGCCGGGGCGCCGGATCGGCGGTGTCCGGCTGCGGTCCACACCGGACGGCGACGCGGTCGAGATCCACGTGGTCGGCCGCTACCCGGCGACGGTTGCCGAGGTCGCCGGCCAGGTCCGCGCCGTGCTGAAGCCGATCGTCGGGTCGGCACGGGTGGACGTGGTGGTCGGCGACTACGCCGGCGAGATCGAGCACCCGTCCGCGGAACGCGGCTGAATCGCCGGAGCTCCATCCACTCCTCTGCAAGGACGTGAGCGCGATGCCCATCCTCAACAACACTCAGATCGGCCTGCTCGCCGGCCTGCTCCTCGGTATCGCCGGGGTCGTCGGCGGATTCGGCGGGTTCGTCATCGCACTCGTGCTGGGTGCGATCGGCCTGCTCGCCGGGCGCTGGCTGGACGGCGGGCTCGACCTCACGGAGCTCTCGGAGCGTTCCGGGTTGACCGGGCGCGGCTCCGACCGGGTCCGGTGAGCCGGTCGTGACCGCCACCGTCCCGGAGTCGCCCACGGCTCCGCCGCACCCGCACGACGCCCCGACCGTGGTGCTCGAACCCGGCGCCGATCCGGCCGTCGATCAGCGCGGCCGGGTCGACGTCGCCGATCAGGTCGTCGAGAAGATCGCGATCGCCGCGCTGGCCGAGACCGACGGTGTCGGCGGTACGTCCGGGACCGTCGACCGGATGCTCGGCCGCGACGAGGCAGGCGGGCGCCCCCGCGTGTCCGCCACCGTCTCCGGCCGGTCGGTCCGGCTCGACGCCCGGATCTCCGTCGCCTACCCGTCCCCGGTCGCCGCGACCTGTGACCGGGCCCGCGCACACGTCGTGCGGCAGGTGGAGTCGCTCACCGGTCTGGGTGTGGCCAGGGTGGACATCGCGGTGTCCGCGCTGACCCTCCCGCGGGCGTCCTCGACGGGCAGGGATCTCGCATGATCCGCCGTCCCCGTCGCTCGGTCGCCGCCTCGCTGGTCGCCCTCGTGCTGCTGGCGGCCTGCGTGCTGCTGGCGGTCGCCGTCGTGCAGCAGCTGATCGGCCAACAGCCGGTGCTCCCGTTCGCCGACCTGAACGCGTTCGGGGCCGGCCTGACCGGCGCCGACGTCGCGTTCCTGGCGCTCTCCGGGGTGCTCGCGCTCGTCGGTCTGCTCCTGCTCCTGGTCGCGCTGCGGCCCGGCACCCCCACGGTGCTGCCGCTGGCCGGGCGGGACGGGGCCGGCACCACCGTGACCGACACCGGCATCACCCGGCGCAGCCTCGATCGGGCGCTGTCCGACGCCGCGACCGGCGTCGACGGGATCGCCAGGGCGAACGTGTCGAGCACCCGGCGGACGGCGTCGGTGTCGGCGCACGCCTCGTTCGGCGACGCGACGGCGCTGCGCACCGCGGTCCGTGACGCGGTGTCCGAGCGGCTCGCCGCGATCGGCCCGTCCCGCAGTCCGCGGGTCCGGGTGAAGGTCACCGGAACGAAGGAGTCGTGATGGCCGCCGCGAACCCCCCGGCCCGCCTCAACCGGAGCCTGCTGCTGCTGATCGGCCTCGTGCTGCTGATCGCGGGCGCGGCCGGGCTGGCGTTCGGCAGCGGATCGCTGCGGTCGCTGCTGCCCGGGCTCGATCCGTCCGCCCCGCTGCTGCCCGGCGCGCTCGACCCGCCGGCCTGGGTGCCGTGGGTGACGCTGGCGGCGGCCGTCGTCGTCGGGCTGCTGGCGCTGCGCTGGCTGCTGGCCCAGGCCCGGCGCCGGCCGCGGACCTCGGACTGGACACTGCCCGCCGCGCAGGTCGCCGGCCGCGACGCCGGGATCACCCGGCTGCACTCCGATCACGCCGCCGCCGCGCTCGCCGCCGACGTCGAGTCCTACGACGGGGTCCAGCGGGCCGCCGCGGTGCTCGTCGGCGACCGGACCCGGCCGGTAGTGCACCTCGACGTCACCGCGGAGACCGGGGCCGACCTGGCCACGCTGCGGGACCTGATCGACGACCACGCACTGCCCCGGCTGCTCTCCGCGCTCGGCGCCGAGGGCGGGCGGACCGAGCTGGTGCTGCGGCTGGTGGAGCCGAAGCGGACCTCGCGCGTCGGCTAGCGCGAACCGTCCACGAAGGTCCCGGCGATCCGCAGGCCGCTGCCGCCCGCGATCCGCAGCAGCCCGGCCAACGCGATCACCAGCCCGGCCATCTCGCAGGTCTCCTCGGCGCCGGCCAGCAGGTTGTAGCCGAACGCGTGCACGTCGCCGGTCTGCTCGAACACCGCACCACCGACGGCTTCCAGGCCCACCGCGCCGAACAGGAACACCGCCGCACCGGCGATCACGATCCAGCTGCCCGGGCGACGCAGCAGCATCGGCAGGCAGAGCACCGCGACGATCAGGACCAGCACCGATGCCGGGATGATCCAGGCGTAGGTCAGCAGGCCGCTGGTCCCGAACGTGGTGTGGATGATCCAGCCGATCTGCTCGTGGTTCGCGGCGGTCTCGTCCATCGCGACGACCGCGCAGGCCAGGCTCAGCAGGATCCACCGCCAGCGCTCCCGGCGCACCGAGTTCGCCGCGATCAGCGCGAGGACCGCGGCGTTCGCCAGGTGCACCGCCGAGCTGAACCAGGTGGAGATGTTCAGCTCGTTGCCGAGCCGGATCGGTGCCGGGATCTCGAACCCGGGGCGGCCGATCCCGTACACGGCGGCTCCGAAGTGGGCGATCGCGAGCAGCGCCGCGATCACCCCGGCGACGGTCACCACCCGGGACGGCCGCAGCAGGGCCAGGTGCGGCGCCCCGACCGGCGGCTGCGCCGCCGGGGACGGCTCGGCGGGCGCGGGGGCCCGGGCACCCGCCTCGCGGTCGTCGAACCGCGGGATCACCTCGGTCGCCGGGTCCTCGTCGGCGCTGCGCGCCAGGTGGTGCTGGGCGGTCATGTCCCCTCCTTCTGCGCGGCCGGGGGAGTCGGCCCGCCGCCGCGTCCGGGTGGCTCCGCGTCGTTCGGGGAACGGGAGGCGCAGGACAGGCGTCGGGACGTCGGCCGTCAGGTGACTGCAAGGTAAACGAGCGTCCGCCCGGCAGGAAACGCGGTATCGGTCCGCAACGCAACGATCACCCCGGGTGGGGCCCCCTGCCGGTCACGACCAGGGGCGGGCCGAGCGGGCCGTCCAGTACCGCTCGGCAGGCTCGGCCAGCGCGGCCAGCTCGTCGGCGGCCCCGGCCGGGACCGTCCACCGCGCACCGTCGACATTGCTGCCGAGCTGTGCGGTGTCCACCGGCCCCAGCAGCACCCGCCACGCCCACGGATTGGCCAGCGCCACGGCGACGGCCAGCTGGTCCACCGGCACGCCGAACCGATCGGCGAGCGCGACGGCGGCGGGATCTCCGCCCGGAGCCAGCCTGCCGTTCGCGAACACCTCCTTGAGGATCACCAGGGCACCGGTGCCTGCCGCCTCGGCGAGCGCGGGCCCGGCCGAGGGCTCGAGCGGATTCCAGGTGGACTGGAACGAGGTGAACAGCGGCTCGCCGTCCACCCGCACCTCCAGCGCGCGGCGTACCGCGTCGGCCTGCGCGGGACCGGAGGTGGAGATCCCGATCCGGACGCCGCGCTCGCGCAGGTGCGCGAGCGCGCGGTGCACCCTGGTGTCGTCGAGCACGCCGGTGTCCAGCGTCGCCGAGTGCACGTGGTAGATCCCGAGCCGGTCACCGAGCAGCTCGCCGGTCAGCGCGTACTGCTCGGTGAAGGCGTCCAGCGAGTGGTCCTTGATCTCGTGGCGCTCCGCATCCATCCGCCAGCCGCCGACGTAGCGGTATCCCCACTTGGACCCGATCTCGACGTCGTCGATCTCCGGGTGGGCGGCCAGCCAGCCGGCCAGGAACTCCTCGGCGCGCCCGTAGGAGCGCGCGACGTCGAGGTAGCGGACGCCCGCCGCGTAGCCGGCGTCGAGCAGCTCGTGGGTGCGTGTCCGCAGGGTCTCGACGTCGCGGACGGCGCCGAGCCGCTCCGCGCGGCCGGAGGTGATGTAGGCGGGGCGGGCGATGGCGGCCAGACCGAGGCCGAGCCGGGACGCGGAGGCGGACATGGGGACAGCCTGCCGTTCCGGGCCCGGAGCTGCCACCGGCGATGAAACACCTGTTGCATGTGCTTGACCCCGCCCGTAACGTCGCTCCCATGCCAACCGAGGGCTGGGTCCTGCTGCTCGCCCAGTTGCCGGCCTCGCCGTCGAGTCCGCGGGTGACGCTGTGGCGGCGCGCCAGGGCCGCCGGCGCCGTCGGCCTGCAGAACGGCGCGTGGGTGCTGCCCGCCACCGACACCCACCGGGAGTTCTTCGACGGCCTGGCCGGCTACGTCCGGGAACACGGCGGCTCCGCGTACGCGATGGAGACCGTCGCCCGCGACGACGACGGGATCGTCGCCCGGTTCCGCGCCGAGCGCGCCAAGGAGTTCGCCGAGTTCGCCGAGCGCACCGGCGCGCTGCTGGCCGAGCTGGAGAAGGAGTCGGCGCGCGACAACTTCTCCTTCGCCGAACTGGAGGAGAACGAGCAGGACATCGACCGGCTCACCGGCTGGCTGGCCAAGATCACGGCCCGGGACTTCTTCCCGGACGAACGACTCAAGGACGCCGAGGCCATGCTGGACCGCTGTCGCCGGTCGATGGAGGCCTTCACCGCGGCCGTCTACCGCGCCGAGGGTGTCGCGCCGGACCTGCCGCCGCGCGAGGAATGAGCGCGCACTCCGCGACCGCACACTCGGTCGTGGAGGATCTCGGAACCGACCCGGTGGCCGGACTGGACGACACCGAGGCCGCCGCCCGGCTCGCCGAGCACGGACCCAACCGGTGGGTCGTCCCCCGCCGGGTCACCTTCCGGCAGGTGCTCGCGGACGAGATCACCGAGCCGATGATGGTGCTGCTGGTCGCGGTGGCGGTGCTCTACGGCCTCTGGGGCCGCCTGGAGGACACCGTCGCCATCGTCGCGATCATCGTCGTGGTGGTGCTGGTCGAGGTGTTCGCCGAGTTCCGTGCGAAGTCGGTGATCGCCGCACTGGGGACACTGACCGCCCCGACCACACCGGTGCTGCGCGCCGGCCGCACCCGCTCGGTCCCGACCGAGGACCTGGTGCCCGGCGACGTGCTCCCACTGGCGGCCGGCGCCCGGATCGCCGCGGACGTCCGGCTCACCGAGACCTGGGGCCTGCGGATCGACGAGTCCGCGCTGACCGGCGAGTCGGTGGCCGCCGCCAAGGACGCCCGGCGGGTGCTCGACGAGGCAGTTCCGCTCGGCGACCGCGCCAATCTGGCGTTCGCCGGTACCACCGTCGTCGCCGGGCGGGCCCGCGGTGTCGTCGTCGCCACCGGGACCTCGACCGAGCTGGGTGCGATCACCGGTCTGATCGTCGCCGGGCGACCACCGCGCACCCCGCTGCAGCAGGCCATGCGGGACCTGTCGAAGGCGCTCGCGACGCTGGCGATCGGGTTCAGCGTGCTGGTCCCACTGATCGGTGTGCTGGGCGGGCAGCCGTGGCGGGACATGGTGCTGACCGGGTTGACGCTCGCGTTCGCGACCGTCCCCGAGGAACTCCCGATCATCATCAGCCTGGTGCTGGGGCTCGGCGCGCACCGGCTGTCCCGGCGCCGCGGGCTGGTCCGCAGGCTGCGCGCCGCCGAGACCCTCGGCGCGGTCACCGTCATCGCGACCGACAAGACCGGCACGCTGACCGAGAACCGGATGGCGGTCGACCACGCGGAACCGGTGGCCGGCACCACTGACGAGCTGCTCGCCGCCGGCGCCGCCTGCACCGAGGCGACCCCGGAACCCGACGGTGGCTGGGCAGGCGACCCGACCGATGTCGCGTTCCTGGTCGCGGCCCGCGACCGCGGTCTGCCACCGGCGCCGGAACCGGTGCGCCGGTTCGCCTTCGATCCGGTCCGCGAATCGATGACGGTGGTGCTGGCGGACCACCGGGTCGTCACCACCGGGGCCCCGGAGTCGGTGCTCGCCCGCTGCCGGGTGGCGGATCCGGCGGTACTCGCCCGCGCGGAGCAGCTCGCAGCCATGGGCCTGCGGGTGATCGCGGTCGCGACCCGGACGGCCACCGAGCTCCCCGGCCGGGTCGAGGACGCCGAGCGGGACCTGGAGCTCACCGGGCTCGTCGCGCTGTCCGACCCACCCCGGCCCGGAGCGGCCGGCGCGATCGACGCGGCGCACCGCGCCGGCATCCGGGTGCTGATGGTGACCGGCGACCATCCGGCGTGCGCCCGAGCGGTCGCCGCGCAGGTCGGGATCCCCGGTGCCGAGCTGCTCACCGGCCCGGAGCTGGACCTGCTCGGCGACGACGACCTCGCCGCCGCCCTCACCCGGGTGACGCTGTTCGCCCGGGTGACCCCCGCCCACAAGCTGCGGCTGGTCACCGCGCTGCAGGACGGCGGGGAGGTCGTCGCGGTCACCGGGGACGGGGTGAACGACGCCCCGGCGCTGGCCCGCGCCGACGTCGGCGTCGCGATGGGGTCGTCGGGCACCGACGTCGCCCGGGACGCCGCCGATCTGGTCCTCGCCGACGACGACGTCTCCACCCTCACCCGCGCACTGCGCGAGGGCCGCACGCTGCACGACAACCTGCGCAAGGGCGTGAAGTACTACCTGGCCTGCAAGGCGGGCCTGGTGGCGACGGCCGCGGCCGGGGTCGCCGCCGGCCTGCCGATCCCGTTCGCGCCGATCCAGATCGTCGTCCTGGAGATGTACATGGACGTCGCGGGCACGGCGACCTTCGCCGCCGAGCGCAGCGAGCGCGACGCGATGGACCGGCGGCCACGGGGCAGGTCGGAGCGCTTCCTCGACCGGCCGCTGGTGGCCGATCTGCTGGCCGGCGGCGCCTCGCTGTTCGCCGCGGTCGGCGGGCTCTACCTGGTCTCGTCGTACACCGGGACGGACACCGCGACCGCACAGACACTCGCCTTCGTGGGCTGGATGTCGGGCTACCTCGCGCTGGCCTGGGTGATGCGGACCGAACGCACGCCGCTGCTGCGGGCCGGGCTGTTCTCGAACCGGTTCCTGCCACTGTGGACGATGGTGACGGCGGCGTCGCTGGCCATGGTCATGACGGTGCCCCCGCTGCGGGCGGCGCTGCGGCTGGTGCCGCTGACCGGCGCCCAGTGGCTCACGGCGGTGCTGGTGCCGGTGCTCGCGGTGTCCTGGATCGAGGTGCGCAAGACGCTGCGCGCGCGGCGCCCGGCCGATCGTGCTACACCACCTTCGTGACTACCGCCCCGGTCCTGTCCCGGTCGGCCCCCGAGCCGCCGCGCACCGTCACCGTCGGGGAGCACCCCGACCAGGTCCTCGATCTGTGGCCGGACGGGGAGCCCGGACGCCCGCTGGTCGCGCTCGTGCACGGCGGGTTCTGGCGGCCCCGGTTCGACCGGGTGCACCTGCGACCGATGGCGGGCGCGCTCAACGAGGCGGGCTGGCCGGTGGCCTCGCTGGAGTACCGGCGGATCCCCGGCGACCCGGCGGCGACGGTCGCCGACGTGCTGGCCGGGCTGCGCGCGGCACACGAGCACTCCGGCCCGGTCGTCGCGGTCGGCCACTCCGCGGGCGGGCACCTGGTGCTGCACGCGGCCGCAACCGAGCCCGGCCTGGTCCACGGAACCGTCGCGCTGGCACCGGTCGCCGATCTCGCGCTCGCCGACGACCGCGATCTGGGCGACGGCGCGGTGCGCGAGTACCTGGGCGGGCCGGCGGCGGAGCATCCGGAGCTGGACCCGGCGCTGCGACCGACGCCGCCAGGGCCGGTGACGATCGTGCACGGCGACACCGACGACCGCGTCCCGCTCGCGATCTCGGAGTCCTACCTGGCTCGGCATCCGGGCACCCGGCTGGTGGTCCTGCCCGGGGTGGAGCACTTCGGCGTCGTCGATCCGCAGTCGGACGCCTGGGCCGCAGTGGCAGCCGAGATCGCGACGTTCGGGACATCTCCGCCGGGACCGCTAGCCTCCGGCGGGTGAATGCGCCCGGGGAGCCACCCCGCCACCAGCTCGCGATGACCGTCCTGATGACCCCGGACATGGCCAACTTCTCCGGCAACGTGCACGGCGGGTCGATCCTCAAGCTGCTCGATCAGGTCGCGTTCAGCTGCGCGAGCCGCTGGGCCCAGACCTACGTCGTGACGCTGTCGGTGGACCGGGTCCGCTTCCGCGAGCCGATCTACATCGGGGAGCTGGTGACGTTCCAGGCCTCGGTCAACCACACCGGCCGCAGCTCGATGGAGGTCGGGATCCGGGTGGCCACCGAGAACATCACCGAGCACACCCGGCGGCACGCGATCAGCTGCTACTTCACGATGGTCGCGATGGACGAGGACCGCCGCCCGGTGCCGGTACCGGAGCTGGTCCCCGGCACCGACGAGGAGCGTCGGCGCTGGAGCGACGCCCGGGCCCGGCGCGACCGGCGCCGATCGGCGGGCTGAACCGGCCCCTGCCCACCGCCCCCGGACACGGCAGTGCCCCCGTCGACCGGCCGGTCGACGGGGGCACGACGAGAGACGATCAGCCGATCGAGTCGCCGGCGCCGGCCTCCTGCGCGCAGGCGTCGGACTGGTCGGTGACCGAGTCGCCCGACTTCGTCTTCGCGTCGCCGCCGAGGCCCAGGGCACCGGTCAGGCCGTTGAGCAGCGCGCCGCTCTCGACCGGGACCTGCCCGCCGAGCACGTTCACCGGGATGTTGTTGTTGCAGACCTGGATCGGCACGTTGATGTTGTTGCCGTTCAGGGCGCCGACCAGACCGCCGTCGGCGCTCTTGTCGATCGCGCCGCCGTCGTGCGAGCCGTGGTGCTTCGCGTCCTTCGAGCTCTCGGCGGCGTAGTCACCGGCGAACGCCAGCGGGCTGACCGCGAGCAGGGTGGCGGCGGACGCCGCGACGATGATTCCGGCCTTCTTCAGCACAGTTTTCTTCTCCTGATGAGTCTCGAGCCCGTGCGAAGACGGCCCCGGTTACCTGCCGGCACGCTGACAAAACGGGGGAGCCCGTGCCGACTGCGCTGCAATCTATCCACCGGACACCCCGGAAACAATTTCGTTGACCCCATCGAGTGGCGATATCACTGTGCGTATGGTTACTCCCACGATACGGTTGTCCGGAAATCGGGCGAACCGCCCGCGATTCCGGGATCCGCACACACAGCGTGTCCGGCGAGGGGCTCGGAAACACGAAAGTGCCCCGGGGCCGCGTACGGTCCCGGGGCACCCCCGGCGATCTCAGGGACGATCAGTTGTCGATCGAGTCCCCGGCGCCGGCCTCCTGCGCGCAGGTGTCCGACTGGTCGGTGGCCGAGTCGCCCGAGCGCGCCTGGCCCTCGCCCGCGATGCCGGCGGCACCGGTCAGACCGTTGGCGGCGGCCGCGTCCTCGACCGGAACCTGGACACCCAGCACGTTGACCGGGACGTTGTTGTTGCAGGCCTGGACCGGCACCTGGGCGTTGTTGCCGTTCACGCCCGCGACGACACCCTTGGCGTCCTTGTCGATCACGTTGCCGTCGTTGCCGGCGAACGCGAGCGGGGTCAGCGCGAGCAGGCCCGCGGCGGACGCGGCGACGACGAGGCCGGCCTTCTTCTTCAGCACAGTTCTTCTCCTGATGAGTTACGGGACGCGGATCCGCGGTCCCGGCACCTGCCGGCACGCTGACAAAAAAGGGGGAGCCCGTGCCGGCTGCAAACAAGGTAACGGCCGGAATCGTCGCCATCAAACTCGGCAACACCATCGTGCCCGCATATTACTCAGCGTATGGTTACTCACCTTTTCGGTGCAGATCGCCGGGTACCACTTTCTGCACGTCGGACGGGCCGGACGGGTCCGGGTCGAGCCCGAGATGGCGCAGGTACCGGGCAGCCGAACGGACGACGGCGGCGTGCGGCAGATGTATCGGCTGCATCGCTCCACCTCCTGCACGCGGGTATCCGTCCCGGCGGGCCTCACACGGGCAGCGGCCGGTCCTCGACGACGCTCTTCATCACCAGGGTCGAGCTGAGCCGCTGCACGCCGGGCAGCGCGGCGAGCCGGTCGTCGTAGAGCTTCTGGAACGCGGACAGGTCCCGGGTGATCACCCGGAGCAGGTAATCGGGATCGCCGAACAGGCGCTGCGCCTGCACGACGTTCGCGATGCCCGCGACGGCCGCCTCGAAGGCGGTGACGGTGTCCCGGTCGGCGTCGCGCATGGTGACGAAGACCAGCGAGTCGAAGCCCAGGCCGAGCACGCCGGGATCGAGATGTGCCCGGTAGCCGGCGATCGCGCCGGACTCCTCCAACGCACGGAGCCGACGGTGACACGGCGACACGCTGAGCCGGACCCGCTCGGCCAGCTCGGTGACGGTGATCCGGCCGTCACGCTGCAGCTCGGCAAGAATCTTCCGGTCGATGGCGTCCACAGCGAGAATTCTCCCCCGCCGAGGCCCGCACCGCGCAATCTTGGAAACACCTTCCGGCCCGGCCGCCATAGCGTTCCCCCCAGGACGTACGAGTGGGGAGGAGATGGACATGGCGGTGCAGGCGGTCGTCGCGTTCTGGGGGCTGTCGCTGCTGCTGGTGCTCACCCCCGGCGCGGACTGGGCGTACGTGATCGGGGCGGGCCTGGCGCAGCGGACCGTGCTGCCCGCGGTGGCCGGACTGCTCGCCGGGCACCTGGCACTGACCGGGGCGGTCGCCGCCGGGGTCGCCGCGCTGGTCGCGGGCTCCCCGGCCACGCTGACCGTGCTCACCGGGGTCGGCGCCGCCTACCTGATCTGGCTGGGGCTGACCGGGCTGGCCCGCCCGGCCGGCACGGTCCCCGGTACCGGCGCCGAAGCCGTGCCCGGTACCGGCGCGTGGCTGCGGCAGGCCGCGAAGGGCGCCGGGACCAGCGGGCTGAACCCGAAGGCCCTGCTGTTGTTCCTCACGCTGCTGCCCCGGTTCACCGACCCGTCCGGCGCCTGGCCGGTGGGCGGGCAGATCCTGCTGCTCGGCGCGGTCCACGTCGCCTGCTGCGGTGTCGTCTACCTCGCGGTCGGGATCGGCTCGCGACGGCTCCTGGCGGCCCGCCCCGCCTGGACCCGCGTGGTGTCGCGGGTCTCCGGCGGGGCGATGGTCGCGATCGGTGCCGGGCTGCTCGTCGGGCAGCTCGCGCTCTGAACGGTGCCGTCCCCGTCCGGTCCGGCCCGGCCCGGCCCTCAGATCGAGCCCTGCTCCACCGGGCCGATGAAGGAACCGGGCCGGGTCGCGCCGTCCTGACGCTGCACCGGGCCACCGCGCCACGGCAGGGTCTGCGATGTCGTCTCGTCGGGCGCGGTGACCACGACCTCGGTGGGCGTCCAGTCCCCGCCGGACAGCGTGGTGATGGTCGTGATCCCGGTGCCGCCGGGCTGCAGCGTGATCGCGGTCGGCTCCTCCGCCGAGCGCGGCAGCGAGTACGACGGCCCGAAGGTCGGGTCGTCCGGTCCGCGCAGGTCGACCCCGCCGAAGCCGGTCATCGTGCAGGGCTGATCGGAGGTGTTCCGCCAGGCCAGGACCGTCCGCTGCTGTCCCTCACCGGTGGGCTCGTTGACGGTGGCGGTGAGGACCGCGTCGGTGCAGCGGGCCGCCGCGGCGGCCTGGTCGGCGGATCCGGCCGCCTCCTCCGGGGCCGCCTGCGCGGGCGGTGCGGCCATCTCCCCGGCCGCCGACGGGGCCGGGTCGCCGCCACAACCGGCGAGCAGCAGGCCGGCGGCGAACAGCCCGGCCACGAACGGTGCGCGTGTGGTTCCCATGTGGACACCCTCGCGGCGACGACGGGACCGCGCGCGGCGGAGCGGTGACCAGCACCCGTCCGTGGGTAGGACGGCTCGGCCCGGTCGACCGGCGACCCCTACCCCCGCACCGCGACGCATCCCGGGTCATCGGGTGAGCGTCGGCCGCCCCGGCAGCAGCCGCGCCGCCGCGACCACCAGCAGTGCTGCGACCGCCACCACCCCGTAGGCGGTCCCGACCGGATCGACCGAGGCCGCGGTCAGAAAGCCGACGAGTGTCACCCCTGCGGAGGCGAAGAGCTGGACGACGATGAACAGCGCGGCGGTGCCCTGCGCCATCGACTCCCGGGGCAGGACCCGGTACAGCCCGGCGAAGGTCGGGGCGGCGACGGCACCGAAGCCGAGCCCGAGCAGGAACACCACGGCGAGTACCGCGGCCGCCGGCCAGCGGGCGTGCCCGGCCAGGATCAGGATCGCCGCCGCCGCGGTGACCGACGCGCCGCCGCGGACCAGGATCCGCGGGCCGGTCGTGTCGCTGACCCGCCCGGACGACGTCATCGAGATCATCAGCCCCAGCCCGAGCACCGCGACCGGGAACGCCTGCCATCCCGGCCCGAGACCGATGCTCCGCACGGCGAGGGCCGGCAGCACGGTGAGCTGTGTGTACATCACCAGCCCCACGGCGCTCATCACACCGAGCGCCGCCGCGAACGACGGGATCCGCAGCAACCGCACGTCCAGCAGCGGGGCGGGTGCGCGCAGCGCGTGCCGGACGTAGCCGGCCAGCAGTGCGAGCCCCAGCAGCACACAGACGGCGACGGTCGGCGCACCGCTGCCGGCGCCCGCCCGGTTCAACCCGAGCAGCAGCAGCACGAATCCCGGTGGCAGCAGGAGCAGGCCGCGGACGTCGACCGCGGCGCGGTCACCGGTCGAGCGCGTCCCCGGGACCAGCCGCCAGGCACCGAGCCCCACCAGCACCGCGAGCGGGACGTTCAGCCAGAAGATCCACGGCCACGCGCCGGCCCCGACCAGCGCACCGCCGATCAGCGGACCGGCCACCGGCCCGACGTTGATCACCAGCGAGACCAGCCCCATCACCCGGCCGAGAGCGTCCGCGGGGGTCACCAGGCCGACGACCGCGATCGCGGCCGGCTCCAGCAGGCCACCCGACAGCCCCTGCACCGCCCGGAACACCACCAGACTGTTCAGGTCCCAGGCGAAGCCGCACAGCAGCGAGCTCAGGGCGAAACCGACCAGGGCCGCCTGCAGCAGCCGGGCCGGACCCCAACGCGCCGACAGCCACCCGACCAGCGGGACCGCGGCGGACGCGGCCACCAGGTAGACGACGGTGATCCAGACGACGCCGGAGATCGGAGCGCCGAGCTCGGCCCCGAGCGCCTCCAGTGTCGAGGTGACCGTCGTCCCGGTGAGCACGGCCATGAACGCCGCGAGCGCCATCGAGACGAGCACCCTGTGGGTACCCGGGCCGTCGACGGCCCGCACCGAACCAGTTGTCATGCTCGGCAAGCTACTAAACGGTGTAGTAAAGTTCAATGCCGTTCAAGTAGAGCGTTGCTAGGCTGCGTACGTGGGGACGACGGACATCGAGGCCGCGGCGGCACCGGCGGTACCGCCGGTGCGCAAACGCGACAAGCGGCGCGCCATCCTCGACGCCGCCGGGCCCGTCTTCGGCGAGGCCGGCTACGAACGGGCGAGCGTCGACGCGATCGCCGGCGCCGCGGGGGTGTCGAAGCCGACCGTCTACTCCTACTTCGGCGGCAAGGAGCAGCTGTTCCGGGAGACGATGGCCGATATCGCCCGGCAGGTGAACGAGGTCTCCTACCAGCACGTCGTCGCGCTGGACCTGCATCCCGACCGGTTCCGGGCGGGGCTGGGCGAGCTCGGCGTCGCGCTCACCCGGTGCCAGCGCGACGGGTGCGCCGGTTCGCTGTCCCGGCTGGTGCTCGCCGAGAGCCGGCGCGATCCCGCAGTGTTCGAGGAGGTCCGCCGGGCCGGGTTCGGCCCCATCCGGGAGGCACTCGCCGGCCGGCTCGCCCGGCTCGGCAACGCCGGCCTGCTGCACATCGACGACGCCGACGTCGCCGCCCAGCACTTCATCGCGCTCACCCAGGCACAGCTCCCCGAGCTGACCGCCGGTGGCTCCGCCGACGCCGACGACACGCTCGTCGCGGCGGCGGTAGCACTCGGGGTGGAGGCGTTCCTCCGCGCGTACGCACCCCGGGCGGAGGATTCCGCCCGCTGACCCGGCCCGTCAGTTCGCGCCGAGCCGGATCTCGTCGTTCCGGACCTCGGCCGCGGTGACGCTCACCCGGTCCCGGGTTCCGATCTGCACCGAGTAGCGCTCGGAGCAGGGCAGACCGGCCACGGTGAACGGGAAGTCACAGCCGCCGGAACCGGAGCGTCCGGCCTGCAGACCTCCGACGCCGACGACCACACCGCCGGCATTCCGGACGACCACCGCCGCACCCTCGGCGATGTCGTGGTGCCGGCCCTGGGCGACGCAGCGGTCACCACCGTGCTCCGCCGACGCCGGTGCGGTGGCGTCACCGACGACGGTCATCCGTCCGGTCATCGTGCTCTCCGCGGCGGACAGCGCGACGGCGCCGGTCACGACGAGGAGCAGCGTCGAGACCCCGAGCAGGATCCGCCGGGCCTTCGACGTGCCGGGCATCTCCGGCGGTGTCTGGGACACGGCGACGGCGTGCCGATCGCTGTGCCGGTACCGCTGCCACATCCGGAACCGGGCCCACTCGTCGCGTTCCTGCTGCGTCATCGGCTCCCAGGCCGGCCTGTCCACGTCCTCGACCTCCACCGTCCGGACGAGCCCTCCGTGAGCTGTTCAGACGTCCTGTCGAGTACGGCCGTCGGCGCGTTTCCGCTTTTCATCAACTCTGATGAGGCCCGGGGCACCGTCAGAAGCTGGTCAGCGCCGATACCGTCGCGGCGATCGTGACCGTGTTGAACACGAACGCGATCACCCCGTTCGCCGAGACGGTCCGGCGCATCTCGCGCGAGAGCACGGTGACGTCGGTGGTGCCGAACGTCGTCATCACCGAGACCGCGAAGTAGACGTAGTCCGCCCACTCCGGTTCGGCGTCGCCGGGGAACCGCAGGGCGGTGCGGTCCTCGACGATGTCGTCCGCGTGGAAGGCGACCGCGAACGAGACGAGCACGCACACCCACCCGACGACGATGAGCGCGACCGCCACCGCGATCCGGACCGGATCGGGCAGGCTGCCGCCGCCGTGGCCGGGCAGCCAGAGCACCGCGACCGCCAACGCGGTCGCCACGATGAAGATCGAGACACCCGGGCCGGGAGCGGTGCCCAGCACGTAGCGCTCCAGAACCGTCCCCCGGCTCTCCCGGCGCGCCCAGTCGTGGATCTGGGCCGGCGTCGCCGTCACGAAGGTCGTGGTCGTCAGCACCAGGTAGACGCTCAGGTAGACGAGCAGGACCAGCACCCAGCCATCGACGAGCGCAAGTCTCGTGTCCAGTGCACTCAGGACCGCGACCAGCGTGCCTCCCCCGAGCAGGGCGACCACCGAGCTCACCCCCGAGCGCCGCCACTCGGGCAACCAGAGCCGGGCCATCCGCTCCGACATCGTGCTGCCTCCTCCCGCCGGCCCGAGGAGGTGCCTCCCGTGGCCGAAACGCGTTCCGGAACGCTAGCCCCTGTGTCGAGGACCGCCGGACCGGTGGGACCGGGTGGAGGACCCCGGCTTGACCGTGCCGTCGCGGCACGGTCTGTACTGGCCCCCGACGAGGACAGGAGCGAACACAGTGGTCACATCGGACCGGAACGGAGCGGGGTGGCAGCCGGTATGAGTCGACGGCGGATCGCAGGCCGGCTGGCGGCCGTGTTCGCGGGCGCGCTGGTGCTGGTGGGTGTCGTCGCCGGTACCGCCGCGGCACGGAATCCGGGCGCCGGGACCGACCACCTCAGCAGCTACTCCAGCGCCGAGGGCCACCTGGCCTATCAGGTGCACGTGCCGCCGTCCTGGCGGCCCGACCGGTCGATGCCGGTGATGGTGGCGATCCACGGCTGCGGCATGACCGGCTACGGGCTGAACTCGATGAAGTCGATGACCCGGTTCGACGATCTCGCCGACCGGGAGGGCTTCCTCGTCGTCTATCCGACCCAGTCGTTGCTGCGCAACGGGTTCCTCTGCTGGAACTCGCTGTCCCCGGACCACCAGGACCGGGACCGGGGCGAGCCCGAGCTGATCGCCGGAGCCATCCGGCAGGTCGTCGAGAGGTACGGCGCCGATCCCACCCGGGTGCACGTCGCCGGCGCGTCCTCCGGCGCCGGAACCGCCGTGATCCTCGCGGCCACCTACCCGGACCTGATCGCGACCGCGACCTCGGTCGCGGGCGGCGAGTACCGCTTCCACCGGGCCGAGCACGACCTGGACACCGTCACCCCCGTCGACACCGCGTACCTCGCACTGGAGGCGATGGGACCGCGCGCCCGGCAGGTCCCGCTGATCGTCGTGCAGGGCGACCAGGACGACGTCGTGCCGCCGTTCATGGCCGAACGCCTGGTGCGCCAGTGGCTGGTGCTCGGCGCGCTCATCGAGACCGGGCAGCCCGACGTCGACACCACGCCCGACGAGGTCGAACGCGTCGAACCGCCCGGCGCGTACCCCTACACCCGCACCAGCCACCGGGTCCCCGGACAGGCGAGCATCGACTCCTACCTGGTCGAGGGCATGGGGCACACGTGGTCCGGGCCGCGGGCGTCGGGGACCTTCACCGACCGGGCCGGGCCCGACCTGACGTCGATCATCTGGGAGTTCGCGTCGGAGCGGCCGCTGCGCTGATGCGGCGACCGCCCGGCCTCGCACGTTGAACGTGCTGGACCGTCCGGCCTACTGTTCCCTGATCTTGCGGGGGTGTCGCAACCCGTCCCCCTGTTCCACCGCAGAAGGAGACCTCGTGCGCCGCACGTTCCTGGCCATGGCCGCCGCACTACTGGCCCTCACCACCCTCGTCGGCTGCAGCGCCGGCTCGGACACACTGCGGATCGGCACCGAGGGCACCTACAGCCCGTTCAGCTTCCAGGGCCCGGACGGCGAGCTCACCGGCTACGACGTCGAGGTCGCCCGCGCCGTGGGCGGCAAGCTCGGCCGCGAGGTCGAGTTCGTGCAGACCCCGTGGGACTCGATCTTCGCCGCGCTGGAGTCCCAGCGCATCGACCTCGTCGCCAACCAGGTCACGATCAACGACGAGCGGAAGGCGCGCTACGACCTCTCCACCCCGTACACCGTGTCCGAGGGCGTGATCGTCACCCGCGCCGACGACACCGCCATCAGCACCCTCGCCGACCTGCAGGGCCGCACCACCGCGCAGTCCGCGACCAGCAACTGGGCCGAGGTCGCCCGCGGCGCCGGAGCGAACGTCGAAGCGGTCGAGGGCTTCGTGCAGGCCGTGCGGCTGCTCAAGGACGGCCGGGTCGACGCCACCGTCAACGACACCCTCGCCGTCGGCGAGTACGAGAAGACCACCGGCGACCGCGGGGTGAAGGTCGCCGGCACCACCGGCGACACCAGCGAGCAGGCGTTCGCCGCGCGCAAGGACAGCGGGCTGATCGCCGAGGTCGACCGCGCACTGGCCGAGCTGAAGGCCGACGGCACGCTGGAGCAGCTGTCGGAGAAGTACTTCGGCGCGGACGTCAGCGGCCGGTAGATGGATCCCGACACCTGGGAGCTGATCGGCCGCAACCTGTGGCCGATGCTGAAGGCCACGGTCACCATGACCATCCCGCTGACGGCGATCAGCTTCGTCATCGGCCTCGCACTGGCGCTGCTGCTGGCGTTGGCCCGGATCTCCTCGATCGCACCGCTGTCCTGGGCGGCCCGCGTCTACATCTCGATCATCCGCGGCACGCCGCTGCTGGTGCAGCTGTTCATCGTGTTCTACGCGCTGCCGGATCTCGGCCTCGTGATCGACCCGTTCCCGGCGGCGATCATCGCGTTCAGCCTCAACGTCGGCGGCTACGCGGCCGAGGTGATCCGGGCGGCGATCCTCAGCATCCCGAAGGGGCAGTGGGAGGCCGCGCAGACCATCGGGATGGGGTACACCACCACGCTGCGGCGGGTGATCCTCCCGCAGGCCGCGCGGACCGCCGTCCCCCCGCTGTCGAACACGCTCATCTCGCTGGTCAAGGACACGTCGCTGGCCTCGACCATCCTGGTGACCGAGCTGCTGCGGGTGGCGCAGCTGGCGGCGGCGCCCACCTTCGACTTCTTCGCCCTCTACGGTGTCGCCGCGGTGTACTACTGGGTCCTCTGCCTGCTGCTGTCCTCGGTGCAGGTCCGGGTGGAGACACGGCTGGAGAGGTACGTGGCGCGATGAGCGACCTGCTGAGGGTGCAGGGCCTGCAGAAGTCCTTCGGGACGCTCCAGGTTCTGCGCGACATCTCGTTCGCGGTGCCTGCCGGGACCGTCACCGCGGTGATCGGGCCGTCCGGCTCGGGCAAGACGACGGTGCTGCGCTCGCTGAACGCCCTCGACCGTCCCGACGCCGGAGTGATCGGCATCGGCGACGTCACCGTCGACTTCGCCGGGCCCATCGACCGGGCGACGCTGGCCCGCTTCCGCGCCCAGACCGCGATGGTGTTCCAGGCGCACAACCTGTTCCCGCACCGCACGGTGCTGCAGAACATCGTCGAGGGTCCGATCGTCGTCCAGAAGCGCCCCCGCGAGGAGGCCGTCGACGACGCCCGGCGGCTGCTCGAGCAGGTGGGCCTGGCGGAGAAGGCCGACCAGTACCCGTACCAGCTCTCCGGCGGCCAGCAGCAACGGGTGGGAATCGCCCGGGCGCTGGCCCTGGAGCCGGAACTGATGCTGTTCGACGAACCCACGTCGGCGCTCGATCCCGAGCTCGTCGGCGACGTACTGCGGGTGATCAAGGACCTGGCGGCCACCGGCCGGACGATGGTCCTCGTGACCCACGAGATCCGGTTCGCCCAGCAGGTGGCCGACCAGGTGCTGTTCGTCGACGGCGGCGTGGTCGCGGAGTCCGGGCCGCCGTCGCGGGTGCTCGTGGAGCCGGAACGGGCCCGCACCCGGCAGTTCCTGAGCCGGATCCTGGACCCGATCTGACCCCGAGACGGTTCAGCCGGCGCTCACGGTGCTGGTGCGGCCGTACTGCAGGACCGGCGCGATCTCGGTGACCGCGTCGTCGCCGTAGGCGTCGGCGAGCCGGGGCAGATCGGCCTCCGAGATCGACCATTCCTGGGCGCCCTCGGTCTCGATGACCAGCACGGCGACGAGCGCGCCGAGCTGTGCCGCCCGCTCGGGGGTGAGGCCGGCGTCGATCCCGGACAGGAAACCGGCCCGGAAACCGTCGCCGACCCCGGTGGGATCGAGCACCTCCCGGGCCGGGACGGCCGGGATCCGCAGCTCGAGCCCGTCCCGGTCGGCGATCTCGACGCCCGCCCGGCCGAGGGTGGTGACCCGCAGCCCGACCCGGCGGGTGATCTCCTCGGCCGACCAGCGGGTCCGTTCCCGGAGCAGCTGCCACTCGTACTCGTTGGTGAACAGGTAGCGGGCGCCGTCGATCAGTTCCCGGCACTGCTGACCGTCGAGGCGGGGCAGCTGCTGGGAGGGATCGGCGGCGAAGTCGACACCCAGCGAACGGGCCTGCCGGGTGTGGGTGATCATGGCGTCCGGGTCGCAGGCGCCGATCAGGATCAGCGAGATCTCGTGCCGGGCGTGCACCGGGGCGATGGTGATGGTCTTCGACTCGCTCATCGCGCCCGGATGGAACGAGGCGATCTGACACTCGTCGGCATCGGTCGTGCAGGTGAATCGGCCGGTGTGTGCGGACTCGACGACCAGCACCTCGTCGCAGATCACGCGGTTCTCCTCGAGCCGCCGGCGGTAGTCGTCGAAGTCGGCCCCGACCGCGCCGAGCAGCAGCGGGCGTCGTCCGAGCAGGCCCATCCCGTAGGCGATGTTGGCGGCCACGCCGCCGCGGTGCACGACGAGCTGGTCGACGAGGAAGCTGAGCGAGAGCCGGTCGAGCTTGCCGATGAGGATGTGGTCGGCGAACCGGCCGGGGAATCTCATGAGGTGGTCGGTGGCGATCGACCCGGACACGGCGATGGTGCCGATGGTCATGGTGGATGCTCCTGTCAGAAGACGACGGTGGTGCGCCCGTCGACGAGGACGCGGTCGTCGCAGTGCCAGGCCACGGCGCGGGCCAGGACGGTCCGTTCGATGTCGGCGCCGCGGCGGGTGAGCTCGGCGACGGTGGCGCGGTGGTCGACCCGGACCACGTCCTGCTCGATGATCGGGCCCTCGTCGAGGTCCTCGGTGGCGTAGTGCGCGGTGGCGCCGATCAGCTTGACCCCGCGCTCCTTGGCACGGCTGTAGGGACCGGCGCCGGCGAAGGCAGGCAGGAAGGAGTGGTGAATGTTGATCACCGGTGCGCCGACGGAGTGCAGGAAGTTCGCGGAGAGGATCTGCATGTAGCGGGCCAGCACCACGAGCTCGGTGCCGCAGCCGCGCACCAGCTCCAGCTGCCTGCGCTCGGCATCCTCCTTCGCCTGCGGTCCCCGGCCGACCGGGATGTGGGTGAAGGGGACGCCGAACGCGCGGACGTCGTCGGCGAGATCCGGATGGTTGGAGACGACCTGGACCACGTCGATCGGGAGCTCGCCGCGGCGGGTCCGCCACAGCAGGTCCAGCAGGCAGTGGTCGTGCCGCGACGCGAAGACCGCGGTGCGGGTGCGCGCGGCGACCGGCCGGAAGCTGTAGTCCGCGCCGAGCGGGCGCGCGACCTCCACCGCGAAGGCGTGCTCGAGCGCGGGCAGCTGCGCCGCGAGGTCGTAGAGGTGGAAGACGATCCGCAGGAAGAACCGCCCCCCGGAGGGGCCGGTGGTGTCCTGATCGGACTGGACGATGTTGGCCGCGTGCTCGGCGAGGAAGCTCGACACGCGGGCGACGACGCCCGGGCGGTCGATACAGGTGACGACCAGCCGGGCCAGTTCGTCCGGGTTCTCGGTCGGAGCGGTCCGTGGCGACACGGCACGGCTCTGGACGGCAGTCATGCGTGCCTCTCAGTAGCGGTAGTGCTCGGGCTTGTACGGGCCCTCGACGTCGACACCGATGTACTCGGCCTGGTCCTTGGACAGCGTGGTCAGTTCCCCGCCCAGTGCCAGCACGTGCACCTTCGCGACCTTCTCGTCGAGGTGCTTCGGGAGCCGGTAGACGTCCTTGTTGTACTCGTCGTGCTTGGTGAACAGCTCGATCTGGGCGATCGTCTGGTTCGCGAACGAGTTCGACATCACGAACGACGGGTGCCCGGTCGCGTTGCCCAGGTTCATCAGCCGCCCCTCGGACAGCACCAGGATCGTGTGCCCGTCCGGGAAGATCCACTCATCGACCTGCGGCTTGATGTTGACCTTGTTGATGCCCGGGATCCGGCCCAGCCCGGCCATGTCGATCTCGTTGTCGAAATGACCGACGTTGCACAGGATCGCCTGGTGCTTCATCTTCGCCATCAGCTCGGTGGTGATGATGTCCTTGTTCCCCGTCGTGGTCACCACCACGTCCGCCGAACCGATGACGTCCTCCACCCGGGCCACCTGGAAGCCCTCCAGCAACGCCTGCAACGCACAGATCGGGTCGATCTCCGACACGATCACCCGCGCACCCTGACCCGCCAGGGCCTCCGCACAGCCCTTACCGACGTCGCCGTAACCGGCCACCACCGCGACCTTGCCGCCGATCAGCACATCGGTGGCGCGGTTCAACCCGTCGAGCAACGAGTGCCGGATGCCGTACTTGTTGTCGAACTTCGACTTCGTCACCGAGTCGTTCACATTGATCGCCGGGAACAACAACTTGCCCTGCTCAGCCAGCTGGTAGAGCCGGTTCACCCCGGTCGTGGTCTCCTCGGTGACCCCACGGATGTCGGAGTTGATCGTCGTCCAGCGCTTCGGGTCCTCGGCCAGGCTGCGCCGCAGCGTGTCGAACACCACCCGCTCCTCGTCCGAGACGCTCAGGTCGTCATCGGCGAAGCTCGGCACCACACCGGTCTGCTCGAACTCCACACCCTTGTGCACCAGCAGCGTCGCGTCACCACCGTCGTCGAGGATCATGTTCGGCCCCACGACGTTGCCGGCCTCATCGGTGAACTTGAACAGCTGCTCGGTGCACCACCAGTAGTCCTCGAGCGACTCGCCCTTCCAGGCGAACACCGGCACACCCGCCGGCTTCTCCGGCGTGCCGTGCGGACCGACCACCGTCGCCGCCGCCGAATCATCCTGGGTGGAGAAGATGTTGCACGACACCCACCGCACATCAGCCCCCAGGCTGACCAGGGTCTCGATCAACACCGCGGTCTGGGTCGTCATGTGCAGCGAGCCCGCGATCCGGGCACCGTGCAACGGCTTGGCCTCAGCATACTCCCGACGCAGGTCCATCAGACCCGGCATCTCGTTCTCGGCCAGCCGGATGTCCTTACGCCCGGCCTCGTGCCCGCCGATGTCGGCGATCGCGAAGTCGAGCCCGCCACGGTTCTGCAGCTTCGGGTGGCTCATCGGACACCTCCGGCGAGCGCGGGGGTGGCGTCCGTGGCGCGGCCGGCGGCGGCGCGCAGCGACTCGGCCCGATCGGTGCGCTCCCACGGCAGGTCCACATCGGTCCGGCCGAAGTGGCCGTACGCCGAGGTCGCCGCATAGATCGGCCGGCGCAGGTCGAGGTAGTCGCGGAACGCCGCCGGGCGCAGGTCGAAGTGTTCGGCCACCAGCTCCTCGATCAGCTTCCGGTCGACCGTCTCCGAGCCGAAGGTCTCGACCAGCACCGACACCGGCCGGGCCACCCCGATCGCGTAGGCGACCTGGACCTCGGCCCGGCCCGCCAGGCCGGCCGCGACCAGGTTCTTCGCCACGTAGCGGGCCGCGTACGCCGCCGACCTGTCCACCTTGGACGGGTCCTTGCCGGAGAAGGCCCCGCCGCCGTGCCGGGCGAAGCCGCCGTAGGTGTCGACGATGATCTTGCGTCCGGTCAGTCCGGCGTCGCCGACCGGACCGCCGATCACGAACCGCCCGGTCGGGTTGACCAGCAGCTCCGCGCGCAGCGTCGCGGCGTCGTAGAGCTCGGCGGGCAGCACCGGGACCACGACGTGCTCCCAGATGTCGGAACGGATCTGCTCGGTCGTGACGTCCTCGGCGTGCTGGGTGGAGACCAGCACCCGCTCCACCGCGACCGGGCGACCGCCCCGGTAGCGGACCGACACCTGGGTCTTCCCGTCCGGCCGCAGATAGGGCAGCGTGCCGTCCTTGCGAACCTCGGAGAGCCTGCGCGACAAGCGATGTGCCAGCGCGATCGGGGTCGGCATGAGCTCCGGGGTCTCGTCGCAGGCGTAACCGAACATCATCCCCTGGTCGCCGGCGCCGGCCTGGTCCAGCTCGTCGTCGGAGGTCCGCCCACGGTGCTCGTGCGCCTCGTCGACCCCCTGGGCGATGTCCGGGGACTGCTTGTCCAGCGCGACCAGCACCGCACAGTTGTGCCCGTCGAAACCGAAGTCACCGCGGTCGTAGCCGATCCGGTTCACCGTGTCCCGGACGATGCCGGTGTAGTCCACGGTCGCCGTGGTCGTGATCTCCCCGGCCAGCACCACCATCCCGGTGGTGATCAGGGTTTCGCAGGCCACCCGGGCCTCCGGATCCTCGGCGAGGATCGCGTCCAGCACGGCGTCGGAGATCGCGTCGGCCATCTTGTCGGGATGGCCCTCGGTCACCGACTCGGAGGTGAACAGGAAGTCGTGGTCGTCGGACGAGGTCATCGTCTCAGGTCTCCTCGGTGCTCGGAGGGGGTGTCGTCGGAGGTCACGGCCGGTACCGGCACCGGCGGACCGTGATCGGGTTCGGGTTCGGGGTCGGGGCGCGTCGCCGGGAGGCCGGCGTCGTCGGGCGGGAGTGCACGGGCGGGACCGGCGGTGCCGGTGAGCTCGTCGCGTACCAGCCGGGTCCCGGCGACCATCGCGTGCAGCTTCGCCCTGGCGATCGGGCCGGGAAGGTGCCGCAGCCCGCAGTCCGGATTGATCACCAGGCGCTCCGCGGGGAACAGCTCCAGCGCCCGGCGGATGCGGCCGGCGACGAGCTCGGGGCTCTCCACCCGCCGGCTCTTCACGTCGATCACGCCCAGCCCGACGCCGCGGTCCCAGCCCTGCTCGGCGACGATCGGCAGGTCACCGAGGCCCTTGCGGCCGAACTCCAGCACCAGGTGGTCCACCGAGGCGTCCAGCACCGCGGGGAACAGGAAGTCGTAGTGCCCCTCCCAGGAGGGCCGGGCGTAGCGGTTGCCGTAACAGACGTGCAGCCCCCACTCGGCGGGCACACCCGCGGTGACGACGTTGATCGCCTCCACCGCGAGCCCCACCTCGTCCGGGTAGCCGGCCAGGAACGGCTCGTCGATCTGCAGGTGGGTGGCGCCCCGCGCGAGGAGCGCGTGCGCCTCGGCACCGAGCAGCCGGGCGATCGCCAGCACCAGCTCGCGGCGGTCCGGGTAGGCGTCGTTGCGGACGTGGCGGGCCAGCGAGAACGGGCCGGTGAAGGAGAACTTCACCGGGCGCTCGGTCTGCGCCGCGGTGAACCCGAAGTCGTCGGCCAGGCCGAGCGAGGTCGCCTCGGACGGAGCCGGCAGCGGCGTGCCGACGCGCACGTCGTAGTAGTCGAAGTAGAAGTCCTTCGTGGTCCGCGGGATCTCCATCCCGGAGATCCGGGCGAGCAGGTAGTCCAGGTCGTTGTCCCGGCGCAGCTCGCCGTCGGAGACGATGTCGATCCCGGCGAGCTCCTGGTCGCGCAGTGCGGCCTTGATCGCCGTCTCGTGCACGTCGAGCAGCTGGGCCCGGCTCATCCGGCCCCGGCAGTACTCGGTCTTCAGCCGCTCCATCCAGTCCGGGACCGGATAGGAGCCCACCACCGATGTCCGCAGCACGGCCATCAGTCCCTGGCCTGCGCGGTCATCGTCACGATGTTTCCGCCGCCCGCACGGTGCCGGAACCGTTCGTAGCGGACGTCGAACCCGCGTCGCCGGCCCACGTGCGCGAGCAACGGGCCGTTCACCCAGTTGACGACCGAACCGTCGTACTTCCCCGGGCCCCGGAAGTGCGTGCGGTACCCCTCGATCTCGGTGACGAACAGGTCGTGGCAGACCAGCCGCCCGTAGGGGTGCAGCAGCCGCAGGCTGTCCACGAAGCTCTGCAGCGCACCGTTGTTCACGTGCATCCGGACGTCGGCGCCGGACTCCAGCAGCGGCCGCAGCAGCTCACCACCCAGGTCGGTCCCGCCGCCCAGGTCGTAGGTGTCCAGCCCGGCCAGCGGGACGTAGCGCTCGTCCAGCCGCACCGCGGCCCAGGCCCGTCGCCAGAAGTCGACCGCGGCGCCGGTGTCCGGGAACCGGTCCGGCATCGCGTCGGCGAGCAGCGACGGCCCGAGCCGGAGCAGCCGGTGCACGACGTCGGGCAGCCGGTCGATCCCGATCCCGATCGACCCGGCCAGCTCGGCCGCGTCGGCGGCGCAGAGCTGCGCCCTGATCTCGACCTGGTAGGTACGCCCGCCCAGCTGAGCCACCTCGTCGGTGGGCAGGTTGTCGTAGACGTTCGACACGTAGACGAGGAAGATCTTGTACTTGAGAAAGCCGAGCGCGGTGCACGGCCGGGTCGCGTCCAGGGTGAACGAGCTGACCTGCTCGGCGTGCTCGGCCACCGCCTGCCTGGCCAGTTCCAGCACGTGCGCCGAGTAGTCGCACATCAGGTAGTGGAGCCGGCGGTAGTAGTCGCTCCCCCGTTCCTGGTCGAGCCGGGCGAACTCGTCCAGGAACACCTTCGCCTGACCGCCGTTGCCGACCCCGATCTCCAGCACGTACAGCTCGTCGGGCAGCGCCTGAGCGGTGACGAGACGGTCCCACACCCCGAACAGCTCCAGGATGAGCTCGCGGGCGGCCTCGGTGTTGCGGGCGTCGCTCTCCCCGCCGGGCAGCGCCTGCTCGTACCCGCGGCCGGTGGACTTCTCCCAGAGCTCGAGGGCCGACCAGTAGAGCGCGTTGAAGTCCCACACGCAGCTGCGGCTGCCCGGCCCCCAGTCCTCCAGCGGGAGGTCGTCGCCGGTGGCCGAGAGCGCCGCCGCGGTCAGCTCGTGCAGCTCCTCGGGGCGGACCGAGCCCGAGCGGCGCAGGTCCACGGCGATCTCCAGGTCGTCGTCGCGGACACCGAGCGGTTCCGGCGGCGGCAGGCCGCCGGTGTCGGGCGTGGCCTGACCGATCCGCCGGGACTGCACGACGCCGCGGAAGTTGTCCCGGTACTGCACCCAGTCGGCGACCACCCGTACCCGGCTGAGGTCGACGTCGCTGGCGGTCACCGCGTCGAGAACGGGGAGCACCGCGTCGTTCAGGTTCACCGCGCGGGCCCCGCGGAGCCTGCTGTGTGGTCGGACGTCCAGTAGCACGGCGCTCACCTTCCGGATACGACGACGGGTCGGTCGGGCTCGCACGGCACGGGCCCGAGCCCGGCGCGATCGAGGATCTCCGGCACACCGCGTTCGAAGCCGAACGCCATCACGTGTGCTCCGGACACCCCCGGGATGTCGGGTAGCTGCTGCAGCGTCTCCACGCACAGCCGGATGCCCTCCTCGGCGACCCGGCCCGGCAGCACCCCGCGCAGGCGCTTCTCCACCGCGGGGGGCACCGAGATGCCGGGGACCCCGGTACGCAGGAACTCCAGCATCCGCAGCGACCGGATCGGGCCCACCCCGGGCAGCACCGCACACCGCGGCGGCACCCCGAGATCGACCAGCTCGGCCATCCACCGCCGCAGCGGCTCGACGTCGAACACGTACTGCGTCTGGACGAACTCGGCCCCCGCCGCGACCTTCTTCGCCAGCCGCCGGGCCCGGAATCCGGCCGGCGGCGCGAACGGGTTCTCCACCGCCCCGATCAGCCAGCCCGGGTTCGCCGAGAGCGGCTCCCCGGAGAGCAGCACGCCGTCGTCCCGCATCGCGCGGGCGATCCCGATCGCCTGCACCGCGTCGACGTCGAACACCGGCCTGCTCTCCGGGTGGTCGCCGAACCGGGGGTGGTCGCCGGTCAGCAGCAGTACCTGCGGCACGCCCAGCGCACCGGCGGCGAGCAGGTCGGACTGCAGGGCCATCCGGTTCCGGTCCCGGCAGGTCAGCTGCATGACGGGCGACAGGCCGGCCCGTCCGGCGATGACCGCGCCACCGAGGCTGGACATCCGGACCCGCGCGCCCTGGTTGTCGGTGATGTTGACGGCGTCCACCCAGCCGGACAGCAACCGGGCCCGGTGCAGGAAGTCCTCGGTGTCCGCGCCGCGGGGCGGTCCGAGCTCGGCCGTCAGGGCGAACCGCCCCGCGGCCAGCGCCGCACGCAGTCCGCCGCTCATCGCGGGGTCACACCGAGCTGACGGTGCAGCAGCGGACCCGGGTCCGCCGGGGGCGTCTCGTGCCCCTGCCAGTGGTTCACCCATGCGCTGCGGCCCCATTCCCGGTGGTCCGCCGGGTGGTGCAGCAGATCCAGGTCGCCGGTGTGCCCGTTGGCCTCCGCACGCTCGTAGGCCTGCACCCAGACGCACCGCAGGCTCGGATGCACCTCGCACATCCCGGTCGGTGACACCCCGCCGCACGGGCCGTTGCGCAGCTCCTTCGGGCAGGTCATCGGGCAGGTGTAGCCGGTCGTCGGCAGGGCGCACTGGCCACACATCCGGCAGCCGAACAGCTGCTCCTTCGTCACCCGCTCGGTCGCGGTGAACAGCCGGTACCCCCACGGCGTGCGTTCCAGGAGTGCGCCCAGCCGGGCCCATACGGCGTTGCGCCGCAGCAGCCGATTCGATCGGTAGCCACCCGAGCCGGGGATCCGCGGCCGGAAGGGCCTCGGCCAGGAAAACCGTTCGGTCTCCATATCGCACTCCCTTCGGACACCGTTGCTCGACGAGAACGCATCCGGTCTTCCACAGGAATTGCCGGAATGCGATGTGAAGTAGCCTGACACGTCATCCGGTCGTCGGTCATCGGGTCGATCGCCAGAACATCCGGGCCCGGGACTGTCGTCCTACACAACGTGCTCCGACCCCCTGGATCGAGGCACGATCCGGCCGACATGTGGCACCGCACTACTCGACATCGGTACTTTTTGTGTCATATCACAGTCGATTTCAATGGACGGCGAAACGGTCGTTGCCTCCCGCCTCGGGATGGCCCTACTGTGCTGACATGGCAGCAGCGGACTCGACACCGAGCCGCACCGAGCACCCGTCTCCCGATGCCGCCGGTCGACCGGAAATCGCGGAGAAGCTGCTCCGGCTGCGCCGGTTCGTCGCGATGTGCAGCCACCTGTCGGCGGCCGCCGCCCAGCAGAACGATCTCGATGCGATCGTCGGCCTGCTCGCCTCGGCCACCGGCTCATCGGTCGCGGTGCTCGATCGCGGGCTGGAGGTACTCGCCGAGGCGGGCCCCTGCACCGCCACCGAGATCCTGGCGATCGCGCGGGACCACGCGGGGACGGCCGGGTTCAGCCGGATCCTCTCGGCGGCCGCGCGCAACCGGCGCGCGCTGCAGGTTCCGGGGCACCGGCAGGAGACACCGGTGGGCGTCGCACCCGTCTCGGTCGGCAAGGATCTGGCCGGTTACCTGCTGTCCACCGCGGAGCGGGACGGGCCGAACGACACCGGGCTCGGCGAGGACCTGATGCTGCTGGCCGGCGAGCACGCCGCGATGGTCTGCGGGGTGCTGCTGGGCCGGGACCTGGTGGTCACGGCCGCAGCCGGGCGGGCCCGCCGCGAACTGGTCGAGGGCCTGCTGCTGGCCCGCGACATCGACCGCGGCGAAGCGACGCAGTGGGCCCAGCACCTGGGTTACGACGAGGCGCTTCCGCATGCGGTCACCGTGGTACCGCTGCCCCGCGACTCCGATGCCCCGGCCACCGCGGCGATCGTCGAGCAGGTGCTCGGCGCGCTCGCCCCGGAGGCCATCCTCGCGGTCCGGGCCGACGAGGTGGTCGCGGTCCTGCCCGGTCCCGGCGCGAGCACCACCGCCCGGCCCCCCGGTGCACCACCTCCGAGCGGCACGAAACCGGACGGCGCGACCTCCGGGACCGCCCTCCCGGCCGCGGTCGCCCGGGCACTGGAGCTGACCGAGGGGCTCGTCGAGGAACTGCACCGGCGCGGCGTGGCGGTTCCCGCGATCGGGATCGGCAACGAGTGCCGGGCGGCCGCGCAGGTCGCCCGCTCGTACTCGGAGGCCCGCCGGGCACTCACCGCGGGCCTGCGATCACCCGTCCCGGGCGCGGTGGTGCCGTTCGCCGAGCTGGGGGTGCACCGGCTGCTGTTGCAGTTCCCGGACCCGGCCGAGCTGCGCCGGTTCGGCGACGAGGTGCTCGGGCAGCTCTTCGCGGACGGCTCCTCGACCGGCGCGGACCTGCTGACGACGCTGTCGGTGTACTTCGAGGAGAACAGCAGCCCGAGCCGCACCGCGCGCCGGCTGCACGTCCATCCGAACACCGTCGCCTACCGGCTGCGCCGGGTCGAGGAGATCACCGGTCTGCGCCTCGACCTGCACCGGGACCGGTTGATGGCCGAGATCGCGGTCGAGATCATCGAAGGGTCGAGGTACGGATCATGAGCCTGACGGTCTCCGAGTTCCGGGCGATGGTGAGCGGCCGCGTGCTGGTCTGCGACGGCGCGATGGGCACCATGCTGCACGCCGCGGGCAACGCCCTCGACCAGTCACTGCCCGCACTGTCCTGCTCGGACCCGGATCTGGTCCGGGCGGTGCACGCCCGCTACGTCGACGCCGGGGTGGACATCGTCCAGTCCAACACCTTCGGTGCCAACCGGCTGCGGCTGCACGAGTTCGGCCTCGCCGACCGGCTCGGCGAGATCAACCGCGACGCGGTGCGGATCGCCAGGGAGGCCGCCGGCGCCCGGCCCGGGGTACTGGTGGCGGGATCGGTGTCCCCCGCGGTGAGCGTCCAGCAGCGCAGACGGGTCTCCGCGTCGGCCCGCACCGACGCGGTGACCGAGCAGCTGGGGTTGCTCGACGGGGCCGGAGTCGACCTGATCGTCCTGGAGACCTTCGGACACCTGGACGAGCTGCTCGAGGCCGCCCGGATCGCGGTCGAGGAGACCGACCTACCGGTGATCGCCCAGGCCACGTTCGGCCCGGACGGTCGCACGCTGAGCGGCCACCCGGCCCGCGACGTGGCGCACGCGCTCGGTGAGATCGAGGTCGCGGCGATCGGGACGAACTGCACGCTCGGCCCGCGGCACATGCTCGACGTGGTGCGGGAACTGTGCGAGCACACCGACCTGCCGGTGACCGGCCAGCCCAATGCCGGGTTGCCGCGCCGGACCGGGCCGGCCCGGTTCGAGTACGACATCGACGCCGAGTACCTCGTGCGCTACGTCGGGCAGCTGGTCGAGGTGGGGGCCCGGGTCGTCGGCGGATGCTGCGGGACCACACCGACCCAGCTCGCCGGTGTCGTCGAGCTCGTCCGGGAACGCCAGGCACGCCGGCGGACGACGGTGACCGGCACCGTCCCCGCCGCACCGGCGCCGGCGCCCGCCGTCCGGGACCCGGGCCACAGCGACCTGCTGGCGGTCGAGCTGACCCCGGACGACCGGGGAGGCACCGAACAGGCCGTCGACGCCGCGCGCCGGCTGCACGAGCACGGGGTGAACCTGATCTCGGTCGGCGCGGGAGGCGGGGTGCGCGCCCGGCTCAGCCCGGTCGACCTCGCGCTGCACCTGCACCAGCGGCTCGGGGTGGACACCGTGGCCACGGTGTCCACCTGGGACCGCACGATCATGGCCCTGCAGGCCGACCTGCTCGGGGCGCACGCGCTCGGCATGCACCGGATCGTCTGCGAGACCGGCAATCCACCGCTGGTCGGTGACTACCCGCACGTGGACGGCATCTGGGACGTCGACTCGATCGGCCTGATCGAACTGCTCACCGGGCTCAACGACGGCACCGACTTCTACGGGCTCCCGCTGCCGACCCGCACCACCTTCGAGATCGGCGCGCGGATCAACCCGGGCGGCCGGGACCTGGCCGCCGCGGCCGCCCGGGCCCGGGACAAGATCGCGGCCGGCGCCCAGTTCCTGATCACCCGGCCGGTCTACGCGGTGGAGGACCTGGAGCGGCTGCTGGAACAGATCGGTGAGCCGCTCCCTCCGGTGCTGGTCTCGATCCGCCCGCTGAGCGGGTTCGCCGAGGCCGAGTACCTGACCCACGAGGTACCCGACGTGCACGTCCCGCCCCGGGTGCTGGATCTGTTGGACCGGGCCGGGAGCGGTGGGCAGCGGGTCGGCCTGGAGCTGGCCACCGAGCTGGCGCAGCAGGTCCGTCCGCTGGCCGGCGGCCTGGTCGTGGTGCCCAACGGGGATCCGGTGGACACCGTCCTGGCGGTGGCCGGAGAGCGCTGATCCCGGCCCCCTCGAGCGGCCCGTCACGTCGAGCGGCCCGTCATCGGGCGGGGCCGAAGTAGTAGTCGTGCGCCGCGTGGTGGATCCGCTCGCGGACCGCCGGATCGGGCACGATCCGGGCGAACGACGCCAGCTCGGCCGCGTAGCCGGTGGGTTCGCGGGCCCCGACGAACGGGGCGTCGCTTCCCCAGAACACCCGGTCCGGCCCGGCCCGGGAGATCAGCTCCGCAGCAGTACCGACGAGCCGCTCCGCGGCCGGCCGGAAGCGGTACCCGGCGGACAGCTTGACCCGCACCCGTCCGGTGTCCAGCGCGCGCAGCAGTGCCTCGCCGCCCGGCGTCCGGTAGCCGAGTTCGGGATGCGGGTCGCCGAAGTGGTCCACGACGACCGGCACCCCGTGCCCGCACAGCCCGGCCAGCACCGGAGCCAGACGATCGCGTTCCACGTTGAGCTCGACGTGCATGCCCAGATCGGCGACCGTGTCCAGCACCCGCCGGTAGCCCGGATCGGCCGGGTCCGGGAGCTCGGCGCGCCTGCGCCACTGGAACCGGATCCCGGCGACGCCGGCGGCGGTGCACCGGGCACGCAGCTCCGCCGGATCCGTGCCGGGACCGGCCGTCACCGTGCCCCGCAGCCTCGGGTTCCGGCGGAGTGCGGCCACCGTGTAGGCGTCGTCGGCGAGCAGGCTCATCGCGGAGACGACCCCGTGGGTCACCCCGTGCCGCTGCATCAGCGTCTCGAACTCCTCGACCGGCAGGGCGCGCTCGGGCACCGTCCACGCGTGCGCGGCCATCGGCAGCGCCCCGGTGAACAGGTGCACGTGCGTGTCGACGAGCACCGGGCTCATCCCGCCGTCGCCGGCCGGAGGCCGTAGAGCCGGGCCGCGGTGCCGCCGAGCACCGCGGTGGCGTCGGCCGCGGAGAGCCCGGCGACCGCGCGCCGCGCGGTCGCGACCATGCCGGCGTACTCGCCGCGGGTCTGGGTGACGTCCGAGCCCCACAGCACCCGGCTCGCACCGAACCGCGCGACCGACCAGTCCACCGGGCGGGCCGGGTCGTCGAACCGGGCCAGGTTCAACGTGGTGATCTTGACGTGCACCTGCTCGTGATCGGTCAGCGCGAGCAACGGTTCGGCCCCGGCCGGCGGCCCGGTCACGTCCACCGCGGCGATGTGGTCCAGCACGACCGGGACGCCGGGCACCGCGTCGAGCACTGCGGGCAGCCCGCGCAGCACCTCCGCGGAGTTCCACCGGTAGATGTGCAGGCACATCGACAATCCGGTGTCCGCCGCGGCGGCCCAGACCGCGCGGGCCTCGGGTCCCGCGAACCAGCCGGTCCCGGCCGGGCCGCCGTGCTGATCGCCGCCGGGGGCGGTGAGCCGGATCGCGACCGCACCGCGCTCGGCCAGCCGGTGCACGGTGCCTACCGCGTCCGGGGCCTGCCCGTCGATCACGCACATCGCCCGCACCCGGTCCGGGTGCCGGGCGGCGGCATCGAGCACGTAGCTGTTGTCGAAGCCGTACACATGTGCCCGCTGCACCGCGATCGCGGCATCGGCTCCGTTGTCCCGCAACGCTTCCAGTAGCCGTTCGACGGGCATCAGGGCGTTCGGCGACGCGCCGGGAAGGTGCGGGTAGCCCGGCTCGTCGGTGACCAGGTGGGCATGCGCATCGATGAGCACCTCGTCGATCCTCTCTCTGACGGGTCAGCTGCGGCGACGCCAGCGCAGCACCGGCGTCGGTGCCGGGCCGGGCTCCGCGACCCGCAGCACCAGGTCGGTGCCGGTCAGCTCGACCCGCCGGACGAGCGTGGTGCCGATCCAGTTGGGGTGGATGCAGGCCTCGACGTGGTGGGATACCCGGTCGCCGTGCCAGGTGTAGCGGCCGGAGTAGCCGCCGTAGGCGCGGACCGCGGCGAGCTTCTCGGCATCGGTGGTGAACCGCCAGTTCGCGGTCGCGGGCGCGGGCCGGTCCCCGGCCATGTAGTGCACGGCCAGGTCACCGGCCGCGGTGTAGATCAGCCGCCCGAGCGGCTCCCGGCCGAGCGGGAAGCGCTCGCCCGGTTCGGCGTCCGGTACCTCGTAGCCGACCAGCTCCCAGGCTCCGACGAGCGGACAGCCGGTCACCGGGTCCCCCGCAATCCGGCACGCACTCCACCGACCAGCGCGTCGGCGGCCCTGGCGAGCAGGGTCGCGTCGTTGCCGATCACCACGAAGCCGTGTCCCAGCTCGGCGGCCCGCAGCGCACCGTCCACACCGGCGCTCGCCGCCCCGCACGGTTTCCCGGCGGCCGCGGCGGCGGCCCGGCCGGTGTCCAGCAGCGCGCGCACGGCAGGTTCGCCGGCGCCGAGCCCGAGCGACAACGCCAGGTCCCCGGCGCCGAGGAAGACCGCGTCCACCCCGTCCACCGCCAGGATCTCCGGCGCCGCCTCGATCGCCTCCGCGCTCTCCAGCTGCGGGATGCACAGCACCTGCTCGTTGCCGAACCGGGTGTACTCCGCCCGGGACAGCAGGCCCCAGCGCCCGGCCCGGCTGGTCCCGCCGGCGCCCCGCGCACCGTGCGGCGGGAACCGCATCGCGGACACCACCGCGCGGGCCTGCTCGGCGTCGTCCACGTGCGGGACCAGGATCCCGCAGGCACCGGAGTCGAGCACCCGGCCGATCGTGGCGGGTTCGTGGCCGGGCACCCGGACCAGCGGGGTCATCCCGTACGCGCGGGCCAGCACGATCATCCCGGCGGCGGTCTGCAGGTCGAGCGGGGCGTGTTCGAGGTCGATGACCACGAAGTCGATCCCGACCGCGGCCATGATCTCCACGCTCTCGGTGGTGGCCAGCTTGATCCAGGCCCCGACCGCGGGGGCGCCCGGTTCCCGGCCGGTGAGCGCGCCGGGCAGGTCAGCCACCGGACACCCACTCCGGGGCCGGGTACTCGTCGGCGTTGCGGACCCATCCGGGCTTGGCCGAGAAGTCGGCCCGCGGCGGGCTGAAGATGTCGATCAGCTGGTGCTCTCCGTCGCCGATCGCCCGGCTGGTGTGCTCGGTCGGCGGCGGGATGATCGCCACGCCGGGGCTGCCGATCTCGGCGTGCACGTCCGGCCGCCACTGGGAGAGCTTCGCCGTCCACGGGGTCCGGACGTGATGCACGTAGTCCCCGGCCACGGTCAGCGAGCACTGCTCGAAGTCGTCGTGGTGGTGCGGGGAGAGCCGGTCCGGGTCACGGGGCCCGTGCTTCGGGTCGCCGAAGTTCACCATGAACGCGCTGGACCGGAAGATCCGCCCGAACCGGTCCGGCGAGACCGGGTGGTCGGCGTTGCGGTACACCCGGATCCGTGGCCCACCGACCGGGTCCGGCCACGGCTCCGGCCGGGCCACCCTGGGGTGCGGCTCCCGGTAGCTCTCCGCGTTGTGGCAGCGCGGCAGCAGATCGGCGGCCCGGACGTCGAACAGCCGGACCAGATCGAGGTCGCCGGCCGCGGTGAGGTCGCTCCCCCCGGCCGGCACGATCGCGATCCCGCGGCCGGCCAGCTCGGCGGCGCCCGCGGTGTCGTGACCGATCCGGACGTTCCCTCCGTCGTGCGGGACGACGACCAGGTACTCGTGCCGCTGCAGCTCGGCCGGCCGGGCCAGCGGGTCGCCGGCGACGGCCCGGGTGTAGGCCAGCACGAAGTTCTGCCCGCGGACATTCCAGGTGCGGCTGCCCGCCTCGCTCACCTCGGACGGCGCCAGGTCGTCCAGCGCGAACGCCTGGAACTCGGCGACCGGCTCGTCGGACCGGGTCGCGGTACCCCCGGGCAGCGTCGCCCGGGGGTCGGTGGGGCTGTACACGACGTTCCTCCGTCTCGTGGCGGTCAGCGGTCCAGGCCGAGCAGGTACGACGGGTTGTCCCGGACGATCATCCCCAGGTCCTTCTCCGGCAGCCCCAGGTCGAGCAGCGCCCCGCCCACCCGGATGAAGGAGTCGACCGGCATCGGACGGCCGTGCTGGCCGAGGTCGGAGGCCAGCACGGTGTGCTCCGGCCCGATCGCCGAGATCCACTCCATCAGCTGTTCCGGCCCGCCCTTGGCCTGCGCCACCTCGGGGTCGTACATCGCGGTCTCGTGCTCGATGTAGGCGCCGAGCGCGGTGAACTCGCGGCACTGCTGCGGGTCCGAGCCGATCACGAAGTTGGGATGGCTGAGCACCATCCGGCTCACGCCGAGCTCGGCGGCCGTGCCGAAGACCAGCCGGACGTCGTCCGGCGCGAGGTGCCCGGCGGAGAGCAGCGCATCGGCCTCGACGATCAGCTCGATCACCCGGCGGGCCTGCGGCAGCAGTGCGCCGGAGGCGTCCCGGACATCGGTCCGGCTACTGCTCAACGGGATCGTCGGCGTCGGGAAACCACCACCGGAGTTGTGGTGATCGATGTGCGCCGAGGACGAGATCGTCGGGAACCAGACGCATCGCCCGCCCATCCGCAGGCTCAGCTCGACGGCGTACGGGTTGATGCCGCCGACGAACTGGTTCAGCGCGATCCCGCCGTAGACCTGCGTGGACAGCCCACTCAGCTGTTCGCGCACCGCCAGCAGGTCCATCACCGTGTTGTGGTGGTGCGACTTGGCCAGCAGCGCACGCATCCCGAGCCGGGCACCGTCCCGGGCCGCCTCGACGTGGTCGAACCGGCGGGGCAACGGATTGGGCCCGGAATGACAGTGCAGGTCGACGAGCCCGTGCAGGACCCGTTCGATCGCGGTGGCTCCGGTCATCGACACTCCCCATCCGCAGCGTGTTGTAACAACAATCGGACGTAGTGTACGTTAATCGTGAACTCACGGGTGTGCAAGGGTTGCCGCCGCAGGAGAGTGGGAGGCGCCGTGTCGGGCGAGACCTACAGCTGGGCCGAGATGATGGCCATCTCGATCGCCCACGAGATGAGCGACGGTGAGTTCGGCTCGGTGGGCGCCGCGTCGCACATCCCCGCAGCCGGCCTGCGGCTGGCCCAACTCACCCACGCCCCGAACCTCACCTTCTTCTGCGGTGGCAGCGGGGCGTCCAACCCGAAGATCCGGCGGCTCACCGAGTCCTCGGCCGACTACCGGAACCTGGTCACCAGCGAGTACCACTACAGCCTGGACGACGTCGTCGACTTCGAGACCGCCATCCGGTTCGACTTCGCCTTCCTCGGCGGCCTGCAGATCGACAAGTTCGGCAACCTGAACATGGCGATGATCGGGGACTGGGAGAACCCGAAGGTGCGCGGGCCCGGAACGATCGGGCTGGTCTTCTCCGGCGGTTTCAAGTCCAGCTTCATCTACACCGAGCACCACACCCCGCGGGTGTTCGTGGACCGGGTGGACTTCGTCAGCGGCGCCGGCTGGCTGGACGGCGGCGACTCGCGCAGCAAGGTGTTCCGGCCCGAGTCCTCCGGGCCGCGGCGGGTCTTCACCCCGCTCGGGGTGTTCGACTTCGAGCCGGAGTCCAAGCACATGCGCCTCGCGCGGCTGCACCCGTGGACGACCGTCGAGCAGGTGCAGGAGGCCACCGGGTTCGACCTGCCGGTAGCCGACGACCTGCAGGTCGTCGAGCCGCCGAGCGCCGAGGACCTGCACCTGCTGCGCACCGAGGTCGACACCGACGGCGTGCTCCGCCGGTACGGCGCGGTCGGTGGTCGATGACCCTGCACAGCCGCTACGTCGTCGCCGACGGGATCCGCACGCACTACCTCGAGGCGGGGGACGGGCCCGTCCTGCTCCTGCTGCACGGCGGGGAGTACGGCGCAGCCGCCGAGCTGACCTGGGCGGACTGCATCCCGCACTGGTCCGGCCGGTACCGCGTGCTGGCGCCGGATCTCGTCGGCTTCGGTCGCAGCAGCAAGATCCGCGACTTCGCGGGCGGGCAGCGCAGGCTGATGATCGCGCAGGTGTCGGCGCTGCTGCGCACCCTGGACGTGGACGCGGTGCACGCCGTCGGGACGTCGCTGAGCGCGCGGATGCTGCTGGACATGGCCGCCCGGGACCGGGCGGCGTGGCCGCTGCGCACCGTGGTCGCCGCGGGCATCGGGCTCGCACCGCCGGTCGCGGCGGGCCGGGAGGTCCTGGAGACCTTCGACGGGACCCTGGACGGGCTGCGCCCGTCGATGGCGGTGCTCTTCCACGATCCGGCCTACCGCGACGACGAGGACCTGCTCCGGCGCAGGCACGAGATCGCCGCCCTGCCCGGCGCCTGGGAGACCGGGGCCGCCGCCGCACTGCGTTCCCCCGCCCGGTCCGGCACCGAAGGGCGCCCACAGGTCCGGGCGCCGCGCCGGGACTACGGTGCGATCACGCTGCCGGTGCAGCTCGTCCGCGGCGAGCACGACGCGCTCGTCCCGGACGACACCTGGCAGGAGCTGGCCGGTCGGATCCCGGAGGCCAGGGCGTGCACCGTCCCCGGTGCCGGGCACTATCCGCAGATCGAACGGCCCGCCGAGTTCGCCGCGGCCGTCACCGGGTTCCTGGACGGCGCGACGTGACCGGCCCCCGCGTCCACCTGGAACGGACCGGTGGATCCGGGCCACGGGTACTGCTGCTGCACGGCGCCGGCGCCACCGCCGCGGTCTGGGCGCCGACGCTCGCCGAGATCGCCCGGCGCCGCGCCCGCTGGGAGGTACTGACCGTCGACCTGCCCGGCCACGGCCGGTCCGACCGGCTGCCGGACTACCACCACGCGCACTACGCCGCGGCGGTCGCGCGAGCGATACCCCCTGGGCGGCGGATCGACCTGGTCGTCGGGCACTCGCTCGGCGGGCTGGTCGCGCTGAGCCTGGCCGACGGCACACACGGGATCGAGGTCGGCGCGGCCGCGGTGCTCGCCGTCCGGGTCGGCTGGGCGGAGGAGGAGCTCGCCGCCCGCGCCGGCCGGGCCGCCCGCGCACCCCGGGTCTTCCCCGCTCCGGAGCCGGCACGCAGCCGGTTCGCACTGGTCAGCGGCATCTCCGCGGATGCGGACACCGCATTGCTGGACACCGGCGTCCTGGCCTGCGACGGCGGCTACCAGCTCGCCGTCGACCGGCGGACCGCCGCCGATCCGCCGGCCGACGCCGACGAACTGGCCCGGGTCGCCGCACGGGTGACCGGGCCCGTCCGGCTCGCCTGCGGCGGTGCCGATCCGGGCGTCCGGCCGGACGAGATGAGCGCGACGCTCGGGCACCCGGTGCAGGTCGTGCCGGGAGCCGGGCACCACCTGCACGTCGAGCACCCGGCGTTCGTCGTCGACCTGATCGAGAACGCACTCCCCGCCTGAGCCCCCTCCTGACCGATCCGGAGCCGCCATGCGCATCGAGAACCTCCTGCGGCAGAACGCGGTACGCCGCCCCGACCGACCGGCCGTCATCACCGACGAGGCCGAGCTGACCTGGTCCGAACTGGACACCGCGACCGACCGGCTGGCGCACGCGTTGATCGACCGCGGCTGTCGCGAGCAGGAGCGGATCGCGCTCGTCCTGGCCAACGACCACCGGGTCGTCGTCGCCTACCACGGCCTGTGGAAGGCCAACCTGGTCACCGTCGGCGTCAACCCGAAGCTCACCACGACCGAGATGCGCCGCATCCTGGTGCACTCCGGCGCCTCCGTGGTCATCTGCGACTCGGCGACCGCGGTGGAGGCCGCCGCCGGTGCCCCGGCGGTCCGGCGGATCGTCACCGTCGGCCCGGTGGACGCCGGCGACACGGACGTACCCGTCGAGTCCTTCGACGAGCTGGTCGCCTCCGGTGCCGACGGGCCGGTCCCCGGCGAGTGCGGTGGGGTCAGTGTCTTCAGCGGCGCCGACCTGCGCTCGCTGCGCTACACCAGCGGCACCACCGGGGCGGCGAAGGGCTGCATGGCCACCCACGACCAGCAGCTGGCCAGCACCGCGAACTACCTGTGCGAGGTCGACGTCCCCCGTGGCGGGCCCACCTGGATCTCGATGCCGCTGAGCCTCGGGGTCGGTGCGTCGTTCGTGACCACCACCGCCTACCTGGGTGTCCCGTTGCTGCTGCGCAAGCGGTTCGACGCGGCGGCCTTCGTCGACGACGTCGAGCGGTACGGGGTGACACACGCGTTCCTGGTGCCGACGATGCTGGTCGACCTGGTCGCGGCGCTCCCGGGACTCGCCGCGGGCCGCGCCCGGACGCTCTCGCTGATCGGCTACGGCGGCGCGGCGACCTCGTGGAACCTGATCCGTTCCCTGGTCGAGGCGCTCGACGTGCGGCTGTACCACGCGTTCGGTGCCACCGAGGCCGGCGGTTTCGCCGCCCTGCTCACCCCGGACGACCACGACCGGCTGCTCGCCGACCGGCCGACCTCGATCGTGCCGGTGGGCCGGCCCGCCGCGTTCGCCGAGGTGCAGCTGGTCGACGCCGACGACCGGGTGGTCGCACCGCGCGAGGTCGGCGAGATGCGGATCCGAGCGGCGAGCGTGTTCTCCGGGTACTGGAGCCAGCCGGAGGCCACCCGGGCGGTGCTGCGGGACGGCTGGCTGCGCCTGGGCGACATGGCCTGGCGCGACGAGCACGGCTACATCTATCTCGCCGACCGGGCGCAGGGCGTGATCCGCTCCGGGGCGCAGAACGTCTACGCCGGTGAGGTGGAGGCGGTGCTGCAGAGCTGCCCCGGGGTGCACCGGGCCGCGGTGCTCGGGGTGCCGGACGAGCGGTACGGCGAGTCGGTGAAGGCCCTGGTGCAGCGCACCGAGGGCAGCGAGGTGACCGCACAGCAGGTGATCGAGCACTGTGCCGGTCAGCTGTCCGCCTACAAGCGTCCCCGGGAGGTCGAGTTCGTCGACTCCCTGCCGGTGGACGAGGGCGGCAAGATCAGAAGAGCTGAGCTGTCGAGCGGCACGGGCCTGGCCCTGCTCGGCACCGCGACGAAGGAGTCCGGACGGTGAGCGTGGACGCGAGCACGAGCAAGGTGACCACCCCCGAGGAGGCGGTCGCCGACATCGGGGACGGCGCCACCATCGCCCTCGGCGGGGTGCACTCGCACAACAGCCCGATGGCACTGGTGAACGCGCTGATCCGGCGCGGGGTGCGCGATCTCGAGCTGATCCCCACCCCCAGCGCCGGCGCACCGGTCGACATGCTGATCGCGGCCGGTTGCGTGCGGAAGCTGCACGTGTCCTACGTCGGGCTGGAGTTCCTCGGGCTGGCCCCGAACTTCCGCCGGGCCGCGCAGGAGAAGTCGATCGAGATCATCGAGGCGGACGAGGCCTGGGTCGTCTACGGCTTCCGGGCCGGGGCGAGCAAGCTGCCGTTCGTCGCGCTCCCCCCGCTCTACGAGGGCACCGACCTGCCCAAGGTCAACCCGATGATCCGGACCACCACCGACCCCTACACCGGGCGGACGGTCACCACGATCCCCGCGCTGCGCGCGGACTTCGGGCTGTTCCACGCGCAGGTCTCCGACCGCAAGGGCAACGTGCAGATCTTCGGTCAGCGCCGGTTCGAGGACGTGATGGCCAAGGCCAGCGACCACGTCATCGTCTCGACCGACGAGGTGCTCGACGAGTACGCGCCGTCCCCGGACCCGCGGATCGTGTCCATGCCCGGCGCGATCGTGGAGAAGGTGGCGCACGCGCCGTACGGGGCGCATCCGCTGTCCTCGCCGGGGCACTACGGCTACGACCGCGAACAGCTCGTCGAGTACCGGGATCGCGCGGTCGCCGGCGAGACCGCCGGCTACCTCGACACCTACGTGCACGGGGTACGGGACCACGCGGAGTACCTGGAGCAGCGCGGGGTCGGCAGGCTGCTCGGCCTGCGCCAGACCTTCCGCTGAGCCGGCACGGCCCCTTCCGGGATCCGGAGGGGGCCATGCCGCCGGGCTCACCAGGAGTAGGCCTCCGGGGCGGGGCCCGGCCCGGGGAAGATCGCGTCCAGCCGGGCCAGCACCTCGTCGCCGAGGTGCACGTCGAAGGCGCCGGTCGCCTCGACGAGCTGATCGACGGTGCGCGGGCCGATGATCGTCGCGGAGACCCCGGGGCGGGCCAGCAGCCAGGCCACGGCCACGTCGGCGGGCTTCGCGCCGAGCTCGTCGCAGAGATCCTCGTAGGCCTGCACCGCGTCGCGGTGCCGATCCAGCTTGGCCAGCCGCTTGCCCCGGTGGGTGGCGATCCGGGCGCCGGGCAGCGGCCCGCCCATGGTCTGCTCGCGTTCCTTCCGGAGGATCCCGCCGAGCAGCCCGGCATCCAGCGGCGACCAGGGCATCATGCCGACGCCGTAGTGCGCACAGGCGGGCAGCACCTCCAGCTCCGCGGTGCGTTCGAGCAGGTTGTAGATGGTCTGCTCGCTGACCAGGCCGGGCCTGCCCCGGCGGGCGGCGGCCTCCTGACCGGCGGCGATGTGCCATCCGGGGTGGTTGGAGGAGCCCACGTAGACGATCTTCCCCTGCGTCTTGAGCAGGTCCATCGCCTCCCAGATCTCCTCCCACGGCGTGGTCCGGTCGATGTGGTGCATCTGGTAGAGGTCGATGTGGTCCACGCCGAGCCTGCGCAGCGACGCCTCGCAGGCCCGCCGGATGTGCAGTGCGGAGAGGCCCGAGTTGTTCGGCCACTCGGCCATCTGGCCGTAGAGCTTGGTGGCCAGCACCGTCCGGTCCCGGCGCCCGGCACCGCCGGCAAGCCAGGTCCCGATGATCTGCTCGGTGTACCCCTCGCCGAAGCGCCAGCCGTACACGTCACCGGTGTCGATGACGTTGATCCCCAGGTCCAGCGCCCGGTCCATGATCGCCGCCGCGTCCTCCGGGGTGGTCTGGGTACCGAAGTTGTCGGTGCCCAGGACCAGGCGGCTGACGGTCAGCCCGCTGCGGCCGAGATGGGTGTACTCCACGGGATCTCCTCAACAGCTGTCTCAACAACTGTGTCGACAACTCTGTCAACAACTATCGGACTTTACGTCCCATATCTAATGCATCGCATGGTAGCGTCGCAGCGCTTCCCACGTAAGAGCGCTCGCTCGTTCGCACCGGACCGCGCCGCCCCGCCAGGGCCGTCGGCGCCCGGCGCCGCCCAGAGGAGGTCCGATGACCGAGCACCCGGCCGTACCCGACCGGCACACCTACATCGACGGCCGGCTGCGCGACGGCGGCGGCCCGCCGATCCCCGATCTGCACCCGGGCGACGGCAGCGTGATCACCACGGTGCCGGGCACCGCCCCGGCGCTGCTCGACGACGCGATCGCCGGTGCGCTCGCCGCACAGCCCGGCTGGGCCCGGACCGGCCCGCACGAGCGGGCCCGCATCCTGCGCGACGCGGCGGGCCTGCTGGAGTCCGGTGCCGACCGGCTGGTCCGGCTGATCACCCTGGACAACGGCAAGACCCTCGCCGAGGCGCGCGGCGACGTGCTGGTCGCGGCCACCCACCTGCGCAGCGCCGCGAACTGGGCGACCGGCCTGGAGGGCTCCACCCTGCCCGCCGACGGCAGCACCCTGAAGCTGACCCTGCGCGATCCGGTCGGCCTGGTCGCCGCGATCATCCCGTTCAACGCGACCCTGATGTTCGCCGCGCAGAAGGCCGGCCCCGCGCTGGCCGCGGGCAACGCGATCGTGCTCAAGGCCCCCGAGCAGAGCCCGCTGGCCGCACCGGCGCTGGCCGAGTTGCTCTCCGCCGCCGGCCTGCCGGACGGCCTGCTGCAGGTCGTGCAGGGAGCGGGCGACGTGGGCCGGGCGCTGGTCACCCATCCCGCCGTCACCATGGTCTCCTTCACCGGCAGCACCGAGGTCGGCCGGCAGGTGATGCGGGACGCCGCCGACGGCATGAAGCGCACCCTGCTGGAGCTGGGCGGCAAGTCGGCCAACATCGTCTACGCCGACGCCGACCTGGACTCCGCGGTGCACGCCGCGGTCGGCGGGATCTTCCGCAACGCCGGGCAGCGCTGCTTCTCCGGCTCCCGGCTGCTGGTGCAGAGCTCCGTGGCCGACGAGGTGACCGAGCGGATCGCCCGGATCGCCGGCGCGATCCGGGTGGGCGACCCGTTCGACCCGGCCAGCGACCTGGGTTGCCTGATCTCCCGGCAGCAGGAGCAACGGGTGCAGCGGATGATCGACGACGCCGTCGCCGCAGGCGCCACGGCACGGGCCGGCGGCAGCAGACCCGCCGACGTGCACCCGGACGGTGCCTTCCTGGCGCCCACCGTGCTGGACTTCCGGGACCTCGATCCCCCGGCGGGCGCCGGGCCGTCGATCATCCGGGACGAGGCGTTCGGGCCGGTGCTCACCGTGCAGAGCTTCGACACCGTCGAACGCGCCGTCGAGCTGGCCAACGACTCACCGTTCGGCCTGGTCGGCGGGTGCTGGACCCGGGACCTCGAACGTGCGCTGCACACCGCGCGCGCGGTCCGCGCCGGATACTTCTGGATCAACTCCTACGGCGCGCTCGCCCCGGACGCCCCGATCGGCGGCGTCGGCCTGTCCGGCGTCGGCCGGGAGCTCGGCCGGATCGGCCACGAGGCCTACACCGAGCTCCGGACGGTCGTCGTGGACACCGCACCGCAGGCAGCACATCGCTGGTACGCCGAACCCGCCGCAGCCACCGCACCGGAGGAGCCGAGATGACAGACACCTATCGCGCCGCCGTCGTCCGCCGGGCGCACGAACCGATCGCGGTGGAGACCGTCCCGCTGCGCGATCCGGTGCGCGACGAGGTGGCGATCGAGGTGACCGCCTGCGGGCTGTGCCACAGCGACGTGCACTTCATGCACGGCACCTCGGGGACCGACTTCCCGTACGTGGTGGGCCACGAGGTCACCGGCCGGGTCGCGGCACTCGGCCCACAGGCCGGGGACGGCATCGGGGCCGGCCTCGGGATCGGGGACACCGTCGTGGTCGCCCCGATGGTGGCCTGCGGCCGGTGCAGGCACTGCACGGCCGGGCATCCCACCCGGTGCGCGGCCCGGCTCCTGCGCCGCCCGCCGATCCCGCTCGCCGACGGCGTGTCGGGCACCCCGGTACTCGGTGTCGGCGGGTTGGCCGAGCGGACGATCGTGCCGGCGGCCAACGTGGTCCCGATCGACCCGCGGGTGCCGCCGGAGATCGCCGCGCTGCTGGGCTGCGGCGTGCCGAGCGGCTACGGCGCCGCGGTGCACACCGCCGAGGTCGGCCCGTCCGACGACGTGGTGGTGATCGGCTGCGGCGCGGTCGGCCTGGCCGCCGTCGCCGGGGCCTCCGCAGCGGGGGCCGAGCGGATCATCGCGCTCGACGTGCAGGCCGGGAAGCTGGAGCCGGCGACCGCGTTCGGGGCGACGCACACGGTGGACGCCGGGGCCGCCGACCCGGTGGAGGCGGTCCGCCGGATCACCGGGGGCCGCGGCGCCGACGTGGTGCTCGACGCGGTCGGCGGTCCGCGCACGCTCGACCTGGCGCTGAAGGTCCGGGCGGTGGGCTCCCGGCTGGTGGTGGTGGGTGCACCGAAGGTCGGCGACACCGTCGAGCTGGGCCTGCGCGAGCTGTTCCTGACCGGCGGTTCGCTGCGGGTGTCGATCTGGGGCGACTGCGACGCGCACCGCGACCTGCCGATGCTCGCGCGCCGCTACCTGGACGGCGAGCTGCCGCTCGAGCGCTATCTCACCGGCAGCTACCCGCTGGCCGACGCCCAGAGCGGCTTCGACGAGCTGCTCGCCGGACGCGCCCTGCGCAGCGTCGTCACGCCGTGACCTGCTGACATCCGCCCGGCCCGGCGGGCAACGAGCGGCGCCACCGGACGACCTCCGGTGGCGCCGCCGACCCCTGCCCGCAGCGGGCCGGCCGTTGTGTCGCCGCCCGCGGGTGATCGGTTGACAACACCCCTTTTCAGGCCGCACTATCCGTACGGATACCGGGCTCACTGTCCAATAATCGAGAAGAGGCATCATGGCCGACACCGTCGCCTCGGAACTGCAGGCCCCGCGCTCGCTGAACCACATCGCGTACCCGACGTGGGACTCGCAACGGACGCACGACTTCTACACACGGGTACTGCGGTGCCCGCTGATCGCCGCGATCCGGCAGGAGGAGGTGCCCTCCAGCGGGGCGAAGACCCCGTTCCTGCACACCTTCTTCGGGCTCGGCGACGGCAGCGCGATCGCGTTCTTCGAGGTCGACGGCCTGCCCGCGTACGAACCGGACGCGGTGCCGTCCTGGATCCGGCACCTCGCGCTCAACATCGACTCGATGGAGGAGCTGCTGGCCTGGAAGACGCACTTCGAGACCGAGGGGGTCGAGGTCAACGGGATCGTCGATCACGACGGCGTCTGGGAGTCGCTCTACGTCTTCGATCCCAACGGCGTCCGGATCGAGCTCACCCTGCAGACCCGCGAGCTCACCGAGCAGGACGCCCACGAGGGGGCTGCCAACCTGCACGCCTGGAACCAGCGCGGGTGAGGGGCCGCACGTGCTGATCCGCGAACTGCTCGGAATCCCGATGCCCGCCGGGCAACGTCTGGACATCAACTCCGGCGTGGCCAGGCTCAGCGGCAAGATCTGGGCCACCCTCTGGCGGGACGACCGCCGCACCCCGACCACCGCCGTGCTGATCGTGCACCCGGCGTCGAACTTCCTCGGCCACTACGCACTGTCCGATCTCGCCGAACGCGGCGTCGCCGCGGTCGGCCTGTGCACCCGTTACGTCGGGAACGACTCCGCACTGATCATGGAGAACTGCGTTCTGGACATCGGTGCCGCGATCGCCCACCTGCACCGGCTCGGGTACTCCGAGATCGTGCTGGTCGGCAACTCCGGTGGCGGCGGATTGGCCGCGCTGTACCAGGAGCAGGCCGAGAACCCGACGATCACCGAGACCCCGGCCGGCGACCCGGTCGATCTCGCCGGCGCCGGGCTGATCCCGGCCGACCGGTTGGTCATGGCGATGGCCCACCCGGGGCGGGCGACCGTGTACACCGAGGGACTCGATCCCGCGATCGTCGACGAACAGGACCCGTTCGGCCGGGACCCCGGGCTGGACATGTTCGACCCGCAGCACGGGCCGCCGTACCCGGCGGAGTTCGTGCAGCGCTACCGGGCCGCGCAGATCGCCCGCAACGAGCGGATCTCCGGGTGGGCGTTCGAGCGGCTCACCCAGCTCACGAAGCTGGACCGCCCGGGCCCGGACGACCTGCCGTTCGTCGTCCACGGGACGGCCGCCGACCTGCGGTTCACCGATCTCACGCTGGATCCGTCGGACCGCCGCGCCGGAACGTTGTGGGGCGATCCGTGGACCGCCAACACCCAGCCGGCATCGCTGGGGCACCTGACCAGCCTGCGGTCCTGGCTCAGCCAGTGGAGCCACACGCACAGCCGGGCGAACGCCTACCAGCGACTGCGCGGGGTGAGCGCCCCGGTGATGGTGGTGTACGGCTCCGCCGACTGTGCCGCATTCCCCAGCCACGCCCGTGGGATGTACGACGCGGTCCGGCACGACCGGCGTGAGCTGGTCGAGATCGCCGGCGCGGACCACTACTTCCAGGGCACCCCCGAGCTGGCCGCACGCATGTGCGACCACATCGTCGAGTGGAGTACCTGATGAGCACCGCACGGGGGCGCGCGAGCGGCACCGGCAGCAGCACCGGCAGCGGCAGCGGCAGCGGCACGGATACCGACACCGAGGTCGCCGTCGTCGGTGCGGGGCCGGTCGGGCTGACCGCGGCGCTGGCGCTGGCCAGGGCCGGGATCGGGGTCACCGTCTTCGAGTCCGAGCCCGAGCTCAGCACCGAGTGGCGGGCGTCGACGTTCCACCCGCCGACCGTCGAGATCGCCCGGCACCTGGGCATCGCGGACGCGATGCTCGCCGCCGGACTGATCGCACCGCGCTACCAGGTCCGGGACCGGACGGACGGGTTGATCGCCGAGTTCGACTTCGGTGCGCTCGGCGACGAGACCGAGTACCCGTTCCGGCTGCAGCTCGAGCAGTACAAGTACACCCAGATCCTGCGGGACACACTCGCCGCCGAACATCCCGATGTGACCATCCGGATGGGCCGCGGGATCAGCGACCTGCGCGACGCCGGCGACCACGTGGTGCTGCAGTCCGGGCCGCACCGGAGCACCGCTCGCTGGGCGCTGGCGACCGACGGGGCGCGCAGCACAGTTCGCAAGGTGCTCGACTGCCCGTTCGAGGGGCTCACCTACGAGCACCGCTATCTGGTGCTGTCCATCGACTACCCGATCGACACGCTGCTGCCGGGGATCTGCGACGTCAATTACATCTCCGACCCGGTGGAGCATCTGCTGGTGCTGCGGGTGCCGGACGTGTGGCGGGTGGTCGTCTCGGTGCCGCCGGAGGTGAGCAGCGAGGAGGCCGTCTCCGACTCCTACGTCGGGCAGCGGCTGCGGACGCTGCTCGGCGACCAGCCCGATCTGGTGCTGCTCGAACGCAAGACCTATGCGGTGCACCAGCGGGTGGTGGACAGCTTCCGGCACGGCCGGGTGCTGCTGCTCGGCGATGCGGCGCACATCAACAGCCCGATGGGCGGGATGGGCCTGAACAGCGGGATCCACGACGCGTTCGACCTGTCCGTGCAGCTCACCGGCCACCTCCGCGGCGAGCTCGACGAGAGCGTGCTGGACCTGTGGGCCACCCGGCGGCGCAAGGCTGCGGTGGAGACGGTCCAGGAGATCACCCACCGGACCACGACCGCGCTGGCCGAGTCGGACGAGCACCAGCGGCGCCGCTTCCAGCAGCAGATGTCCGACATCGCCGCGGATCCGCGGCGGGCGAAGGCCTGGATGATGGACGCGGCGATGATCTCCAACGCGCGGGCCTACGACCTGCCTGCCCGGAACGGGACCTGATCCTCCGATGGACTTCGCACTCACTGTCGAGGATCGCGACATCCGGGACACCGTCCGCCGGTTCGTGCAACGTGAGCTGTTGCCGCGCGAGCCGGAGTTCCTGCGGCGCGAGCGCTCCGGCGAGCCCGGCCTGCCGCACGACGAGCTGGCCGAGCTGCAGCGCAAGGCCCGTGAGTTCGGGTTCTGGGGGCTCGCCACCCCTGCCGAGTGGGGCGGGATGGACCTTCCGGCGATGCTGCAGTCGCTGGTCACGACGGAGCTGGCGACGACCTGCGTGCCGTTCCGGTTCGGCGGGGCCGCGGACAACATCCTGTTCGCCGCCACGCCCGCCCAGCAGGAGGCCTACCTGCGCCCCACCATCGAGGGCGTGCGGCGCGGCTGCTTCGCGCTGACCGAGCCGGGCGCGGGCTCCGACGCCCGGGCGATCAGCACCACCGCCCGCCGGGACGGCGCCGACTGGCTGATCAACGGCCAGAAGACCTTCATCACCGGTGGCCACGAGGCCGACTACGCCATCGTCTTCGCCGTCGCCGAACCGGGGATCACCGCGTTCCTGATCGACCGCGAGCAGGGATGGACCTCCAGCCCGATCCCCACGATGGGCAGCTGGCACGAGCCGGCGACGCTGTTCCTCGACGACGTCCGGGTGCCGGACTCGGCGGTCCTCGGCGAGGTCGGCACGGGCTTCGAGCTGGCGATGCGCTGGATCGGCAAGGGCAGGCACACGATCGCCGCGCAGTGCGTCGGGATCGCGACCCGATGCCTGCAGATGGCCGTGAGCTACGCGAACACCCGGGAGACCTTCGGCCGGACGATCGGCTCCAACCAGGGCATCGGCTGGATGCTCGCCGACTCCGAGACCGAGCTGGAAGCCGGCCGCTGGCTGGCACTGCGGGCGGCGTGGGACGCCGACCGGGGGGCCGACGCCCGGCACGCCGCGGCCCTCGCCAAGCTGTACTGCACCGGGATGGTGGGCCGGGTGGTGGATCGTGCACTCCAGATCCACGGCGGCCTGGGCTACACCAGGGAGCTCCCACTGGAGTGGTGGTACCGGTCGGTACGCGTGATGCGGATCTTCGAGGGCACCGACGAGATGCAACGAATGATCATCTCCCGCGACCTCCTTCGCGGGCACTCCCGGATCGGAGGCCACCTTGCCCACCCATGAGAGTCCGATGAGCGTGTCCGCGGCCCTGCGGGCGGCGGGCGACGCCGCGGACGGCCGCATCGCCGTGTCCCACGGCGACGTGCGGATCAGTTACGCCGAGCTGCACGCGCGCGCCGACCGGGTCGCCGGGACGCTCGCCGCGCGCGGCGTCGGCCTCGGGGACACCGTGGCGATCGCCCTCTACAACGGGGTCGAGTACCTGGAGACGGTGCTCGCCGCCTTCCGGATCGGCGCGGTCCCGGTCAACATCAACTACCGGTACCGCGAACCCGAGCTGGCCTACGTGCTCGATCACGTGGAGGCCGTGGCGCTGGTGCACGACGAGAGCCTGACCGAGCGCGTCGGCGGGGTCGCCGGCTCGCTGCCGAAACTGACCGCGGTGCTGCGGACCGGCGACTCCGCGGCCGGCACCGCGGCGTCCTACGCGGACGCCGCGGCGGGCGGGGAGCCGGTCACCGCCGTCGACGAGACCGGGTTCGAGCACGGGATCATCCTGCTCACCGGGGGAACCACCGGCCGACCGAAGGGCGTGATCTGGGACCGCACCGGCCTGCTCGGCATCCTCGGCTCGGTCTTCCGCCAGCAGGGCATCGCCGCCCCGGCCGATCCGGCGGAGGTCCGGGCCGCGGTCGCCGGGCTGCGCGAGCGGGACGCCGTCCCGGTGGTGCTGCCGATGTCGCCGCTGATGCACGGGACCGGCTTCTTCCACGCGATGCGCACGCTGCTCGGCGGCGGCACCGTCTGCTTCTGCACCTCGCACTCGCTGGACGCACACGAGGTCTGGCAGGTGGTGGGCCGTGAGCGGGCCACCGAGATGGTGATCGTCGGCGACGCGTTCGGCAGGCCGCTGGTGGACGCGCTCGGCGAGCAACGCGCGACCGGCACCCCGTACGACATCTCCAGCATGCGCCGGATCACCAGCTCCGGAGTGGCCTGGAGCGTCGATGTCAAACGCTCCCTGCTCGCCGAGGGGTCGATGACGCTGGTGGACAACATCTCCGCGTCCGAGGGCGGTCCGTTCGGGGTCGCCGAGGCGAGCCGCGATGCCGACCTGGCAGACGGCCGGTTCGATCTGGCACCGGTGGCCAGGGTGCTCGACGAACAGGACCGCGACGTCGAGCCGGGCAGCGGCCGGGTGGGTGTGCTGGCCAGCGCCGGCCCGCAGCCGGTCGGCTACCTGCGTGATCCGGAGCGCACCGCGCGCACCTGGCGGGTGATCGACGGGGTGCGTTACGCGGTCCCCGGCGACCTGGCCTCACTCGACGCCGACGGCAAGCTGATCCTGCTCGGCCGGGGCGACGGCGTGATCAACACCGGTGGCGAGAAGGTCTTCCCGGAGGAGGTCGAGCAGGCGCTGGTCGCGCACCCTGCCGTCACCGACGCCGTCGTCATCGGCATGCCGGACCCGCGCTGGGGCCAGGAGGTCACCGCGCTGGTGGCCGGCGAGCTCAGCGGGCACTCCGACGAGGCACTGATCTCGCACCTGGACGCCCGGCTCGCCCGCTACAAGCATCCCCGCACGCTGATCCGTATCGACGCGGTGCCACGCACCCCGGCGGGCAAGGTCGACCGCACCCGGGCGAAGCAGCTCGCCACCCGGAACCAGGAGGAGAACAGATGACCCAGCGGAGCTTCCCGATCGAACGGGGGCACGTGCTGGCGTTCGCCAGGGCGCTCGGCGCCGAGCCCGACGGCGGCGTGCCGCCGACCTTCCCGATCGCCTATGCCCACTTCGACCCGGACTGGCCCCTGCGGATGCGACCGGGACAGCCGTGGCAGGGCTCCGGCGCCGGCCCGGGCGGTGCCGGAGCCGGCGGTGGCGGGCTGCACGCCGAGCAGGAGTTCACCTACTACCGCCCGCTGCAGGTCGGCGAGACCCTGGTCCCGAGCAAGCGGGACGGGCGGACCTGGAGCAAGGAGGGCCGTTCCGGAGTGCTGGACTTCACCGAGCGGCACACCGACTTCCACGACGCCGACGGCGAGCTGGTCGCCCGCGCCACCGCGGTGACCGTCCGCACCCGTCCGGCGGAGGGCTCGGCATGAGCGCCGCGCCGGTCGCCGTGACCGTCGGCGAGGAGCGGACCGAGGTCGTCGTCGAGAACCTCCGGCGGACCCAGATCGTGATGTACGCCGGAGCCGGCGGGGACTTCAACCCGCTGCACACCGACGAGCCCTTCGCCACGCAGGTCGCGGGCCACCCGACGGTGATGTCGCACGGGATGCTGGTGATGGGGCTGGCCGGGCAGGTGCTCGTCGACTGGTTCGGCACCGCGAACGTGCGCCGCTACCGCGCCCGGTTCCAGGCCCCGACCTGGCCCGGCGACACCCTCACGGTGACCGCACGGATCGACGAGGTGCGGGCCGAGGGCGACGAGCAGCTCGCCGAGGTCACACTGACCACCACCAACCAGGACGGACGAGCCGTGCTCGGCGGCTCGGCCACCGTCGTCACGGCCGGGGAGGCGACATGACCCGCAGGATCGACCCCGATGCCGTCGACGCGATCGACGTGCACACCCACGTGCAGCTCTCGGTCGCCGAGGCGTCCGCGCCCGACCGGTCGGAGAGCTTCGACGCGATGGCGAAGTACTTCAAGACGGACAAGGTCACCCGCTTCACCGTGCCGATGCTGGCCGAGTACTACCGCGCCAGGCGGATGGCGGCGGTCGTGTTCACCGTGGACTCGGCGCACCAGACCGGCCGGGAGCCGAACCCGCCCAACGAGGAGATCGCCGACCTGGCCGCGGAGCACTCCGACGTGCTGATCCCGTTCGCCAGCATCGACCCGCACCGCGGCGCGGCAGGTGTCCGGGCGGCCCGCAGCCTGATCACCGAGCACGGGGTGCAGGGCTTCAAGTTCCACCCGACGTCACAGGGCTTCTTCCCGAACGACCGGATGGCCTATCCGCTCTACGAGGTGCTGCAGGAACACGGGATGGTCGCGTTGTTCCACACCGGGCACACCGGCGCAGGCGCCGGGCAGCGCGGTGGCGGCGGGCTGCGGCTCAAGTACTCGACCCCGATGGCCGTCGACGACGTCGCGGTGGACTTCCCGGACCTGAAGATCGTGCTGGCGCACCCGTCGTTCCCCTGGCAGGACGAAGCCCTGTCGGTCGCCATGCACAAGCCGAACGTCTACATCGACCTGTCCGGCTGGTCTCCGAAGTACTTCCCGCCGCAGCTGGTGCAGTACGCGAACACCCTGCTCAAGGACAAGATGCTGTTCGGATCGGACTTCCCGATGATCACTCCGGAGCGCTGGCTGGAGGACTTCGCCGCGGCCGGCTTCCGGGACGAGGTCCGGCCGAAGATCCTCAAGGAGAACGCGGTGCGACTGTTCGGCCTCGCCGCGGAGACCGGCTGAGGAGGTGCTGATGCCCGGGACAGGATTCGATCGCACGGTCGACGTCGTCGTGCTGGGGCTCGGTGACGCGGGCGCGGTCGCCGCGGTGACCGCGCACGACGCCGGCGCACAGGTGCTGGTGCTGGAGAAACAGACCGCCGAGCGGCATCGGCCGAACAGCCGGTACGCGGCGGGCTTCTTCCTGGTGCCCAACGACATCGACGCCGCGTGCCGCTATCTGACGGCGTCCTATGCGGTGTCCGGGGAAGACACGGCCGTCGAGCCGGAACTGATCCGGACGTGGGCGGTCGAGACCGCGGCGAACCCGGCCTGGCTGACCGCGCAGGGCGGCGAGTACAGCGTCCTGGACCTGCACGGCGAGCACGACGCGCTGCCCGACCACGGCTCGGTCACGGTGCACCGGGTGCTGCCCTCCGAGCGGGCGGCCCGCTGGCCGGGCTGCCCGCTGTTCGGTCTGCTCCGCTCGCTCGTCGACGAACGCGGGATCGAGGTCCGGTTCGGCGCCGCGGCGACCGGACTGATCACCGGCCCGGACGGCGACGTGCTCGGCGTCCGGGTCGACGACGGCGGGCGCGAGCAGCGGATCGGAGCCCGGCGCGGCGTGGTGCTGGCGGTCGGCGGGTTCGAGGGCGATCCGGCTCTGCAACGCCAGTTCCTGCCGGTTCCCCGGGCCTGGTTCTACGGCAGCCAGGACAACACCGGCGACGGGATCCGGATGGCCCAGCAGGTCGGCGCCGAACTGTGGCACATGAACGTCTGGCCGGGGCACTTCGTCGCCCGGTTCCCCGGCAACGGCTACACCGGGGGGACCGGGATCGACGTCTGGGGCACCGGACGGTTCGGGCCCGACCCGGACCGCGCGGTCAACCCGGGAGCGGTGTTCGTCGACGGCGCCGGGCAGCGGTTCCTGGCCGAGCCGGGCCGTCAGCACGCCGCGCACCTGGAGCTGCTCGGGATGGACGCGCAGCGGCTCTCGCATCCGCGGATCCCCACCTGGTGGATCTTCGACGAGCGGCGCTTCGACAAGGGCCCGCTGGTCCCCACCTACTCCGGCCCGGCCGGCCCGGTGCAGGACTACACCTGGAGCTGTGACAACGTCGCCGAGCTGGAGCGCGGCTGGATCCGGAGCGCCGCAACGCTGCACGAGCTGGCCGGTCTCTGCGGCGTCGACGCGGAAGCGCTGACCGAGTCGGTGCGGCGCTACAACGCCTCCTGCGCCGCGGGCCGGGACGAGGAGTTCGGACGTGCACCCTCGACCCTGGTCCCCCTCGACGGACGGCGCTTCTTCGCGGTGCCCTTGTACCCGGGCGGTTCGCACACCGTCGGCGGACCACGCCGGGACGCGGGCGCCCGGGTGCGCGGCGTCGGCGGCACCCCGGTCGGGAACCTGTACTCGGCAGGCGAGCTGGGCTCGATACACGGGCTGCTCTACCCGGCGGGCGGTGCCAGTCTCGCCGAGTGCATGGCGTTCGGCCGGATCGCCGGAGCGGCCGCCGCCGCCGCCGACCGGACGTGCGCATCGTGAGCGGGCGGATGCCGAGCGATAGGGTGACGACCCTCCGTCACGCCCGGCGGACAGGAGCCGGTGGTCACAGCCTAGGTCGGGGAAGGTGTCGCAGATGAGCGCGGAGGTGCGGGACGGCGACGGGCCGGCACAGAGCGGTTCGCTGACCCTCGATCGTGGGCTGCGACTGCTGGAGCTGCTGGCGAACGAGGACCGCGAGATGACGGTCGCCGAGCTGGCGACCTCGCTCGGGGTGCACCGGCAGGCCGTCTACCGGCTGCTCACCACCTTGCGCGCGCACCGGCTGGTGGCCGAGGGCAGCTCCGGCCGGTACCGGCTGGGCCTGGGCGTGATGCAGCTGGCCCGGCAGGCCAATCCGGAGCTGCGCCGGGCGACGGCACCGCATCTGCGCCGGCTCGCGCAGGAGCTGGAGGTCACCGCGCAGTGTGTCGTCGCCGAGGGCGACGACGCGGTCGCGCTGTCCGTCTTCGAGCCGCCCGCCTCGGTCTTCCACCTGTCCCAGCACAGCGGTGCCCGGCATCCGCTGGCCCAGGGCGCGAGCGGCCTGGCGATCCTGATGGCCCGCAAGCCGCGGACCTCGGATCCGGACGCCGTGCGGGACGCCAGGGAGGCCGGTTACGCGGTCTCCCGCGGGCGGCTCACCGCGGGAGCGGTGGGGATCGCGGTCCCTCTGTTCGACGGGGACGGGCACTCCCTCGACGCCGCCATCGGCGTCGTCTCGATGGGCGACGTGGACGTCGAGCACGTCGCCGGCCGGTTGCTGGACACCGCCCGGCTGATCGCCGACGGCGGCATCTGACCGCTCGGCCACATCTCGCCGCAGGCGCCCGGGAACGACGGCCGCCCGCGGCCCGCGGCGCCGTGCCCCGACGTGCACCGACGCCCTCCACCGCTGCCCCACCGATCCGCGGCCCGGCGAGTACGCCGCGGCCCGGCGGTGGGGCAGCGGCGTCTCCGCCCGGGGGCGCCCGATCGTTCCACGGCCGCACGGCATCCGCGCTGCGCAGCAGCGTTTGCTGCCGGTCCGCACCTTGACGTGGACCACACCACGGTGCACGATAAGTGTCAGTAAACGAACAGAAAGTCCAATAATCGGACGATCGCCGCGACCAGCATCCCCCTCTGCGGCTGCGTCACCACCGCCCAGCGTCGGACGGAGCGACGATGAACTCACGGATGGTCATCCGCCGGATCGGTGGAGGCCTACTCGTTCTCTGGCTCGTCTCACTGCTGACCTTCCTGATGGTCCAGCTGATCCCCGGAGACCCGGCAGAGGTGATCGCGGGCGACAACGCCTCGGTCGCCGACGTCGACCGGATCCGCGCACAGCTGGGCCTGGACCGTCCGGTGTACGAGCAGTACCTGTCCTGGCTCGGCGGAGTCCTGCAAGGGGACCTCGGCAACTCGCTGTTCACCAACCAGCCCGTCACCCAGGCGATCCTCGACGTGGCACCGCCGACCCTGGCCCTCACGCTCACCGCGATCATCCTGGCCCTGCTGCTCGGTGTCGGCGCCGGCGTGATCGCCGGTCTGCGCCAGGGCAGCTGGATCGACCGCGCGGTCTCCACCCTGGCGACCCTCGGTATCGCGATGCCCAGCTTCTGGGTGGCGATGCTGCTGGTGTCGGTCTTCGCGCTGACCCTGCGATGGCTGCCCGCCACCACCTACGTCCCGCTCGACCGGGGCTTCGGCACCTGGCTCTCGCACATCCTGATCCCGGCGACCGCGCTCGGTCTGGCCACCGCCGCCGAGCTGGCCCGGCACACCCGCGGCTGCGTCGCGGACGTCCTCGCGCGGCCCTACATCCGCACCGCCCGGGCCCGCGGGGCCTCGACGCCGCACCTGATCGGCAGGCACGTCCTGCGCAACGCGGCGATCCCGGTGGTCACCGTGCTCGGCCTGCAGACCAGCCGGCTGATCGGCGGCACGATCGTGATCGAGGCCGTGGTCGGCATCTCCGGTCTCGGCTCGCTGGCGGTCAACTCGGTCCTGCAACGCGACTACCCGGTGATCCAGGGCTACGTGCTGTTCTGCGCGCTGGTCGTGGTGGTCGTGAACCTCGTCGTCGACCTGGCCTACGGCTGGATCAACCCGAAGGTGAGAGCCGCATGAATCCTCCCCCCGAGCCTCGGACGATGGAGCCGGCCGGGCAGCCGGCCGCCCGGGTGGATCCCGCTGCGACCCCGCCGCCGCGCAGCCCGAGGCGCCGGAACCGGGTGCTGCGCGCCGTGGTCGGGCGACCGGCGAGCGCCGCCTCGGTCGGCGTCGTCGCGCTGCTGGTCGTACTCGCGATCATCGGGCCGCTCGTCGCCCCGCACGACCCGGACGCCCAGAACCTGGCCAACCGGTTCGCCGACCCGAGCTGGACCCACCTGTTCGGAACCGACGACTTCGGCCGCGACGTGCTCAGCCGGATCATCACCGCGTCCCGGATCACCATCATCGCCCCGCTGATCTCGGTCGGGATCGCGGTCGCGATCGGGCTGCCGCTGGGCCTGCTGGCGGCGATCCGCGGTGGCTGGGTGGACGCCGTCACCGGGCGGCTCGCCGACACCGTGCTGGCGCTGCCCGCGCTGGTGGGTGCGCTGGCGATCGTCGCGGTGCTCGGGCCGGGCCTGGTCAACACCATGATCGCGGTCGGGATCATCTTCACCCCGACGATGTTCCGGATCGTCCGCGGCGCCGCACTCGCGGTGACCGAGGAGACCTTCGTGCAGTCGGCGACGGCGATCGGATCCTCGCAACGCCGGATCCTGGCCGTCCACGTGCTGCCGAACATCGCGGCGCCGGTCATGGTCCAGGTGACCATCCTGATGGGGGTGGCACTGCTCGTCGAGGCGAGCCTGAGCTTCCTCGGGCTCGGCGTACAGCCCCCGGACGCGAGCTGGGGATCGATGCTCAAGGCGGCCTACGCCAGCCAGTTCGACGCGCCCTACGCGGTCATCCCGCCCGGCGTGGCGATGGTGCTGACCGTGCTGTCGTTCAACACGATCGGCGACGCGATCCGCGACGCCGTCGGGATCCGGAGGCGGATGTGACCGCACCATCGCGCCCGGCCGGGGAACCACTGCTCTCGGTCCGCGGCCTGACCATCGACCTGCCCGGCGAGCCCGGCCAGCGCGGACTCGTCGAGGACGTCACGTTCGACGTGCACCGGGGACGTTCGCTGGCCCTGATCGGCGAGTCCGGGTGCGGCAAGAGCCTGACCTCGATGGCCGTGCTGCGGCTGCTGCCGCCCGGGCTGCCGGTCCGGTCCGGCTCGGTCCACTTCGACGGCGTCGACCTGCTGCGGTGCCGCGAGCGCGAGCTGCGCTCGGTGCGCGGCGGGCCGGTCGGCATCGTCTTCCAGGAACCGATGAGCAGCCTCAACCCGACCATGACGGTCGGTGACCAGATCGCCGAGGCCCGCCGGCTACACCTGGGCGAGAGCCGGCGGACCGCGCACCTGCGCGCGGCGGAGCTGCTGGACCGGGTCGGCATCCCGAACGCCGCGCAGCGGGTCCGTTCCTACCCGCACGAGCTCAGCGGCGGGATGCAGCAGCGGGTGATGATCGCCGGCGCGATCGCCTGCGACCCGAGGCTGGTGATCGCCGACGAGCCGACCACCGCACTGGACGTGACGATCCAGGCGGAGATCCTGCAGCTGCTGCGCGACCTGCAGCGGGACATGGACCTGGCGGTGCTGCTGGTCACCCACGATCTCGGTGTCGTCGCCGACTTCTGCGACGACGTCGTCGTGATGTACGCCGGCCACGTCGTCGAGCGGACCTCGATCGACGGGCTGTTCTACGACCCGCAGCATCCGTACTCGAGCGCGTTGCTGGCGGCCGTCCCGCAGTCCGGCAGTCCGCGCACCCGGCTGAACGTGATTCCCGGCCGGGTCCCGCCGGCGGGCCGGTTCCCGGACGGCTGCCGGTTCCGCCCGCGCTGCGGGCACGGCCTGCCCGAGCAGTGCGCGCTGCCGCAGGTCGACACCGAGCTGGAGCACGGTCACCGCACCCGGTGCGGGCGGGTCTCGGGTGGCGAACTGACTCTGGAAGGGGTGGCCCGTGTCTGATCCGACGAGCCCGGATCCGGCGGTGGTCGTCCGGGCCTCCGGCCTGGTGAAGAGCTTCCCGCTGACCCGGACCCTGTTCGGCCGGCCGTTGCGGTCGGTGCACGCGGTGGACGGCGTCGATCTCACGGTGCGGGCCGGGACGACCCTCGGCCTGGTCGGTGAGTCGGGCTCCGGCAAGACGACGGTCGGCAGATTGATCGCCCGGCTCGCCGAACCGGACACCGGCACCGTGGAGGTCTGCGGCCGCGACGTCACCCGGGTACGTGGCGCGGAGCTGAAGGAGCTCCGTTCCCGGCTCCAGTTCATCTTCCAGGACCCGTACGGCGCGCTGGACCCGACGAAGACCGTCGGGCACGCGGTCACCGAACCCCTGGTGGTGCACGGCCGGATCAGCGGCTCCGAGGCCCTCGACGCCGCGGGCCCGCTGTTGGAACGGGTCACCCTGGATCCCGAGTTCGCCCACCGGCGCCCGGACGAGCTCTCCGGCGGGCAGCGCCAGCGGGTGTGCATCGCCCGCGCGCTGGCGCTGGGTCCCGAGGTGCTGGTCGCCGACGAGCCGACCTCCGCACTCGACCTGTCCACCCGGTCGGAGATCCTCAATCTGCTGCTCGACATCCAGCAGCACAGCGGCCAGGCGGTGCTGCTGGTCTCGCACGACTTCGCCACCGTCCGGCACCTCGCCCACCGGATCGCGGTGATGTACTTCGGCCGGATCGTCGAGGAGGGCACCGCCCAGGAGATCGCCGAGGACCCCCGGCACCCGTACACCAGGGCGCTGCTCTCGGCCGTGCCGGTGCCGAACCCGCAGCTGCAGCGGTCCCGGCGGCGCACCGTGCTGCAGGGCGACCTGCCGGACCCGGCGTCGCCGCCGTCCGGGTGCCGCTTCCGCAGCCGGTGCCCGGTCGCGATGGACGCGTGTGCGGCCGACGATCCTCCGCTGCTGGAGCTGTCGCCGACCCGGCGCGTCGCCTGCCTGCGGCACCAGCCGTCGAGCCCGGCCCCGGCCGGCATCGACGCCGCCGGGCCGGTGGAGACCCTCCGATGAGCGCACCGCTGGCGGGCGTCCGGGTGCTCGACCTGGGCCACCACGTCGCGGGCCCGCTGACGGCGCTGCTGCTGGCGGACCAGGGCGCCGATGTCGTGCGCGTGGCCCGGCCCGGCGCCGCAGCGGCCGATCCGTTCCTGGACCGCGGCAAGCGCCGCGTCGAGCTCGACCTGAAGGCCCCGGACGGTCTCGCCGCGGCCCGTGCGCTGGCGGCCGAGGCCGACGTGCTGGTGGAGAACTTCCGGCCGGGCGTCACCGATCGGCTCGGACTGGGCTGGGCGCAGCTGCGGGCGGCCAATCGCGGGCTCGTGTACTGCGCGATCCCCGGCTTCGGCGCGGCCGATCCGCGGGCGGGCGTGCAGGGCTGGGAGGGTGTGATCGCCGCCGCGACCGGGAACTGCCGCCCACGGGCAGGCAACGCCCCACCGGGCTGGGACCCGGACCGGCCCACCTACACCGCCGTCCCGGTCGCGTCGAACTTCGCCGCCTTCTGCAGTGCGGTCGCGATCGTGGCCGCGCTCACCGAGCGGCACCGGACCGGCCTCGGGGACCGGCTCGAGATCTCGCTCTACGCGGCCATGTTCGAGGCGATCGGCGGCTCCGGCGCGTATCCGGTCGCCACCGGGCTGCCACCGGAGCGGGCCATCTCGACTCTCGGCAGCGGCTGCTACCGCTGCGCCGACGGCCGCTACGTCCAGTTCAACCCGATCG